>NZ_WHNX01000048.1 GCF_009362815.1 Alkalibaculum sporogenes | reverse complement strand
TCTCTATATTTGTGTATATGTCGCATTTTATTAGCATAATTACCTCCTTAGTCTAAGAGATAATTATATCTTAATGCTACTTATCATACATTCTTAAGTAATCACTTTTCGACATTCTTATGTTATCATTTATAATGTCCTATATTTTTTATTTATTATGTAGAAACTGTCAATTTTTGAGTTTATATATTATATGTATTAATATTTCAGATTGCTACAAAAAGTCACGTCTTTAATGTTTTACCTATACTTGAACTTGAAATCCTAAGCAGTTTTAATCAAGAAAATCATACTTGACTATTAAAGTGCAACAGTGTTAATATTTACTTATAGTGTTAATAAATTTATACTAATGTTAATTTGGAGGAAAATAGTGAAAGAAATAGTTGTCGATGATAAACAAACACTAAAAAAACAAAGAGTAAAGGCATATTTCCATAATGCAACAAAAGAAATGATAATAATTGAAGGAATTGAAAGCATTTCTATTAGAAAAGTTGCTGAGAAAGCTGGATATTCTTATACAACTTTATATAACTATTTTAAAGATATAAATGAATTATTATGGGAAGTTAAATTATTAATGATTAATGATCTAGTGGAATTAAAAAAAGACATAGTAGAAAACGAAAACATTAAGGATGGCTTAAAGAGTTTGTTTGGAACCTATATAAGATATTTTTTTGAGTACCCAAATATATTTAAGTTTTTCTATTTTCACAAGGTAACTCAACCAACTAAAAATGATGATGATCGTAAGACTGAACCGAACTATGAAGCAATGATGATGTCTGTTTTAAACGGGTTTGTACTAGAAGGAATATTGAAGGATAAAGATATAGAAGTTGTAGGGAAAACACTAATATATTCAGTTCATGGCTTATTAACATTATACTTTTCTGGAAATGGGGATATTACAGAAAAAAGTGTTTATAATGACCTGAATAGAATAATAGACTATTTATTATAGATCGTAAATCAACAAAATTTCAAATATAGTTGAGGAAGCGGAATTACTAGATAATTTCTAAAGAAAGTAGACAGATTATACAAATAAGGAGAAAAAAATGAATAAATACTTTTGGTTAGCTTGTATATTAAATTTAGTTTTAGGGGCCTTATCATTTTTTGTATTAGCCCTATTGATTATGAGTTTTATATATATTGCTGATGCTTTAAGCTGGATCATTGATCCCACACTAGATGAAGGTATACTTTTGTTATTATTGATCCTATCTATCACTATTAGTGGGATATATTTTTTAATACTGATATTTACTAACATTAATTTATTAAAAAAGATTGATATGAAAAAGTCACACTATATTATTTTTACTCTTGTTATTCTTATATTCGGCCTTTCTACTTTCTATTATCTTTTGTACTTATTATGATAAAGCATAAACACATAATACATCCATAATTCAATAATATTCTTGGGAGGCAATAAAGTAGCTAGAGTTGTATAATACAGAGGTTGAGGTAGATATAGATAAATTGGATATAATGTAAAATGTATAACTTAGAAATGAGGGAAATTCATTATGAATAAGAAAAAGGTTATTATTATTGGTGCAGGGCTTGCTGGATTGACGGCAGGCTGTTATCTTCAAATGAATGGATACAATACAGAAATATTTGAGGCTCATGATACTCCTGGAGGTTTATGTACTGCTTGGAAGAGAAAAGATTACTTAATAGAAGGATGTATTCACGGTCTTTTAGGTTCAGCACCTACTCATCCACTTTACAAGCTTTGGAATGAGTTAATTGATATGGATAAGTTAAAGTTTATAGATGCTGATATTAAACATTTATATCTCTTTGAAGAAGGAACGAGTTTTACACAATATTCTAATTTGGATACGTTACGCAAAAGCATGATAGAGTTAGCTCCGGATGACAAGGATATAATTGACGAATTTATCGGAGATATAAGGAAATTGCAATCTATTCAAATGTCATACCATAAGCCAAAAGAATTTTTTAACCTTCTAGGCAAAATTAAAATGCTAAGAGCATTTCCTCTACTTGCTGTCATGAAAAAATGGATTAGTATGTCGTCACAAGATTTCGCAAATTCTTTTCAAAATCCACTGATGCAAGATGTAGTCAAACATTTTGCATCACCAATACTATTTGAAATGTTTGTATTGTCCGAGATGGACTTGAAACGTTGCGGATATCCAATTATCGGTTCACTTAAATTTTCAAAGCTTTTCGAGAAAAAATATTTGCACTGTGGTGGGAAGATATACTATAAAAAAAGAGTTAGTAAAGCTATAGTCGAAGATAATAAGGCCGTTGGAATTCTTCTAGAGAATGGCGATAAGCACTATGCTGATATTATTGTTTCTGCAACTGATGGTAAAACTGCAATTTATGATTTTCTTGATGGAAAGTACATAAGTGAAACAATTAAAAAAGAATATAGTAATGCAAACTTAAATCCCTCAAAGATACAGATTTCTTTAGGTGTTAACAAAACATTTAAAGATATGCCCCGTACAGTAAAAATTATCTTGCTATCCCCTTATATAATCAGTGATGGAAGTCTATATAACTCCCTAGAGATAATGTTCTATAATGATTTAGATGCATTAGTACCACGTAACAAGACTTTATTGATTGCTCAATTAGATACTAAGAACGGAGAGTATTGGTCGGCGTTAAGAGACTTAGATTATACTAAATACCAAATTGAAAAGAAAAAGATTTCAGAAGGATTAATAAGCATACTTGAAAAAAGAATTGGTGGTATAGAAGATAATATTGATATGATAGATGTAACCACACCTGCAACCTATATAAGATACACTGGCAGCTGGAAAGGTTCGGTGCAAGGTTGGGCTAATGAAAATATATTCAAGTCTAATCCCTTTAAAAAAGAATTGCCAGGATTAAAAAACTTCTTTATGATTGGTCAATGGGTAGAGCCTGGTGGTGGCGTACCAAATGTATTTCAAAGTGGAAGGAATTTAGCCCAAATCATTTGTAGGCGAGATAAAAGAAAATTTCATATAGATTAATTTTTAAATTTTAAGTTGAGGTGTTTTAGTCAATGTGGTATTAATATATTATCATAGATAACTATTGAAAAGAAAACATTGCCCGCATGAAAAAAGTTTGTTTTCTATTATAAATAATTTTGATTATTCTTCAACTTCTCTAATATGAAATAATGCACGCATATAATCGTGTCTTGTGTCTAAGACACGAATAATATTAACACACTTATCTTCATTCCTATAAAATACATAGTTCTTATCAATGACTAAATACATGTATTCAGTTGATACATCAATCATATTTGAAAGTGGGCGTCCCATTAATGGATATTCTCCTAGGTTCTTAATCTTTGTTATTATATTCTTTACTTTAATTGCAGCAATTTCTTTATCAAACTCATTAACAATATACTGCTTAATCTTTAATAGATCTTCTTTTGCTCTAGGTGAATACTGTATTTTATACATCTAAAGTACCTAATGCTTCTTCAATATCTTCAGTAGAAAACCATCCTTCTACTCTTGCAGATTTTTCACCTTCTTCTAAGTGAGCAAGTAATCTCAATGAAGCCTTCATTTTTTCAAAGTCTTCAATATCTAAGAGTACATATTTCCCTCTACCTTTTTTAGTTAGGAAGACAGGAGATTCAATCTGGCATGCTTTTAACACATCATTATAATTTCTTAAATCTGAAACGGGTTTTATATTTGACATAACCATCAACTCCTTTATTTTAGTATAATGCAAAATAGCTGTAAAATGCAATGTATATTTTACAGCTATTTGCTTTATACTTATGTATTACTTTAACTTATTTTACTCTCCGTCCATAATAACATTTATACATATGAGCTTGGACACAAATTCAAGAAAACCTTTATCACTACTTCCACACTAGATCATCCTAATGGTATTATTTTACAATATATAGTGCACAAAGCTTCATGAAGTACATCAAAATGGATTTAATATTATAGGTGGAAAATCTGGCACGACAAATAAATTTATCTATTTTACCTTAGAGATTACACTTAGTTATATTTTATCTCCAAAAGCATTGCCTTAAAAAAAGGATACTTAAACTATTACTTTAAGTACCCTTTTTTCATTGGCTTACAAAGGATTAATGTTCATATTTGACTTCAAGTAAAAAATGATAGCTAATACTTTTTGACAACGGGTATCCATATTTCACTTTTAAGTGTTGGTGAAGTTGTGTCTTTTTGTTCTATCCGATAGTTCATCTCACTACCTCCTATTATTGTTAATTGGAAGATCATTCTAGGATAAGCTTTTAATGATTTTCCGTTTTCTCTTGCTTCTGTTGGTGTTATTCCGTGCAAATTTTGAAATGCTCTTGTAAAAGAGTCTGCTGAACTGTAACCATATTTAACAGCTATATCAATAATCCTGACATTACTATTATTGATTTCAAAAGCTGCAAGTGTAAGTCGTCTGTGTCGAACATATTCTGCAAGGGTAACACCTGCTAAGAAGGAAAACATCCTCTGAAAATGATATTCAGTACATAAAGCTAATCTAGCAATTTCTTTGTAGTCAATTTCATCAGTAATGTTATCTTCGATATAGCTTAATGCCTCGTTCATTTTTTGTAGTGAATCCATATATCTAACCTCCTCTCATCAATAGAATAACAGGAACGAAACTCATATATCCGACTATTCTTGCACAGTTTTGTAGGGTTATGGTATTTTCAATCTATCCTTATTTTATTTTCTTATACTATTTTACATATTTATTTTTAAATATATTATAACCGTCAATAATGCAAAGAATATTTTGTAAATAAAGATTCGTTCAGTACCTTCAGCAATATTCCAAATCATAAACACATTTCCTAGGATGCCTAGTATTTGTGGAATTCCATAAAATACAAGTTTTTTGTTGCAACCCTCTGCATTAGGATATCTCTTTCTTAATACTAGAACACTAATGTTTACAAGAATATAAGAAGCAATCCAGAAACAAGAAGCCGCTAATAAAAGAGTAACTAAACCAGAACTATTAACAAATCCAGTAATTAATATAAGAGATATTGCAGTAACCATAAGCACCAGCCCAGCAATTGGCGTACCATTATTATTTTTCTTATTAAAGATATTTGGCATCATTCCAGCCTCTGCCATACCACTGAGAATTCTAGATACACTTCCTAAAACCGTATTGATGGTACTCATAGCCGCAAGAATTGTTACGATAGTCATCCAATACATCCCTACATCCCATAGCAAGTTTTGGGCAAATATCATATGAGGTACCTCGCTAGAAGCCAATTCTTCTAATGTTACGTAGTTCGTCATACCTATCCCGATTAAGCTTTGAACAACAAACAATATAATAATCCCTAAAATCATTGCAAGGGGAACATCCCTTTTAGGATTTTTTAAGTTTTTAGATATAGGAATAATAAATTCAATACCAATAAGTAACCAGAATGCCAAAGCTGACAATGATATAATACCTGAGAAGCCTGTAACCACAAAGTGGGCGTCCCATTTTTTAAAGCTTATGGTCGTGTAAGAAGGTTTTACATCTAGCATTTGATTTTATTTTGACGTTCAATTATAATCAAGCTAGAGTGGCAAATAATTCAAGCTGATAGGAAAAAGAAATCCTACATGATGCTAATGAGGTCAAAGAGAAATGGAGTATCCTATTAAGAAGAAGTCGCTTCTTTCAAGAGAGCTAGATCTATCAAAAAACTGGACCAAAAAATCTAAAAATGAATGGAGGTATTCATTATGAACGTAATCCAAGCGCTTAACGCAAGACATTCGACAAGAGCATTTCTCCCCAACCAGGTTGAGAATGAAAAACTGACCGCTGTTTTGGAGGCCGCAGCCCGCACACCCTCTTGGGCAAACTCACAACCATGGGAAGTATTTATTGCCACTGGTGATACATTGGATAGAATCAAAAGTGGATATCAGGAAAAGTACGCAGACAAAACCACTCCTACACCGGAAACTCCTCGCCCTGTTGAATGGTCGGAAGCTGCAAAAAAACGTCAACAACAGCTTCATCCAGACATGGTGCGAGACTGCGGCGACGCCGTAGAGCAGTTCGGTTTGCTCAATCGTACAATGTTCAACGTACCAGCTGTCATTTATATTTGCATGAACAAGGTTCTGTCCCAATGGTCCCTTTATGACATAGGTGCATATTCTCAGAGCCTGATGCTAGCGGCAATTGAACATGGACTTTCCACTATACCTGCGATAACCCTCGTGCATTATCCAGATGTCCTCCGACGGGAACTGAAAATCGCGGATAATCTTAAAATTGCTATCGGAATTGCTATCGGGTATGCGGACAAAGAGAATAAAATAAACGACTTCGTAAGTGCTAGGAGCCACCTTAGTGAAATCGTGCATTTTTTTGACTGAGAACTGAGAGCGGTAAATAATCTAGGAGGTAAAATAAATGAAGAAAAATTTAGGTGCTAAACTTATGATCTATCCTACCCCACTTTTGGTTGTATCTACTTATGATAAAGCAGGAAATCCAAATGCCATGACTGCTGCTTGGGGAGGAATTTGCTGCTCATCACCACCCTGCGTAGCAATTTCATTGCGTAAAGCAACTTATACTTATGATAGCCTAATAGAAGGTAATGCTTTCACGATAAATATCCCTTCAGAAAACTATGTTAAAGAAGCTGATTATTTTGGCATAGCATCAGGGAAATTGGAAGATAAATTTACAAAGACCGGACTTACACCGATAAAAAGTGAATTTGTTAATGCCCCTTATATAAGTGAATTTCCAATAAATATAGAGTGTAAGATTATACAAGTTACTGAACTTGGCCTGCATACTCAGTTTATTGGCGAGGTCATGAATGTTAAAATCGATGATACTATACAAGAAAATCAACCAATTATAGAGCAAATTAAACCTTTAATATTTGCGCCTGATGGTAGAAATTACTATAGTATTGGGGAACAAGTTGCCGAAGCATTTTCTGTTGGTAAGGAGATAGGATAAAAATCACAGCTTCCAATGAAAATAATAAGAGAAGACTCATACGGGACAGTTAGTTAAGAGGACAATCGGAAGTTTTGCGTAAAAGGCTCGATACAAGTATTATGCTACTTAATATCGAGCAAGTAAAAATCTTGAGCAAAATTTTTGATTGCCGTGAAGAAGGAAGTCGCTGGCAGCTGTTTCTATGGGATTTGAATAGCCCATCTTTTTAGTGTGAGAGCAATATTTCTTTTGTCTTTACAGATTTTACGGACAACAACGAACCAAATTCCTATAAATTACTGAAAAATGAATATAGTTTCCCCCTCCCCAATAAAGAGGCTAGAATAATCGGTATTTAGTTAAAAGCTTAATCAAGGTGATGCCCTTGATTGTATGGTACTCTTCAAAAACAGATGTCCTATATTACACTCTGGACATAGGGTAACATCTTTTCCAACAATGAATGATACGATTTCTATTGTACTAAGGCCTTTAAATTTAGTTGTTATTAAGGGTGTATTGGTTAAACATTTACAGAGAGATAGCTTCGTCTTTTTATTACGGTTAGCAAGTAATCCATAATATCTGATCTTAACAAAACCTTTGGGAAGAACATGCATTAGAAAACGGCGGATAAATTCTACGCCTTTTAAGGTAACAGAAGAAGCCTTATTGTCATTTTTATAATCTTTCACTTTAATGGTCACATCGTCACCTTTAATAGAAACAATACGATTGTTAGAAATAGCAATGCGATTAGTATACCTACCTAAATATTTGATGACAGCCAATGGATGAGAAAATGTCTTTTTCGTATAGCTATACCAGTTAATGTGATAACACTCATCTATTAGCTTATTAAAAGTAGAAGCATCTTCATATCTAGCATTGTTCCCATAGAACTTTAACTTTTCTTCTTTATAGAGTCGCTTTAAGTAGTATAAAAACTTACCTCGAAACATTTTAGATAGCACTTTAACAGGAATAAAAAATTTCTTACTACCTTGTATCCATTTACCTAACTTAGTTACAGAAACTAAAGGGACGGGACTTTCTGTATCGAATTTAAAACAAACAATAAGTCCCGTCCGGGTCCCAGATTAATAGACGGTAAGTTTTACATTTCTCCTAGTTCTTCATGTTTAATATATGCCGTGCGTTTTTTGAAAATATATTCCTCCTATCAGCCTCATTCGACGTGGCTCTTAGCACAGATACAATAGAAAATGATTGGTTGAAAAAGGGATAGTCTGTTCCAAATAGCAATCTTTGAGAACCTAGTTCATCTATTAATCTCCTTATACTTTTAGGTGGCTGGCAACTTATATCCGCATAAGTATTTGGAAAAGACTGCAGTAGCTTAATAAGCTCATCTACCTCATATAGTCCAGCATGTGCAAGTATAAAGGTAGTGTTAGGGATTTCTCTTAATACACTATAAAAAGATTCAATTCTTTGTGTATTAAGCTCTGCCCTTTGCTTTTTCGAAAAAAGTAGTGTTCCTATCATTGACTTAGGAGCCCCGAGCCCACTACAAGAAAGTATAGGTAGTCCAGTGATTGCAAGCTGTTTTATTAGCTCTATAAACTCTTTACTTTCAACATTCACTCCCATTACATGAGGGTTGACTTTCCACCCTTTTATGTCAAATGATAAATACTTATGAATTTCACTCTGAATATTTCTATCCTTAGGGTGTATTGAACCAAAGGTAATTAACTGCTCATTAGCTTTGACTATTTCTTCCATGCACCCGGCGGAATTCTTGTAAGGATCACTAATTTGTAAAACTAAGGATTTGCAAATATTGTTTAATTTCATATCTCTCATAAGCCTTTCTGGGGATGCTTTTTTTAAAACAAAACCACCGGTTATGAGTTTTATTTTAGCCCTTAGTCCATCGATACTTCTCACTTTCTCAGGAAACCTTGTAAAATAAACGGCATTAATATCAAACTGTTTGAGGGAAAAAGGGAAACAGCTTTTGTCAAAAAGAGACGAATCTAAATCAATGTCTTCTTTTTGTAGGACCCTTGGAAATACATCTTTCAGTCCTTGGAACAAGTGACAATGGAAATCTATTATTTCATAGTTTTTTATATAGTCCCTTTTAACGACAAAGTCCCCAAATTCCATTAACTCAAGCTCCGGTAAATCTTCTAACATTCCTTTCTTAGAAACATACATCTACACACCCTCCAATACCCTATTTATAATAATAACAATTTGATTCATTACATTTTTCCATTCAATTAAAAGCCCTATATGGCCTGATCTATAGGTAATGTTAAATTTACTTTTATAGAATTCCCTAAGGGTATTTACCCTCTCTAAAGTAATTAGCTTATCATAAGCACCTGCTATACTTACTACCTTTTCAGGAGGTATTACAGGCTTATATTTTATCAGTTCCAGTTGAGTATATAGTGTTTGAAAGTTCCATCCTTGCTTTATCCATGATTTTCTTTTTGTAGTTAACCCCGGACAAACATGCAAGTGCTCAAGTGTTTCCGGCAGACTAGCTCCCGCTTGTCCCATAATATATAGGTCTGCTCTATCATCACAAGTGCCTAAAAAGGAAGTAATAAGGCCTCCTAGACTAAAACCTCCAACTATCACTTTTTTGTAATGTTTTTTTGCATAGGATATTACTTGTGATACATCATGAACCCCTTGACTAAAACCATCTATTGTTACCAGCGGACATGAGTCAAAAATATAATTCCCTGAGTATGGCTGTCCCGCGGGGCTTCTTTTCATATGATAAGGCAATTGTACTGCTAAAACCTTTAGCCCTGGCACCTCTTTCAGAAGTTTTTTAAAAAGAAACTTAATTTCATTATCATAGCTCCTCTCGGAAAAACCGTGGAGGTAGATTAGGCATCCCCTTTCCTTACATTTACTGTCTTTTCCACTGATTTCGTCAAAGTATATATTATTATTTATTTGATTTTTTTTATTTAAGTCCTCCAGAATTAGAATAGGTCTATGTTTAGATAACAACTTATAGGTGTTGATATTTAGATCAGATATTATCGTAGTACCCACTAGTTCTGGTTGATTATATGTTTCACATTTTTTGAACACTTTCACTTTTTGGTCCAATTCAACTGGGGCATCTAATAGGCAGTAGTTGTGGAATATATTAGGGTTTGATTCTTTTCTATTTAGTAGTTTAAATATGTTAACTCCTAAATCTTCAATACAATCAGATAGCAATTTATTCATATCACATCCCCCTGTAACTTTACGTGCTCACAAATCCGCTCTATCAAAAAATCTATAACTTGTGGATACGTATCTTCACCTATTTCTTTTCTGTGAAACCATAACATTACTAATGATCTTAGTGATGCGAAAACAATATTAATATCTATGTCTTCTTTTACTAAACCATTTTCTTGCCAGTAATTAGCTAGGTCCATGATGGGCTGTAGGGACTTTTCCCTTTCTTCTAAAAGTTCTTCCTCAGTCATTTTACTGACTATAGGTGAATACTCATTTTTAAGAAGTATTGCTTCCATTATTGGGTTTGAATGGAGTTCTGTCATGATAATCAAATAAAAACTCTTAAGGGCATTTATTGGCTCATTTTTGTATTTCAATAAACCTACATTGATTTTTTTCCGTATAACCTCTTTTTCTTCATTGACAATGAAGTAGAAAAAATCCTCTTTAGAAGAAAAGAATTTATAAAACATTCCATTCGCAATTCCAACTTCTGCAGTTAAGTCCCTTATGCCGAATTTTTTATATCCATATTTGGAAATAAGTTCTTTTCCTTTTATGATAAGTTTTGCTTTAATAGCATGCATTTCATCTTTGCTAAAGCCTTTAGGCATTTAGACACCTCCGCGTACATATGAACATATTGTTCTCTTGTTCATAATACTATACATTTACATATAAATCAATGGTTCTTCCCCTTTAAATTATTAAATAAGTATTAAATAAAAAGACACTAAACTATTGTATTTCTCTTAGATGGTTGAGTAATGAAAAACAGAAGGGACGAGATGGAATGAAATGCTCCCTTTGTAGTAGACAGTTTAAATAATAAAACTTGTTTACTACAAAGGAGTGATATATTTATATGTCTAAAAAGAAAGAAGTATCAGCTGATAAAAAACTAATGGCTGTGAAAGAAGAAGACTCATTAGGGACGGTTAGTTAAGAGGACAATCGGAAGTTTTGCGTAAAAAGGCTCGATACAAGTATTATGCTACTTAATATCGAGTAAGTAAAGAGCTTGAGCAAAATTTTTGATTGCCTTGAAGAAGGAAGTCGCTGGCAGCTGTTTCTAAGGGAAAACAGTAGGGGAAAACAGTAGGGACGGGACTTTTTGTTCTTAAATTCGACCATCTTTATTTACTACCAATAGAATCCATAACTCTTTAAAGATATAAATTTTAGAGTTTATTCAAACTAATTAGTAACAAACACTTAGGGGGTTTGTTGCTAATTATGTTAGGTACCCTTCCTACTGTTTTTGCTTATATAACCATCCTTAACTTATTGAACAAATTGCTCTAAACAAAACAGAAAGTCCCGTCCCCAGTGTTTCGCATAGTCTTAAAGGTTGCATCATCAGCAAAGTGCTTAAATGTAGAATTAATCACTGTCTTAGTAAAAGTAGACTTGCTATGATCAACAACCGTCTTCATGTTATCGAAAAGTATTTCATGTGGTATACCCTGAAAGTAATCAAAGGCTTTAGACATACATGAAAATAGAGTGTTTTGGTTTCTGTTGGTAGTTACGCAGATGTATTTTAACCTTGAATATCCTAGTACCATTAAAAATATGTTAATTTTAAATACTTCTGCATAACGACTAATCATCGTTACTTCTTCCTTCCAATCTACTTGAGCCTGAAGTCCAGGCCCAGTTTCGAAGCGAATGGTAGCTTTATGGATTTGGTTTTTCTTATGTTTTTTAACAAAAGCAGCGACGGTAGAATATTTACCGGTATAACCTTTCTTTTGAATAAATGTGTATGCAGCCATTGCGGTTGCGCCATACTTGTCTACCTTATCAATAATTATCTCTTTGTAGTCATCAAGTTTGGATATGTACGTTCTGTTAGATGGCTTTTGTACCAATTCTCCTGACTCAATTTCGAGATATCTATGAATAGTTCTAGGATCACAATTAAATCTTCTAGCCATCTCACTTTTGTTCAATAAACATCGCTCCTCTCGAGTAAATCTATTAATATGATTTTGAATATCTTTCCTCATAGTGTACCTTCCTTTATTTTTGCTAGCATAATTATAGCAAAAGATGGTACAAAAAAAGAAATGCATAAAATCCTACATTTTCATGTTGGAACTTTTCTACATTTCCATATTATCATTAACATTTATTTATAAGCATTTGCTTTTTTTCAATTATTAAATCCAATTTCGTCCACTTCTCTTTGATAAACTGAGTAATAAGTTCTTGTCCTTCAACAGGTGGTATACCAATCCATACCTATGATTAACCAAGTTTAGTCTTGTTTTTTTGTCTTTTACCCCTTTATCAAGCATACATTTATAATAATTTTACACAAAATTATCAAAGGTTGATAACTGTCCCCTAGACTTTATCCATTGCGCAAATACCTAGTCCAGAAATTATTTATCTTTTGTAAACCAAAATATACAACGCCATTTAATATTAGTAATTGCTATACCTGTGATAAAAACGTTATTTAGAACAGTTGCAACCATTTCATTATTATTAAAAAACCAATTGCTAATATTCATCAAAATAAATACAATAATATAAATAAAATTAATCTGTTCTTTTAACTGTACTAAATCATACATGCGCGCTTCTTGTTTGAATCCCATACACCGACCAATAAAAAACTTATTAACATTTACCCCAACAAGTCTATAGAAAAGGAAAAATATAACTAACATTAAATAAATAATAGCATTTTCATGAGAAGAAAACAATCCTAACAGCACAAGTGAACTTATAAAAAAAGGAAAACTAAGTAATGCAAATGTTATAAAAGTAGAAAAAATATTTTTAGTAAATGCTATAATTATAAATATCAAGATACTGATAATTAGTAAAATACTACCAGTCCTTATGTGTTCATTATAGAAATTCGCAACTATAAAACCACCTAGAAGTATCAATAATATTGACTTTACACACGTATTTTTAAAATTAAAAATTAAAATAATTAATTCTAAACCTAGTGCAATAAAAACAGAGCAAGCAGCTAGAATTGCATATGTCACAAAATCAGGATCATGATTATATTTAATAAAAAAAGAAATTGAACTTATAATTATAAGTATTAACCCAATTACTACAAAAATAATTCTTGATTTTTTATTCATATTATTATTCCATATTTTTTTCATCAATTTAATCCTTTCATATATTATTGGAATTTCGCCTTCAACTTCTAAATGTTTTCCAATTTCGTTAAGTTCTTCGATTCTCTTTTGGGATTCAATGATTTTCATTAACAGAAACAGTAGGGACGTACGATCCCGTCCGGGACCAGTGAAAAACTAGCTTTTTTCAACATATTTAGGCTGGAATTTTAACAAAAATCCCCTAGGGGACATATCTCAAGTTTTAGTCTCTATGCTTAGTATTATATATAATTTGACAAATTACAATATTTTTCCTAGAACTTATTGAATATTTCCTAATTTTATGTCATAATAAATCCAAACACGAGTTCGGTGGTGATTACCATGCCTAGAATGGCAAGAAGAAGAGATCCAGAAACGACCCATCATATTATGTGCAGAAGCATTAGTGAAATACAACTTTTTAGGTCTAATGATGATAAAATAAAATATCTTCAACTCATGGCTTCATACTGCAAAAAATTTGAATGTAGCATCCTCTCCTACTGCTTAATGGATACCCATGTCCATATCCAACTTGATCCCCACGGATGTGACATTTCTAAATTCATGCATGGTTTAAATCTTTGCTATGCTCAGTATTATAATAGAAAATATAAACGTCATGGTCATGTATTTCAAGGAAGATTCATAAATAAAGTGATTGACGTAGATGACTACAACCTTATTGTTTCTGCTTATATTCATAATAATGCAAAAGATCTTCCTGACTTTAGAGACTGCGTTCATACTTATTACTTTTCTTCTTATGGAGTCTATCTTGGACATTATAGCGATAACTATGGGATACTAAATACAGATTTTATTCTATCTCAATTTGGCAATAGCTCTGAAACAGCTCGAGTTCAGTATGCACAGTTCGTTACTAGCTGTAATAATGTCACTCAAAAAGACAAACAATTCGAAATAATAGATTCTTATATTTACAATGAACCTTATGA
>NZ_WHNX01000047.1 GCF_009362815.1 Alkalibaculum sporogenes | reverse complement strand
AAAGAATCTGGTAATTTTAAAGGTACAAAAATTTCTATGTCTAAACGTGGGTCTCGCTTTGCTAGAAGAGTATTGTTTACAGCCGCTAGGTGTTCCATTGGCTTGTTTGCTATGCTTATTTTTATACAATACATTTTAATTCTTATTTTAGATGTTTTACTTGACTTTGCTTAGCTGGTCTACGGGTTTTTTATGATATTTTGCATTTTGCATTTTGCATTTTGCATTTTGCATTTTGCATTTTGCATTTTGTCGTTTTGCATTTTGTCGTTTTGCATTTTGTCGTTTTGCATTTTGTCGTTTTGCATTTTAATTTAATAATTATTCATTATTAATTAAAATTACATTATTTCTGGTGCACTTACTCCTAATATTCCTAAACAGTTTTCTATTACCTGTTTTGTGCATTGGATTAATATTATCCTAGATTTCATCAATTCTTCATCCTCTAACTTTACCCTACATGCATTGTAGAAACTATGAAAATCTGAAGATAGATCTAGAGCGTACTTAGTAATCTTACTTGGATCTAATTTTTCTATAGCCATTATGATTTCTTGAGGTAAATCTGCCAGTTTCCTGATTAGTAGTATCTCTTCTTTTTCTTTTAGAAGGGTCAGAGTAACTTGAGAAAAGCTCACTTCTACATCTAGTTGCCTAAGTATGCTACAAATTCGAGCATGAGCGTATTGTACATAGAAGACCGGATTGTCATTTGACTGTTCCATAGCTAAATCTAAATCAAAATCCAAATGACTATCTGGAGATCTTAGATTAAAGAAAAACCTTGCAGCATCTTTGCCGACTTCATCAATCAAATCCGATAATGTCACCATTTTACCACTTCTTTTAGACATTCTAGAAATTTCGCCCTTTCGGGTAAGTCTTACTAGTTGCATAATAATAATTGTCAATCTATCTGGCTCTATTCCTAATGCTTCCAATGCACCTTTTAATCTAGCAACATGTCCATGATGATCTGCACCCCAAACATTAATAGACCAATCAAATTCTCTGGTTCTAAGTTTATCAAGGTGATATGCTATATCAGCTGCAAAGTATGTAGGAATTCCATTATTCCTAACAAGCACATCGTCCTTTTCGCAGCCAAACTCAGTTGCCTTAAACCATACTGCTCCTTCTTTTTCATATGCATAGCCCTTATTTTTAAGTTCATCTATTACAGCATTAACTTGATTTTGACAATGCAAGACACTTTCTGAAAACCATACATCGTATTTAATTCCATATTCGTTTAAATCTTCTTTAATCTTTTGTAAATTAAGATTTAATGCGTATTCAATAAAAGCTTTCTTTCGCCTATCGCTTTCTTCATCAATATATTCTTTATGTTGTTCTTCGATAAAATTTTTCATGTGTTCCGTAATATCTTCGCCTTTATACCCATCCTCAGGAAATTCTATATTTTGACCTAATAATTGTAAATACCTAGCTTCTAATGATTGTCCAAATTTTTCTATTTGATTTCCAGCATCATTTATATAAAACTCTCGTGAAACTTGATATCCCGCACATTGTAAAATAGAAGCTATGCCATCGCCAATTGCACCACCTCTAGCATTTCCCATATGCATAGGCCCTGTAGGATTTGCACTGATAAATTCAACATTTACCTTTTTCCCAGCACCAATGTCACTACTTCCATAACTTCCTCTTAAGTCATATATATCTTCTAGAACTTCATATAACCAATTTTGATTTAAATGAAAATTAATAAAACCTGGCCCAGCTAACTCTACTGATTTAATATAACTATTATTAGTATCTATGTTTTTAATAATAACTTCGCCTATAAGTTTTGGTGATTTTTTTGCTTGTCTTGTAATTTGCATAGCAACATTAGTTGAAAATTCTCCATGAGTTGTATCTCTTGGCACCTCAATAATAATAGATGGCATATGATCTATAGTAAAAGCACCTTCGTCTACTGATCTTGTAATACTTTCATTTACTGCTAATTTAATACTAGCTATAATTTTATTAATTGTACTTTTCATTTGTTCCAACCTCTCTTAGTGCTTTACTTCAATATTTAATACATTTCTAGTTGATGCAAGTCCTTGTATTTCTATATTGTAATCTACGTATATATTTGTAGGGTTATTATCACTATTATAATTTATATCTATTGCTTTTGTATATACCATCATAGACATATCTCCATAAGGAGTGGAGTATGTATTAAAATTTTTCTTTCCTTTTTCAAATATCATATGAGAATTTGTTGATCCTAATCTAATAATAGCTATCTTATTATCGTCTATTTTTAAAGTAGTTGTAGTTCCTTCCAAACCTGAAACTTGTGTTTCATCGTAAATTATATAGTCACTTTTTCTTTTTTTATATATTTCTCCTTGTGTTATTAACTCCACTATATCCTCTGGTCCATCTTCCTGAGTCGTTTTACCTTTAATAGATATCCAAATTTTCTTCTTATCACTCATTTTTACACCTTCTTAATTTAACATGGGTTACTTATATACCTGTATCTTTATCACTGTAAGCATTATCACTATTATAGTTATAGTATGAAAAATTGAGTGCCTAACTATTATATTCTTCTATAGCAAGTCTGATAATCTCTTCTACTAAATCTGAATAACTTATACCTGTCTCTTCCCAAAGTTTAGGGTACATGCTTATATTGGTAAACCCTGGTAATGTATTAATCTCATTGATCATTATTTCTCCAGTATTCTTATCTATAAAAAAGTCTACTCTAGACAATCCTCGTCCATTTATACTCTTAAAAGCCCTTACTGCATAATCCTTTATTTTTTCTGTAGTCTTTTCATCTAGTTGTGCTGGGATAATCAAAGTAGATTTATCACCATCTGTATACTTTGCCTTATAATCATAAAATTCTTGTGATGGTAGAATTTCCCCAAGGACAGAGGCTCTTGGTTCTTTGTTTCCTAATACAGCACATTCTACTTCTCTACAATCAATCGCTTTTTCTAATATAAGCTTCGAGTCATATTTGAATGCTTCCATAAATCCCTCTAACATTTCATCTCTATTATGTGCTTTAGAGATACCTACGCTAGACCCCATATTTGCAGGTTTGATAAAAAATGGATAAGCTAATTTTTCTTCAATGCTAGAAATTATCTTACTACTCTTTAATACCCATTCGCTTTTGTATAATGACATATAAGTACCAATAGGTATTCCAGCATTTTCAAATAATATTTTAGAATAAACTTTATCCATTCCTACTGATGAAGCTAGTACTCCACAACCTACAAATGGTTTATTCATAATCTTCAATAATCCTTGAACAGTACCATCTTCGCCATTAGGACCGTGTAATATTGGAAAAAAAACATCAATTTCGTTAATCATGGGATGGTCAAAAATCGAAAACTCCTTGATTGTACATTCTCTATCATTTTCCCACGATCCATCAGCAATGTTTTGTGTATCTCCTGTATATATCATCCATTTACCTAATTTAGTAATGCCTATTTTTATTATATCGTATTTTTCCTTGTCCATTACTTCTATAACATTACTGGCTGACATCAGAGAAACATCGTGTTCTCCAGACTTACCACCAAATAATACGCCAACTTTTAACTTCATTAATTGACCTCCCCCTATAGCTATACAATATTAAAATTCTGTTCCTATATTTTAAGTTTTATACTTGAGTCACTTCTTGTTGATAATAGTTATTTATGATCTATAAGCAAGGTACAAGATTTGATAACCTACTGTGCACTCTAAAGTGGTGACTAAAATAATCACCACATAATAGTATGTTTTATTATATTATCATTCGAATTTATTTATGTGTAAAAAGAAATCTTCTACAAACTATTTTAATTCAATACCTTTTTCAGTTATGTTTATTTTCTGTTCTTTATATAAACGCCCTATAGCTCTTTTAAAAGCGCTCTTACTCATATTAAATTCTAATTTGATAGCGTTTGGGGAGCTCTTATCATTGAGATTAATGCTTCCACCTCTATATCTTAGCTTTTTATATATTTTATCTGAATCATCATCTATCTCATTGTGTGCTTCTTTCCTAAAACTTAATTCTAATTTACCATCTGGTTTCACTTGTTTGACTCGAACGTCTACATTGTCACCATAATCACATGCACCTAAGAACTCACTACTAGAGATTAGTCCATGATATTTATTATCTACAGCAACAAATGCGCCTAACTCTTTATTAATGCTATAGATAATTCCCTTTACTCGATCATTTTCTTTGTAAGGTGATTGATCTTCTAATAATCTAGAAATTTTCATTGTCGCACAGAGTCTTTCACTCTTATCAATATAGAGACCTACTATATAATAATCTCCTTCTCTAATTTTACCAAGCTGTTCTTTGAATGGTAAAAATAAATCTTTTTCTAAACCCCAATCTAAAAATGCTCCTATACCTGTAATATCCACGACTCTTAGCATAGCAATTTCTCCAAGAGTTATCTTAGGCGTTTTAATCGTAGCTATTAGTCTATCTTCTGAGTCTTTATAAACAAAAACATCAATTTCATCGTCAAGTTGCATTTCATTTGAAACTTGATTCTTAGGAAGTAAAATTTCTTCCATAATCTCATCATTTTTAGAATTCAAATAAACTCCTATTTTTGAACGTCTAACTATTACCATCTTCTGTATTTTTCCTAATTCTATCATTATATACCTTCTTTTCATTTAATACACTCACTCAAAGTAAGTCTTAACTAAGATAATACCTTAATCTACTTATAATATCAAACAATTCTGTGTAAACAAATATATTATTATATTAGCTCATCACCTTTTTCTTTATTAGTATCTTTATAATATAATAGTTTTATAATATTTATTTTATAATAAATTTAAGATAAGTATAAATTTAGTTTACTAGTACTAGTTTAAACTAGATTTTAACTTAATCTTTTTAATTAATGCAAATATACTAATCCCAATAGATGATCCAATACTATCTATTAATACATCTCTAATTTCTCCGCTCCTACCCGGAACGTACAATTGATGTATTTCATCACTTATAGCATATAATATGCATATTAATAGTGCTAGAGCATAAGCCTTAAATCCAATTATTCTATTTCTACTAATAGCATTAATAAGTAAAACACCTAAAATAAAGTAGGCTATTAAATGTGCATTCTTCCTTATTATACTGTTGAAACTCAGTATATCCACATTATAATTAGGTATATATTTCTGTATAATATTTATTATCTTCTCAGTAATTCCCGTGGATAGTTGTGCCGACTGTGTAGCTTGTTGTGATGATAAATAAAATATTAAACTCATCCATATGATTACTCCTATCCATGAAACTATTGTAACTGTTTTTTTATTATTATATACCATATAATACTCCATTCCTTATACATATTATTATTCGTCTACATAAGTATTATTTCCTTTTACATAGTATCATAAATTTTCTTACTACAATAATACACAAATACACATTAATTTATCTGTTTAACTTTATGTAGTAATTTATTTTAAAATAGTGAATATAATTTTATAATATTCATTAAATACGTCCTAATAGTTTAACGCCGTTTTATAAGGGTAATAATTAACACAATATATATTAATAGGAGGATATGCTTATGTATAAAAAAATACTTGTACCTACTGATGCTTCTGAGTTTTCTAAGAGAGCTTTAGAAGAAGCTATCAAAATAGCAAAAATAACTGAGGGTGAAATAATACTTGTTCACGTTGTTCACACTCCTGCATCATATTGGGGATATGCTTTATCGTATGGTATTACAGTTAATGAAGAATCATTAGAAAACGTAGGTAAAGTTGCTCTAGATATAACACTTGCTGATATAGATGTAGATGTTCCTCTTAATAAAAAGATTGTTTCCGGCAATACCGTAGTAGAAATTATCAAGGAGATAGATAAACAAAAAATTGACTTAGTAGTTATGGGTAGTCATGGTCACGGATTTGTCACTGGATCAATTTTAGGAAGTGTCAGTCAGAAAATTCTACATGAGACAAAGTGTCCTGTGCTAATAGTCAAATAATTCTATGAATTGTATTAAAATTCTACAAATTCTATAGTTTTTAATTTAATAATAAATAAACCCATCTGTTTATCCATAATAAAAAACAGATGGGTTTTGTAGCATAATACGTCTACTCTAAAATCTGTCCTAAAAAATTCTGCAATCTTTCATGTTGAGGATTATTAAAGATTTGATCTGGTGTTCCTTCTTCTGCAATCAAGCCTTCGTGGATAAAAATTACTCTATCAGCTACTTCTTTTGCAAATCCCATTTCATGAGTAACGACGATCATTGTCATACCCTCTCTAGCAAGATCCTTCATAACTTTGAGAACTTCTCCTACCAATTCCGGATCTAATGCTGATGTAGGCTCATCAAATAGTATTACCTTTGGCTCCATAGCAAGTGAACGTGCAATTGCCACTCGCTGTTGTTGGCCACCTGATAACATTGCAGGATATTCATCGGCTTTCTCATCAATACCTACTTTGACCAAAAGCTCCATAGCAAGTTTTTTTGCTTCTTCCTTAGGTAATTTCTTAACAGTTAGTGGCCCTTCCATGACATTTTGAACAACAGTCATATGAGGAAATAAATTAAACCGTTGAAATACCATGCCTACCTTCTGTCTAATATGATTTATGCTACTCTCTTTTTCATGTTCAACTAATTCTCCATCAATCCATATATCGCCGTCTGTCTTCTTTTCTAGAGAATTTATACATCTCAATAATGTACTTTTACCAGAACCACTAGCTCCAATAAGACAAACTACTTCTTTTTCATTAACCGTTAAATCTATTCCTTTTAACACTTCTAAATCTCCAAAGTATTTATGTAAGTTTTTAATCTCTATCATACTCATATTTTCACCTCTCATTAACCTTCAATTTTAACTCTATCATTCGCAAAAGTTTTGTTAAACCCATAGTTATTACTAGATAATATACTCCTGCTATGAAAAATATAGGAAATACATTAAACGTAGCAGCAACAAATTGCCTTGCCAAAAGCATAATCTCTGTAATTGTTATTACACTTGCTAATGATGAATCTTTTACTGCTATTATAAACTGATTACCTAAGGCTGGAATTGAACGTTTAAACGCTTGAGGTAAAATGATTCTCTTGGTAGATTGCCATCTAGACATTCCAAGAGATCTTGCTGCTTCTCTTTGTCCATAATCGATAGACTCTATAGCACCTCTAAATATTTCACTAATATAAGCACCATTGTGAAAAGCTAATCCGATAACAGCAGAGGGAAAACGATCTATCTCTATGCCCATACCTGGTAATCCGTAAAAAATAAAATAAAGTTGTAGTAATAGTGGCGTGCCTCTAATCACAGTGATATATATATTCATAATTCTAATTAAAATCTTTTTACGAGTTAGTTTTAATACAGCTACTACAAGTCCTATGGCTGTACCAAGAAGTATTGATAAAAAAGCTAATTGTAATGTAGCAGTTACACCTGGAATGAATTTAGGTGCAAAATCTATTACGGTTGTAAAAAAATTTACTGTACTATTGAAAAACCCTGTTGCGAATTCCATAATTATCCTCCGAATTAATATTAGTGTTTCTTATAAAGACAACTACATCAGTATATTCAAAGCTCTGAAGCAGAGAAAATACTGATGTAATAGCCTAATTAAAGACACACCATCTCTATTTGTTATTTATGACTAAAAAATCTAAGCTATCAAAGATAATTCCCTATGATAGCTTAGTTAAAGATTAAAACAAATAATTCTACTTTTCTAAAAGGTTTATTCCAAACCATTTATCGCTAATCTGTGCATATGTACCATCATCAATAATCTCTTGTAACGCTTTATTTACCTCTTCTAATAACTCTGTATCTTCTTTTCTTATAGCTATAGCTATATCTTCTGCGTATAAAGCTTCTCCAATAGGCTCAATATCAACATTATATTCTCTAGGTGCTTGAGATCCTACTATATTGCTTGTTACCAAACCATCAGATCTTCCTTGTTGGACACTCATAAAGTTATCAACATCACTTGTAAATTGGAGTATTTCAATATTTTCTAATTCTTTTAAGTATTCATGATAAGTTGTTCCAGTCACAACTCCTACTTTTCCTTCTTCTAAGTCTTCAATACTACTTATACCTGAACCTACTTCAGCAAAAAACTGAGCTACTTCGTAATAATAAGGATTAGTAAAATTCACCTGTTCTAACCTATCCTCTGTAATTGCCATACTACCGATAATCATATCAAATCTATTTCCTGTCAGTCCACCTACTATACCGTCCCATTCAGTAGTAATTGGAACAGCTTCTACTCCCATTTTTTCTGCAATAGCATTAGCTATTTCAATGTCAAAACCTGCCAAGTCTCCGTTATCATCGATAAAGTTAAATGGTGGATATGCTCCTGTCATTGCAAAAGTCATTTCCTCATTTTCGATAATTTTACTGTAAGTTGTTTGACTCCCATCACTACAACCCGTTAATAGTACTAATAAAAATACACTTGATAAAATTATTACAATTGATTTTTTAATCATTCTTTTACCTCCTTTTATTTGTGGTTACTTATACGAAAATATCGTCTTAGACGTTATTATTCACATACACTATTAAAGTATAGATATCTAGACGTATCTACTCAGGCATACTGTAGTATATCGACTTTAATCATTTATAAATTACTTAAATTTTTAGGAAAATTTTCTTGATTTAAGATGGCTTCTCAATCCTCTTATACTATTTTTAGAGCTAATGCCTATGCTGTGCTCATAATATATAAATAGAACGTCTTCGATGCTTTCGCTAGGGAACCCTATGGTTTTATAGCCCGAGCACCCTCCTAACTACAAGAAACACGCTTTGTAAGTTTCTCGCGGTTACGCGGTAGTCGCCAAATATCTGCAAGCAGCCACTTGGCTCATTACTTCGCGATAATTAAAAACACTCTAACTCTATATATAAATATATATAGAGTTAGAGTGTTTAAGCTTTCCTGATAATCAGTTCACTTTATACCATTAAATTTATTAATTATATAAATTAATAGTATAGATTATGACCATATGATCCTAACCAAACCCCAGTTCTAATAACTATTTTTCAATAAAATTTTTGCTTTAAATCCTTTAAGATTACGGCTAACTTACTGACTCCCACATATAAAATACGTGAACCAGCTCATAAAACCAACTACTCATTCTATCTACTTCATATTGTATTATAACTTTGTCATTATTATTTTCATTATATAGTATAACACATTTGATTATATAAATCAACAATAAGCTCATAGGAATTACCATATATTGAACTTTTACAACCTGTATATTCTTTTGTTACAATATATATAGGAAACATAAAATAGAAGAAAAGAAAGGAGACATAAAATGAACAAGACAGTTAAGATATGTACTTTCTTAGTTTTAACCTTAATGATTTTTACTAGCTCTGTTTCAGCACAAAGCATCTTGTCATTTGGGATGAGAGGAAATTCAGTTAATGAACTTCAAAGGGATTTGAGCTCTATTGGTTATTCAGTAGGACCTATAGACTCCATATTTGGAAACCAAACAAGACAAGCAGTTACAAGATTCCAAAGGGATAATTCACTTAGTGTGGATGGTGTAGCTGGACCTCAGACATTCGCTACACTTAAAAGAAAAATTAGTACAAATAATCAAACTCCTAGTTACACTGGTTTAATAAGACATGGAATGCGGGGTGAACCTGTAAGAGAACTTCAATACAATCTAAAAACTTTAGGCTATAGTGTAGGGGTAGTAGATGGAATTTTTGGCAATATTACAAGACAGTCAGTTATTGCTTTTCAACGAGATAATGGTCTTACTGTAGATGGAGTTGTCGGTCCCCAAACTATTAATGTATTACAAACTAAATTAAATGGAGTGTCTAATTCAACAATCATCAATAGAGGTTCCAACAATTCAAGTTCTATCCAATCAACAATAAACAATGTAATTTCAACATCTAAATCTCTTATAGGAATCCCATATTTAAATGCTGGTACTACTCCTACAGGATTTGATTGTTCTGGATTTACTCAATATGTTATGAAACAAAATGGAATTACTATACCAAGAACAGCTGCTCAACAGTATACTATTGGGACACCAGTTAATAGAGGAGATCTAAAGCTTGGAGATTTTGTATTTTTCACAACTTATACGTCTGGTGCTTCTCACTTAGGAATATATGTTGGAAATAATAGTTTTATTCACTCAAGTAGCAGTGTCGGTGTAACAATTACCAACTTGGATAACTCATACTGGAATCCGCGATACATAGGGGCAAGAAGAATAATTAAATAAATTTTCTTATTTTGAAATCTGGTATTGACCCTGTCAGGGTTGACGAGGCTCGTATCAACTTGACGGGAGTCTTAGTGCCTGTTAATTCGGGATAACTAATAAAAAAACAAACTTTGAACCTGAAGTTTGTTTTTTTATACCCAATTCAAAATCTATAATCATCCCTATTATTTTGTATAAAAAAAATACTATATTAATATAGTATTTTTGTTTTGTTTGCTTAAGTTAATCCAACATATTCATATTATCCACGTGAATATGGTGGGCCTTCAGGGACTCGAACCCCGGACCTACCGGTTATGAGCCGGTTGCTCTAACCAACTGAGCTAAAAGCCCTAGATAGTTGCTAGCTATATCCGCAGATAAATAGCTATAAAATTTTATGGTCGAGGTGAAAGGATTCGAACCTTCGGCCCCATGGTCCCAAACCATGTGCGCTACCAAACTGCGCTACACCTCGTAATCAGCGACAAATACTAATATACTATAAATTTGATGTTTTGTCAAAAGAAAATTTTGCTATTTTTTAATTAATCAATCAACACTAATTATATTAAATCCATTTTGATAGAGAATTTCTGCTGTAACGCCATTTCCCTTTCGCAATGTACCTGTAAAAGTTCCATCGTATACCTGTCCATATCCACAAGAAGGACTTTTTGATTTCAAAATGATTTCAGGAGGATCTGTCTTTTGGGCTAGCTCAAGGGTTTTTTGAGCACCTTTTAAAAAAGCTTTTGTTAAATCTTCTCCCTTTTCATTAACAATGCAAAATGATTTTATATTTTCTTGAATTTCACAAGGTTTTCTAGGGATTTGAAGTCCTCCTAAGACTTCTGGACATACCGTTATAGCTTTACCTTTATTAACTAATTCTTCTATTTCTTTCACTTTGCTATTTTTGCCATTATATCTGCAGTTACATCCTGCTAAACACGCACTTACTATTATTTTATTTGATTTCATGGTTTTCTCCTTGTTCATAAGTATTTTGTTATTATATTACAATACAACTGCTGATAACTATCAGTAAAATGTGTTATAATATCCTAGATGAATAGAGTCTTAGCTCATAATTTAGATATTATTGTGCAGTTTTGATCTCAATTAAACTACTATCAAATAATTAAGGAGGAAAATTTTATGCTATTAGTCACCTCTTATAGCCTATCTTCACTTTTAATAATTAATATTATACTTACTTTTACTATTATTTTCCTCGAGCGTAAAGATCCTCAAAGTACATATGCCTGGCTTTTATTTATTTGGCTTATTCCAGCTATCGGGTTTGTATTTTACTTACTGTTCTCTCAAAATATTGCCAGGAGAAAAATTTTTAAATTAAACAGTGAAGAATTAGAGACAACTACAAAACTTTTAAAACAACAAAAAAAAGATTTAATGAGTGACAAAATTCAACTTTGCTATTCTAACAAAGATGTATACAAGGATATTATACGTTTTCATCAAAATGTCAGCAATTCTTTATATACTAATAATAACGATATCAAAATATTTATAGATGGTAAAGAAAAATTTAAAGATTTATTTGAACAAATCCATTACGCAAAACATCATATTCATATACAATACTTTATTATTAAAAATGATGACTTGGGTATATCTCTTATAGAATTATTAACTAAAAAGGCTCTTGAAGGTGTCCAAGTACGCCTCTTGTTTGACGATATGGGGGGCATATCAATAAAACGAAAGCATCTCGCTGAGTTTATTTCTGCTGGCGGTAAAGTTGGAAGGTTCTTTCCATCAAAGATAAATTTTATTAACTTCAAAGCTAATTACCGTAACCATAGAAAAATTGTCGTCATCGATGGGTCTATTGGCTACTTAGGTGGATTTAACGTTGGAAATGAATATCTTGGTTTAAAGAAATCTATGGGATACTGGCGTGATACTCATATAAAGTTAAGTGGGGGTGCATTATTTGAATTACAACTTAGATTCATTTTGGATTGGCGTTTTGCAACAAACGAAGATGTACAATTAACTAGTGATTATTTAACAGATCGAACTTTTAATGGTTCTGTTGGTGTCCAAATAGTTTCTTCTGGCCCAGATGAAGTTGAAGATCAAATAAAAGAAGGTTTTCTAAAAATCATAAACTCTGCAAGGCAGTATCTTTTTATCCAAACCCCGTACTTTGTGCCTGATCAGAGCATTATGGAAGCAATAAAAATTGCATCTAGATCTGGCGTAGATGTAAGAATAATGATCCCAAATAAGCCAGATCATCCCTTTGTATATTGGGCAACTATTTCCTATGTTGGGGAGTTGCTAGAAGCAGGAGCAAAGGTATATATATACGATAATGGCTTTTTACATTCAAAGACTATTGTAGCAGATGATGTTATTTGTTCTACTGGAACCTGCAACTTCGACATTAGAAGTTTTAGATTGAATTTTGAAGTAAATGCTTTTATATATGACGAAGAAACATGTAAGAAATTTAAAGAAATATTTTTAGCAGACATAGAAGTATGTAGAGACTTAACTTATGAAGAGTACCTCAAAAGACATTTGGCTGTAAAATTCAAAGAATCTATATCCAGGTTATTTTCCCCACTACTGTAATGATACTCAAAACTATAATCGAATTTCTTTCTGCTTATTTAAGAATTATTTATATAATAAGAAGCGACGCTATTTACAGCCGTCGCTTCTTATTATATTGCTTTATAGGGATAGGGGTTTAATATTCTTTTTGTTTACTATATCCACCTGATTTATACATGGTTACACTATGTCCAGCAGCTTTTAATTGCGAATCATATGATGTATCTACTATACGCCATTTGCCGTCTATATACACTTCATTCCATGCATGATATCCATTTACATTAGAAGATGTACCTTTAACTAGTTTTGTTGGAACACCTACGCTTCTCATCATTGAAGCGTATAATGATGCAAAGTCATAACATATACCTTTTTTTGAACTATATGTAGTTTCAATATTTGGAACATATCCACTTGGCAAACTAGTTATATCGCTATTGTATTTAATACTACTAACTACAAAACTATATATCTTACTTGCTTTTTGTGCATCACTTCCACTAGCTAATGAACTAGCTTTTTTGATGGGAGCCATAGAACTGCTCCAGTTAATCATCTGCACTGATGTTAGGTATTTTTGATTAGGATTTGTAGTTTTAACTTGTGCTTCTTTAGTTAAGACAGATTTATATTTATTGCCTTCTACATTTTCCATTACACTAATTTTATATGTTCCATCACCCATTTGTAATGGGTAACTTTGATACTTGTTGTCGCCTTTGAGATCATAATTGTATGTTTTATCACCTTTAACAATTTGTACTTTTAATTTTTTGGCACTCAAATATTTTGCCTTGACAGTACCATTGTTTGCATTACTCACATCTATTGATGGTTTTGACTCTGTCGAATTTGTAGTTGTTGTTGCTTTAGTTTGCGCTGGTTTAGCTTGTACAGTTTCAGTTGCTGCTACAGTCCCACTTTTTTGAGTTGTATTATTTTGAGCTACTTTAGCAGTAGTTGCAACAGTTGCTTTTTTTTGAGTTGAACTATTTTTGACTGCTTTTGTAGTAGTTGGCGTGGTTGCTTTAGCTGCTTTTTTTTGAGTTGTATTATTTTGTACTACACTTTTAGTAGTTGTGGTAGTTTTATTTGTTTTAGTAGTTTTTACATTATTTTGAGTAGGCTTTTTGGCAGCAGTCTTAATCACTTTTTCTTTTCCCTGTGTTGTTTTTAAAGGTACACCGCTTACCTTTGTTAACTTTAAGTTTCTTATTACAGATGTTTGAGATGTTTTAGTAGTTTTGTTTGCACTTTGACGTGTATCTACTTTTGAACTGGCTTGTACAAAAGACATACTGAATGTAATTAAAATTATTACAATTATTGTTACAATATTTTTACGCATAAAAATTTCTCCTTTCGGTAGCTCGGCTGCCTTACATAATTATGTGTAGGCCCTATGGCTTTGCGTCCCAACCTTTCAGTTGGTTTGCTATTATCGTTTGAGAAGCTTTAGAAGTCATATTAATTTACAATTTCATTATATATTATAGGACAATATTTGACAAGTTATTATTCTAAAAAATTGGAATAATATTCTACTTGAAAAAATAACCCAATCAAGCCCCATTATAGCCATAAATAATAATATAATCTCGTTTTCTTCGCACATAACAAAAACTGGAGAGTTATCAACCCTCCAGTTTTATCTTTTTATGATACTGTAAGTTAAAACTATTTTTTCTTTTTAAGAATAGTTCCTGTTAACACTAGTGCTAAACCTGCTCCGTAGAATAATACAGTTGGTATAGAACCAGTTTTAGGAAGTTTTGCACCACCTAGTGGAGTCTTTTCTTCATCGATAATTACTACTTCCTTATCATCATCTATTTCTTTAGGGTCGTCTTTAGGATCTACTGGAAATATAATTGGCCCTAGTGGAATTTCTTCATCGTCTATTTCAATAATCTCTGTGTTAATTACACTTACTACATTCACTTCTTTACCTACTACATTTATTGCGAGTAAACCGTCTATGCTACTTTCGTATCCATCTGGTACTATCTCTTCTAAGAAGTATTCTCCTGGAACTAATCCTTCAAATACTACTATTCCTTCACTATCTGTTACTTTACTATCTACTTCTTCTTCATTTTGATATAGATTAAAAGTAACACCTTCTTGTGGATTTCCATCTATACTGTCGATAGTTTTGATAACTTCAATACCACCAGTGATTAAACTGTTTATTACATTTACACTACTTACTTCTTTACCTACTACATTTACTGCTAGTAAACCGTCTATGCTACTCTCGTATCCATCTGGTGCTATCTCTTCTAGGAAGTATTCTCCTGGAACTAATCCTTCAAATACTACTATTCCTTCACTATCTGTTACTTTACTATCTACTTCTTCTTCATTTTGATATAGATTAAAAGT
>NZ_WHNX01000046.1 GCF_009362815.1 Alkalibaculum sporogenes | reverse complement strand
AGATTGGCTCGCAATTGCGAAGCGAGAGGCAAGAAGCTGGATGCAGGATTGTAGCTTTTGACCAAAAGTAAAGAAGGCTTATCCAAAGGAAAAGCTATAAACATCTAACATCTAACATCTAACATCTGACTTCTCAAGGGAGCAAGTGCCAACGACCGAAACCCCAAAGGGGTTGAGGTTAATCTGCGGCAGATTGGCTCGCAATTGCGAAGCGAGAGGCAAGAAGCTGGATGCAGGATTGTAGCTTTTGACCAAAAGTAAAGAAGGCTTATCCAAAGGAAAAGCTATAAACATCTAACATCTAACATCTAACATCTGACTTCTCAAGGGAGCAAGTGCCAACGACCGAAACCCCAAAGGGGTTGAGGTTAAATCTGCGTTAGATTGGCTCGCAGAAATCAAAGCGAGAAGCTGGATGCAGGATTGAAGCTTTTATCTCACTTCTCACTTCCAACATCTCACATCTCAAAGGGTTTGAGGTTAAATCTGCGTTAGATAAAATAGGAAATAGTTACTATTATCACAAGTTATGATATGATATAATATAAAGTTAGTAAGGAAGAGTTTACCTAAGGAGAGGATACTAAAAATGCCGTTTAGAAAAGATATTGGAATTGATTTAGGAACTGCTAATATATTAGTGTATGTTAAGGGGAAAGGTATAGTATTACAGGAGCCTTCTGTAGTTGCCATAGATACGAATACAAATGAAATTAAGGCTATAGGTTCAGATGCAAGAGCGATGCTAGGTAGAACACCAGGAAATATACAAGCTATAAGACCATTGCAAGATGGTGTTATTTCTGATTTCAAGATCACAGAAAGAATGTTAAAATATTTTATTGCGAAAGTTTCTGGGACAAGAAGGTTGTTTAGACCAAGAGTAGTAGTAGGAATACCTAGTGGTGCTACTGAAGTTGAAAAAAGAGCAGTAGAACAAGCGGTATTATCTGCTGGTGGGTCTAATCCTGTTATTGTAGAAGAACCAGTAGCAGCAGCTATCGGAGCTGGCATAGATATTACCCAACCAACAGGGAACATGGTAGTAGATATTGGTGGTGGAACTACGGATATTGCAGTACTATCATTAGGTGGTATTGTCGAGAGTATTTCTATTAAAATTGCTGGAGATAAATTTGATGAAGCTATTGTACGATACATGAGAAAAAATCACAATGTGCTTATAGGAGAAAGAACAGCAGAAGATCTAAAGATGAATATAGGAACAGTATTTCAAGGAACAGAAGAAAAACATATGGAAATTAGAGGAAGAGATTTATTGTCTGGATTACCAAGATCTATCAGTGTAAGTTCAGAAGAGATAAGAGTTTCCCTAGCAGATAGTATTGATTCTGTTATTAATGCTATTCACAGTGTATTAGAAAAAACGCCACCAGAATTAGCATCAGATATTAGTGATACAGGAATATATTTAACTGGCGGCGGCGCTTTACTTGGAGGTTTAGATTTACTAATCCAAGAAAGAATGGGAGTACCAGTTAATATCGTTGAAAATGCAGAATCAGCAGTTGCATTAGGCACAGGAAAAATATTAGATAATGTTGCTTTACTTAGTGGTTCAAACAAAAAAAGCTATTGATTAATCCACAGTAATTGTGTGATTTAATCAACGTCATAAGGGGCAGGTATGAAGATTAGAATAGTTAATAAAAAAAGATTTTATACTGTACTAATATTAGTTTTATTATTAAGTACAGCTACAGTTTTAGGTTACAATTTTTACAATGAGATAAATAATCCAGAAGATTTATTTGAGCCAAAGGTAGAAGAACCCATAACTTACGATGTAAATGATCAATTTGACAAGAGTAAGGTCAATATTTTAGTCTTTGGATTAGACAAAAACGAATACAGAGATACAGTAGCAAACTATGGGGTATATAGACCAGATACCATTATGTTAGCAACTCTAGACTTTAAAGAAAATACCATAGATCTAGTATCCCTTCCTAGAGATACATATGTACCAATATACAATAGGTCAGGTAAAGACAAGATAAATTCAACATTTATGTATGCTAGCTATGATGTACAAGAGAGTGAAGACACCATCGACAAGGGAATAGAATACCTTATTGGAACAGTAAGCAATGTTCTAGGAGATATCCCAATAAACTATTATGTAGGTATTACAGATATGGACGTAGTAACTAAGATAATAGACGAAATAGGTGGTATCAATATAGATGTTCAACATACACTATATGCGAAAAATGGAAAAGATAGAACTAAAGTTCGAGTAGAAGAAGGTATGCAAAAGTTAAACGGTAAAGACTTACAATACTATGCAAGATATAGAATGTACCCATTAGGTGATATCGACCGTGTTGCAAGCCAACAACATATTATAAAAGCTTTATTAGAAAATTTAAAGTCAACAAATAGTTTGATTAAATTGCCACAAATTTATAATTTAGTGTCAGAAAACTTGACTACTAATTTATCATTTCAACAAATATCAGCACTATCTTTGTTTGGAACAAAGGTCAATAAAGAATCATTAGAGACTTATACACTACCGGGAGATTTTGGAGAATTAGCAGGAATTTCATACTGGATCATTCAACAAAATAAAAGAGTGGAGTTTCTAAAAGAAATTTACGGTATAGATGCGCAGCTGATGACACAAGATGATACTAGTGATAAATTAGCACGATTAAATGCAAGTGTAGGAACGAGGACATTGCAAGTTGACGAGAGAACTAAATTAACTCTTACTGGCAGGACATCTAATGGACAGCAACACACATTTGACATAAATGATACTAGATTCAGCGTATCACAAAGTGGTATTATACAAGTAAATTCAGATAATACCATTGTAGGAAGATCGCCAGGAAATGTAACTTTGAGCATATCAGCTGAAGGAATCCAAACATCAGTATCGTTTACTGTTCAAGGACAAAGCGCACCAATACAACAGGAAAATGAGCCGGAAAAACCAAAAGATACAACACCACCGGTGATAAAAGGGGCAAAAGATTTTAGTATTGTTCAGCGAACAGAGCTAACTCAAAAGATGAAAGAACAAGGCGTGTATATAGTAGAAGAAGAGAGCGAGTACACCTGGTCAGTTTCAGGAAATGTAGATGTAAACAAACCAGGTACGTATACATTGACATATAATGCATCAGATTCAGCGGGAAACAAAGCAGTACCTGTGGCAATTACAGTAACAGTCACACCTGCACCAGAGACTAACAAAGAACCTGCCCAACAATAACTAGTAAGAATATCATCACATCATAAGATCTGCGATAATAAGTCGCAGATTTTATGATATGATACGAATATAAACTAAACGATAATTTTATGTACCTATACACACTGCCCCGGTCATCCAGAGCGAAGCGCGGTGCCCCGTTTATCAGGGTGGGATCTTAAGACCCAAGAGGTAAGCCCATAAGGCATTAAAGTATTAGCTACAAATAAGTGCCAAGACTAAGATCCTTCGTCGCTACACTCCTCTGGATGACAACGAAAAACATTGAAAATGAAAAAAATACTATGTAGTAAAACAACTTTTACGTAAGAAAGGTGAAAATATGATATCTCTTTTAAAAAATCCTTGGAGGATTATAAGTGAAAATATTAAAAACACCGGTAGAACTATTGAAATGTCAATAAAAGAACTTCAAAAGAAGTATAGTGGAGCAGCTTTAGGAGTTGTTTGGGCTATCGTGAAACCAATGTTATTTATATCTGTATATTGGTTTGCCATTGAAGTTGGAATAAGAGGAGGTGGAGGAACTACTAAAGGAGAGTATCCATTTATATTATGGTTGATCTGCGGTATAATACCTTGGTTTTATATTTCTGAAACATTGATTTACGGTGGCACATCTTATAGACATAATAAACACCTAATAACAAAGATGGTTTATCCTATATCTACGATTCCAACATTTAGAATGCTATCGCAATTATATGTACACATTACCATGTTTGTAATAGTCGCATTAATATTTTTATTTTCAGGATATCCACCAGATATCTATTATCTACAAATTGTATATTACTTATTTTGTATATTTATATTTATGACAGTTTTATCATGGACAACTGCAGCACTTGTTGTTATTAGTAGAGATTTTGAACATTTGTTAAAATCTATTACACAAATGCTATTTTGGTTAACTCCTATTATTTGGTCATTAGATAATGTTAAGGGTCCATTAAAATACCTGATAATGATGAACCCATTTTATTACTTTATAAAAGGGTATAGAGATGTGTTTATAAATAAAGTATGGTTCTTTGAAAACATGAAATATACTGCTTATTTCTGGTTAGTCCTACTTATTTTAATATTATTAGGTGGTTATATTCACAACAAGTTAAAAGATGAATTTGCAGATATATTATAAGGAGTAAACGATGGAAAACAGTATAGAGATAAAAGATTTAACTAAAATATACAAGATATATAAAAAGCCTTGGCACAGAGTAGTTGATGTGTTTTCAAAAAAGAAAAGATATAAGCCCTACTACGCGCTAAAAGACTTATCTATTTCTATCCCCAAAGGTGAAGCAATTGGGGTACTTGGCAAAAATGGTGCAGGAAAGTCAACCTTGCTAAAGATAATTACAGGTGTAACTTCTCCAACGAAGGGTAATATATCGATAGATGGTAAAATATCCGCATTATTGGAGTTAACTTCAGGCTTTGACAGTGAACTAACGGGAATAGAGAATATTTATTTAAAGGCGCTAACTATTGGTATTACCAAAAAAGAAATAGAAAAGCAATTACAAGTGATCATTGACTTTGCAGATATTGGAGAACATATTTATCAGCCGGTTAGAACATATTCAAGTGGTATGAAATCTCGGTTGGGATTTGCTATTTCTGTAAATGTAGACCCAGACATATTAATTGTAGATGAAGTATTATCAGTCGGGGACGATGTATTTAAATTAAAGTGCATTGAAAAAATGGAAGAATTTAAAAAACAGGGGAAAACCATATTTTTCGTAAGTCATTCATTATTTACTGTCAAAACATTTTGTAACAAATGTATGTGGATTAAAGATGGAGAACTTATTAGTTACGGAGATACTGGAGAAATAATGGTTCAGTATGAAAACTACTTGAAAGAAGAGCGGTCAAAAGAAATAGAAAAAAAACAGCAGCAAGCATTGGAAAATAATACTCAAGCTCAAATACTCAGTAAAAAAGAAATACTGCAATTTTCAAATTTTGCATTTTTAAATGCCAATGGCGAGAAATCAAATAAGTACGATTATATGGAAAAAATAATTTTTAAAGTGGATTATGAAGTAAAAAGACCAATGAACGGTTTGAGGTGGTGTTTCACTATAAGAGATGCAGAAACACGCGAAATTTTTGGAAGCGATAAGAAATCAGAAGATAATTTATTAAAAGAAGAAATAGGTAAACATACATTAAAAGTAACATTAGAAGATGTAATGCTCTTGCCTGGAAAGTACTTGTTGTCAGGAGAAGTAACTAATGCTACTGGAGCTATGTTTATGAGCTATTCAAATAAAAAACCATTCTATATCAATTTAAATAAATTTTGTGGTACAGGGATTCAGTACATCAAGCACAGTTACGAAAATAAGTCCATTTAAATTTAAGGAGGTAATACACATGAAAGTACGCAAGGCGGTTATACCAGCTGCAGGATTAGGAACTAGGTTTTTACCTGCTACAAAAGCAATGCCAAAAGAGATGCTTCCTATTGTAGATAAGCCGACAATACAGTATATAATAGAAGAGGCTATAGCATCAGGAATAGAAGAAATTCTAATCATTACAGGGAGAAGTAAAAAATCAATAGAAGATCATTTTGATAAATCAGTTGAGTTAGAACTAGAGCTAAAAGAAAAAGGTAAAGACGATTTGCTAAAAATAGTTGAAGACATATCAGAAATGGTAAATTTGAATTATGTAAGACAAAAAGAACCAAAAGGTTTAGGACACGCAATACTATGTGCAAAAACCTTTGTAGGCAACGAACCATTTGCAGTACTACTAGGCGATGATGTAGTGTATAACGACGAAAAACCAGCCTTAAAACAGCTCATAGATATATACGATGAAAAGCAAGGGTCTGTACTTGGAGTTCAGAGTGTTAAAAGAGAAGATGTTAATAAATACGGGATTGTTTCTGGCAATAATATAGGTACAAGGCTCTATACTGTAGATGATTTGATTGAAAAACCTTCTATTGAAGAAGCGCCAACTAATGTAGCTATATTAGGAAGGTACATCATAAATCCAGAAATATTTGAAATACTGGAGCACACAGAGAAAGGTGCAGGAGGAGAAATACAGCTTACCGACGCTTTAAAAGAATTAGCAAAAAAAGAATCTATGTACGCCTATGATTTTGAGGGCAAAAGATACGACGTAGGTAATAAATTAGGATTCTTAGAAGCTACAGTGGAGTATGCACTTAGAATGGATGAATTAAAAGATCAATTTAAGGAATATCTTAAAAATTTGAATATATAACGGTGAAACTTCTATGAGAACAAAAAAAACTGTAATTAATATGTTTTCAGATATAATCCCATTCTTTGTAATGGGATTATTAGGTTTTATTAAGATAAGAGTATTTATTGACTACTTAGGTTATGAATTTTATGGTTTTACTCAATTATTTACTCAAATATTTAGTTATCTTAATATAGCTGAAGCAGGTTTTGGAGTAGCAATAGTATATGCACTCTACATACCTTTAGTAGAAAAGAATAGGGAAAAAATAAACAGATTACTCTCTGGTGCCAAAATAATTTTTAGAAGAATAGGCATATTAATTATAGTAGTAGGACTTATATTATCCTTTTTTGTAGATTTAATTATTAAAAATAATCCTTTAACGCCGTTTTATACTCAAGTTGCGTTTATTATATTTTTAATAACGAGTACAGGGAACTATTTCATTTTTGCACCTAGGTTTTTATTACAAGCAGACCAAAACAAATACATTATTAATTTAGTTACAAATCTTATGAGAATACTGCAGATACTTATAGAAATTATCCTACTCATGTTAGGTTTTGATTTGATTATTATTTTCATATCTTATTTTGTTATAATGATAATAACTAATATTATTATAAACAGATTAGCATATAAGAAATATGAATGGATTAATACAAATACAAAGGCAGATATGTCTACCTTTGCAAATACAAAACATGTACTCATGCATAATGTTGGATCTATAATAGCATTGAATACAGACAATATTATAATTTCTGCTTTTATTGGCGTTGATGTAGTAGCAATCTATGCATATTATAATTATATTGCACAATTTATAATAAGTATTACAACGAGAATTATAAACTCTACCCAAGAGAGTTTTGGCAATCTCTTTGCATCTTCTAAAGAAAAAGAGCAAAGTATGGATACCTTTTGGGAAATGAATAGTTTGTTATTCTATATGGCATCTGTAATCTTTACTGTAACCTATATTTCTATGAACGACTTTATTAGCTTATGGGTAGGAGAAAAATTTTTAGTTAGCCAGTTTACAGTACTTCTCTTTTGTATCATTTTCTTTTATAGAATAGTCAGAGGGACTTGTAATGTCATAGTAAATGGAATAGGAGCATTTAAAGATACTAAATGGCAGTCGCTATTTGAAGGTTTATTAAATTTAACACTATCAATCATCTTAGTTCAAAGATACCATATTAATGGAGTGTTATTTGCAACGATTATTTCATATCTAGTAACTGGATTTTGGTTTGTACCAAACTACGTTTTCAACAAAGTGTTTAACAAAAGCTCAATCTTATACTATAGAAACTATTTTGTAAATGTTGTTCTATTGATTGTAGTATTATTAGTAGCAAAAGAATTTAGCGACTTTATTGGCCTATATAAAAACAATGTAAATCTTGTTTACTGGTTTGTAGATTCAGTTATCTTTACACCAATCATCAGTATCATTTTCTTTGTTATATACTATACTGTATATAAACCCTTTAGATTACTTGTAAATAGAATTATCTATTTGATAAAGAAAAAATAAAAAAGGTTAATTGACTTGAAAGAACTTACTTAGACTTGGCAAGAATAAAAAACTTATTGCTATTCAAAGACGAAAAAAATATAATATGTGTAATGACGAATAATTAACGAATAGTTTTTTAGGACAATCATATATTATTTAGTCCTCAAAGATTTTAATATAAGCAGTATTTAGTAGGTGAAAGAATGAAAGATTTACTTGTATATATAGTTTGCTGTAGTATAGCTATAGCAGTAACTCCAATAATTGCGAAGATATCCATTAAAATCGGAGCAGTAGATAAACCAAATAATAGAAAAGTACACGAAAAGATAATGCCTACTCTAGGAGGGCTCTCAATATTTATAGCATTCGTATTAGGGCATGTGTTTTTTGGGTATCCACATTTTCAATTTAAAGCAATAATGGCTGGGAGTATTATCATTATTATTACTGGAATTATCGACGATATATACGACCTAGACCCAAAATTAAAACTAATAGCTCAGATGGTAGCAGCAAGTATTATTATATTTTCTGGAGGCTTATATCTTCGAAGTATCAATTTGCCAATAATAGGCTTAGTTGAACTCAACTACTTTGGATACTTTTTAACTTATTTGTGGATTATAGGGGTTACTAATGCTATAAATCTAATAGATGGATTAGATGGATTAGCTTCAGGAGTAGCAACCATTACATTTATGACTATGTACATTCTAGCAATTATTGAAGGTGACTACTTTGTAATGGCGTACACATTGATACTAGCTGGCGCAAGCACAGGTTTTTTAGCGTACAATTTCCATCCTGCTAAAATATTTATGGGTGACACAGGTGCAATGTTTCTAGGGTATATTATATCCGTATTAGCATTAATGGGCTTTAAAAACGCAACATTTATATCTTTTGTAGTACCAATATTGATACTTGGAGTACCGGTGTTTGACACTGCTTTTGCAATTATAAGAAGAAAACTAAGAGGTCAATCATTTGCCCAAGCAGATAAAGAACACATTCACCACCTACTAATGACTAGTAATGCTTCACAGACAAAGACAGTACTAATCATATACGCAATAAGTATATTGTTCTCAGCCGTAGCAATTATATACACCCTAGTATCTCCCAATTTAGGCTTTGGTATATTAGTAGTGTTATTTATTATAATACAGTATATCGCCACAAAAATTGGATTACTAGATAGATTTTTCTTTCCCTACTCAAAAATAACCCACACAGATGAAAATACAATATCAGAAGATAAAATATTAGAAAGTACAATATCAGAAGACAAAACCCCACTAGACAAAGACGAGAATTAAAGTTTCACTTAAGTCATTCAGAGGAGCGAAGCGACGAAAAATCCTAAGCTTTTGCCTTACTCTCAGTGAATCGCTCTGGATGACTAGGGTAGTGGCATGGGTCATTAGATCCCGCGCTTCGCTCTGGATGACTGAGGTAGTAGCTTGAGTCTTTTTTTTTATTTTAGCATTCATAGTTTTTTCATAGTCATTCAGAGGAGTGAAGCGACGAAGAATCCTAAGACTTAAGTTGCTGACCCAGTTATTCAGAGGAGTAAAACGACGAAGAATCATAAGACCTAAGTTGCTGACCCAGTCATTCAGAGGAACGAAGTGACGAAGAATCCTAAGACCCAAAAGAAATCCCTACAACTCCAAAGAGCAACATTAAACCTCATCCAGAGGTTCATCTCTCTTAACTCATTCAATGGTTCACACTTCTATGACACACAGAACTTCATCTATTGTCATTCAAATCCTGCTTCATTATTTTGCATTTACAAATTGACACATAATTCGACAGTCAATATAATGATGATAAGTATATCTAAGGAGGATTGTTGGAAACATATGAAAATGAGAAAAGTATTGAGTATACTGCTTACCCTATCATTACTGCTATCTACTATTAGCATGCCAATTAGAACTATTCGTGCATTCTCTGACGAAGAACTCGTCATAACAGAAGCTGAATTAAAAAAACAAGACATTACAGAGGATCAAAATGTAATAGTGAAAGAGCAACTAGAGGAAGAAACAAAGGAAGCTGTAGAAACATATGAAATCATTGAAGAAATTGTTGAAGAAACAAAAGAAAATCAAACAGATAGTGAAAACTTAGCGATTAGGTCAACTACAAACATAATTACATGGAAAGTACTAATGTCTAATCTTATGGTAGAGCCATTTATGATGGCAAGTGAAGGGTATTATAAAGTAGTCAACGCCAATGCAGATGGTACATTTTCTACTACAAACACTACGTATACCGATTTTAAACAAGCAAAAGCAGCGATGAGCACCAGTAGCAATGCCAATGCAGTAGTTTTAGACAATAGAAGAACTGTCGGAAATCAAGTAGTAGCTATGAAAAATGGAGTAGTAGTAACTACAGCAGATAAAGTAGGAAAGAGTACATTGTCATTTACTATGACAGGCAATGAATCCATAAGTACATATGTAGAGAACAAAATAGATGCAGTGTACTATGATAGTTCAGGATCAACTGTAAAGATGGGGATATCTGGACAAATTGTCGACGGTATCAAAATCGAAGAAGTTGAACTGGTACCAATGATACAAGGAATCCAATCATATTATACAAAAAATTCAAATAATGACCTAGTTCATTCAGTAGCTAGATATACTATAAACGCGACGAACAATCGATATATAGGGAAATACGAGTCCTTTACTATATGTAAGGCTCCAGCTTTTATGTCTACAGGAGTAAAATACTACAGCATAGATGGAGAAAAATTTTACAAAGATAATCAGCTCAAAAGCTTGTCGGGAACATTTTATCCTTACTATAAATATCTAACATTTAGATCTAAAACAAATTACACAGAAGCAGAGTTAAACAAGTATATATCTTCGTGGAACAGGTCTACTAGCGTGTTAAATGCCAAAGGTAAAGCATTTATTAAAGCCCAAGAAGATTATGGTGTAAATGCAGCGATGCTCTTGGCATTTGCAGTTCATGAAAGTGGCTATGGAACAAGTAAAATTGCAAGAGAAAAAAACAATGTATTTGGAGTAAATGCAACAGACTCCAACCCTCACGGTAATGCAAGTACATACAATTCCGTTGAAAGTGCAATTTACAATCAAGCAGAATATCAAATCTCAAGAGGTTATGCAGATGCTAATACAGATGGTCGATATTTTGGAGTAAACCTTGGCAACAAGAAGGTTGGATTAAATGTAAAGTATGCTTCTGACCCATATTGGGGTGAAAAGATTGCAGGACACATATATAGAATGGACAAGTTCTTAGGTAACAAAGACGACAACAAATATCAATTAGCAATCTCAAATAAAATGACATTTGCAAAAGATCAACCAAATGCAAGTGGAAAAAATTACTATAAGTACGCTGTAAAGAATTTCAGTTTACCTGTAGGCATACCTATACTAGTAGTAAAAAACAATAATGGTTGGTATGAAATACAATCAGACATGGGAATTGACAGTGTCGGAACTACTCCAGCATCGTATAAAACACTATATGACTTTAATGTTAGCAAGGCGTATGTAAGTACGTCGGACTTTGATTTAATAAACCAACCAGCAACAAAATACATAGATCCCGCAAAAGTTGGCACTGAGCAAGAAGTAGACGATGAGCAAAAAGTAGTGGATACTAAACCGCCGTCTATAATAGTAAAGTCAGGTTCAGTTTCATTGAGTAATAATGGCTTTTCAAGACAAGATATAACTGTTTCTATTACAGATGAATCGACTTTTACTAAAACTATTACTAGAAATGGAAGCGCTATTACCTGGCCATCAGATAATAAGTTTACAGTAGATGGAGTATATATAATAACGGCTAAAGATAAAATGAATAATATGTCTAAGTTTACATTTACCATAGACAAAACTAAGCCAAAGATTGAAGTAAAGAGTACCACAGGTACAAACTATACAAATAACCAATTTATAAAGACCGATGCTAAAGTAACATACTCAGATGCAAATTACTTAAGTAGAGCAGTTACCCATAATGGAAAATCCATTACCTGGCCTACAGATAGTGTATTTAAGACAGATGGTAAATATATAATTACCATAAAAGATAAAGCAGGAAATGTAAACACATTTACATTTACCATAGACAAAACTAAGCCCAAAATTGTGGCTAAGAGTACAACAGGTACCAACTACACAAATGGTAAATTTGTAAAGACAAACACCAAAGTAACGTACACAGATGCCAATTATTCAAGTAGAGCAGTTACCCACAATGGAAAATCCATTACCTGGCCTACAGATAGTGTATTTAAGACAAATGGTAAATACATAATAACCATAAAAGATAAAGCAGGAAATGTAAACACATTCACATTTACCATAGATAAAACGAAACCAGCTATCACAGTAAAAACAACAAAAGGATTTACTATTAAAAATGGTCAGACGAGTGTACATAATGTAAAAGCAACTTATTCAGATGCCAACTATTCGAGTAGAAAAGTTACGAGGAATGGCAAAAGCTATACCTGGCCATCACAAAGCACCTTTAAAGCCAAAGGAACATACATAATAACAGTAAAAGATAAAGCAGGAAACGCCAGCACCTTTAAGTTCATCAGAAGATAGTAAGTCATCTAAAAAATTCGTCAAAACCTTAGAACCTAACCCATTGACCGGGGTAGTATGATTCTAAGGTCTTTTTTAATGAAAGTGTTTTTCCTTGTCATTCAGAGGTTCATGCTCTTATGTCATTCAGAGGAACGAAGTGACGAAGAATCTTAAGCCTTTGCATTACCCACAGCGAGTATTTTAATACACCCAAACAACTAATACCTGTGGCATATCAATACCACTAGGCTCATTAGATCCCACCCCGATAAACGGCGCACCGCGCTTCTTCGCTCTGGATGACTAGGGTTATAGTAGCTAGGGTCATTCAGACGACCTGCACCCCCAGTCATTCAGAGGAACGAAGTGACGAAGAATCTTAAGACCCAAAGGAATCATCCAACCACAACGCAAATCACCCCCTGTCATTCAGAGGAACGAAGTGACGAAGAATCTTAAGCCCCAAAGGAATCCTCCAACCGCAACGCAAATCACCCCCTGTCATCCAGAGGAACAAAGTGACGAAGAATCTTAAGACCCCAAAGGAATCCTCCAACCGCAATGCAAATCTCGTCCTGTCATTCAGAGGAGCAAAGCGACGAAGAATCTTATTCCCCCAACTAAAATCAAATATATTTTCTAAGGACTATTCAATAATTATTAGAAAGAACCGATAGTAATAATAATGTGTAATCGGGGGGAGTAATGCTAAGTGACAAAAACATATAGAAATATAATAGTAGTATTAATAATAGTATCATTATTTACATCAACAGTTAATGCATCGAATGTTAAGGGAAAATTCGATGAACAGAAGTTTAAAGAAACTAATGATTATTTTCAAAAGGCAAGTGAAAATTTAAATAGAAAAATCAGTGAGCAAACTAAGGAAAAATATACGAGTGACAAAATAATAATAAAACTAAAGAATAAAGATCAATTTAAAAAGATAAAGCCAATAGAAAAAATAAATAAGAAACATGAGAGTTTAAACACCATTACCATAGATATTCCTGCTGGTAGCACACCAGAAGAAGTGATTAATAAATACAAAAATCAACCAGGAGTGGAAGAAGTATATCAGGAAACTTTAGCTAGATTATCATATATTCCTACAGATCCCTACTACGTAAACCAATGGAATCTTGAAAAAATAGGAATGGAGAAAGCTTGGGATATTACAAAGGGAGTATCTGACGTAACAGTAGCTGTTATAGATACAGGAGTAAACGGTCATATAGATATAGGTTTAGTCAAAAAAGGAATATCAATAGCTGACGGCAATAAAATAGATAACTATCCAGGAGAATTTTCATATGATGGAATGGGCCATGGTACTGCAGTAGCATCCGTGATTGGAGCGGAATTTAACGATGTGGGCATTGCAGGTATTGCACCAGGTGTAAGTATTATGCCAATTAAAGTATTCAAAGACGGAGAAGATACTTGCACCATGACAGATGTAGCTGCTGGAATACACTACGCAGTAGATAATGGCGCAGATATTATAAATATGAGCCTAGGTGGTCCTTTGGGTAACAATGGGTTAATGTCTGCAGTTGAATACGCTTCTAAAAACAATGTTCTCGTAATTGCTGCAACAGGAAATGATTCAATTGAACTTGTAAGCTACCCTGCTGCCTATAATGAAGTAATTGCAGTAGGTTCTACAAGTAGTAGTGATGCAAAATCAAACTTTTCTAATTACGGTATAGAAATAGATATTATGGCACCTGGTGAAGGTATAATACTCCCTGATAATAATGGTGCTTACTACAATTGGTCTGGAACATCATTTTCATCTCCTACAGTAGCTGGATTAGCGGCACTAATAAAGAGTGAATACTCAAATTTAACTCAAACACAAATGCAACGAATACTTTATACAGCATCAAAAGATTTAACGAGTACTTATGGATGGGACAAGACTACTGGATTTGGTAGAATAGACGCATTAAAGACATTAGAATTAGCAAGCGTTAACGATATTTGGGATAATAACGATACAATTGAAACAGCAGATGCAGTCGCTATAGGTAACACAGTAAGTGATACACTATACCCTGCTAAAGATGTTGACATATATAAAATCACAAAGACGCAAAAAGGTCAGTTAGAGGTAGATCTAACCCTACCAGCACAAACAGATGGAGTCTTACTACTCTTAGATTCAAATAAAAATTTAATTGCATCTTCCGATTTAAGTAATGAGGGAGGTCAAGAAAATATTAAACAAAACATTGATAGTGGGACGTATTATATAGTGGTTTTTGACTACTATGGCAATTATACACAAGAAAATTATCACTTATCTATAGAGGAATTATATATAAAAGAGCTTGAAATAAGTGCAAAAGCAGGTTCAGATGATATTAGTACAGGAGCTATTACGAATAAAGATGTTGCAATTACTATTACAGGTGGGTCAGACTATAATTTAGAAGTAGAAAAAAATGGAGAGCCAATTGCAAACCCTTCAGATCTTATATTTACCAACGAAGGTAATTATACTATCACAGTAGAGAATATCAATGGCAATAAAACGGATTTTACATTTACAATAGACAAAACAAAGCCAAAAATAGTAGCCAAAAGTCCAACAGGTACCACATATACAAATGGACAATATGTAAAAACAGACACAGTAGTAACCTATTCAGATACAAATTACTCGAGCAGAAGCGTTACACAAAATGGTAAAACAATAAGCTGGCCAACAGATAGTACATTTAAGACAGATGGTAAATACATAATAACAATAAAAGATAAAGCAGGAAATAGCGCCACA
>NZ_WHNX01000045.1 GCF_009362815.1 Alkalibaculum sporogenes | reverse complement strand
GCAGACATTTGGCGAATGTCCGCGTAGCGAAATAGACGAGGGAAGCGAGTATGTTTCGGATACGTGAAAGCCAAGCGTCTGCAAGCAGACGCGAAAGGACGATGAAAAGAAAGAGAAACAGGCGAAGCATGTTTGACTGTCTTTGAAGAGGAATAAATGTCTGCTTGCAGACATTTGGCGAATGTCCGCGTAGCGAAATAGACGAGGGAAGCGAGTATGTTTCGGATACGTGAAAGCCAAGCGTCTGCAAGCAGACGCGAAAGGATGATTGGAGGATATATTATGCAAAAATATTCTATTATTGATATTGGCACTAATTCAACAAGATTGTTAGTAGCTAGTGTTGAGGATAAAAAGATAGTTAATAGAGAAAAATATTTGATTTCAACGAGATTAGGACAAGGTGTAGATAGTAATAAACTCATAAACAAAGAAACTCTGGAAAAAAATATAGATGCTTTAAGAGAGTTTAAAGAAATAAGCGAAAGTTATGGTGTAGTGGATTATATTATATTTGGGACAAGTGCACTTAGAGATGCTAAAAACAGTAATGATTTTGTAAGATTGGCACAAGAGAAATTACAACTATCGGTAAATATTATTGAGGGTAGGTTAGAAGCGGAGTATGCTTTCTTAGGAGTTAGACAAGTATTCCAAAATCAAGATATTGTTATCATGGATATTGGAGGTGGTAGTACTGAAGTAGTATATGCGTCTAAAGGTAAAATAATTAATAGTAATAGCCTGAATATTGGCGCGGTAAGACTAACGGAAAGATTTATAAAGAACGATCCACCGTTAGATGAAGAATTAGAAAAAATGAGAATATATATTAATAAAATGTTGAGAGATAACTTAACTAGTACAACAGAAGAATTTGAGCTTATAGGAATAGGCGGTACCGCTACTACCATATCTGCTATAAAGCAATCTTTAAGGAAATATGAGCCAGAAAAAATTCAAGGGAGTACTGTCTTGCGATCAGAGTTAGATAGAATTGAAGGTGAATTAACTACTTTAAGCGATAGTAAACGTAAAGAAATAATAGGGCTAAACCCACAGAGATCCGATATTATAAGCGCGGGAGCAATAATATTAGAGTCTATACTTGATTATTACGAAAAGGATCTATTTATTGTAAGTGATTATGATAATTTAGAGGGAGCTTTATTTAATTATCTAAAAATCTAAAAAAGATATTGACGAATAGTCGTGGTTATATTATAATAACTTTTGTCCCTAAAAGACATGCCGGAGTGGCGGAACTGGCAGACGCACAGGACTTAAAATCCTGCGATCCTAATAGATCGTATCGGTTCGATTCCGATCTTCGGCACCAATTATAGCAATTAGCTATAAATAGCTAAATATTAGCAAGAATTTAAGTTGCTAGGGGCAAGAAAATATGTAATACATTTAGGTGTAGTTAACTAGAAGGTAATACATGTAAGCTAGCAAAAAAAAGTAATTAATAATAGCTAGTAGCATAATAGCGCGGGGTGGAGCAGTTTGGAAGCTCGTCGGGCTCATAACCCGGAGGTCGTAGGTTCAAATCCTGCCCCCGCAACCATAACAACAACATGGCGGCGTAGCTCAGTTGGCTAGAGCATACGGTTCATACCCGTAGTGTCAGCGGTTCAAATCCGTTCGCCGCTACCATTTTTTTGTTAAATTGATTGTCTAGGCCCCTTGGTCAAGCGGTTAAGACACCGCCCTTTCACGGCGGTTACAGGGGTTCGAATCCCCTAGGGGTCACCATAAAAACAACGAATAAGTAACAACAAATATTAAAAACAAAAACAATGCAATACGCAGGATTCGAACCCTGAGAGGGTTTCGGAAGGGTGCGAAGCAATTTAATATGCTAAATGCATATTAAATAGTGGAGAAATCTCTGAACGTATATATAACTAATCATGGTCGCATAGCTCAGCTGGGAGAGCACCTGCCTTACAAGCAGGGGGTCATAGGTTCGAGCCCTATTGCGACCACCATTATATAATATAATCAATAATTTAAAATTCAAAATACTAATTATACAAATCTGTATGTTAGTATTTTTTTTGTTATTCTAATACACTAGTAAAGTTATTAGAGTGTCTATAAACACTTATATCTACTCGCATATTTTTACAAATATTTTGGACAAGTTTTGCTATAATCTTGGTAATTGTAAATGGGAGGTTTTGCTATGCCCTCAAATGATCAGAGTGTTATACGGCACAAGAAGATAAAAAGCAGGATGGCGAATTATGAGATACATAAGAGTTTTATATCTAGTAAGGATCTATTTATTATTTTATGCGGAATTATTATAAGTAGGGGAAATTTCACTTCATATTTAATGCCATTTGGATATGCATTATTTGGTTATATACTATATTATGATAAAAGAAAATGGTGGTTAGGTGTATCTATATTACTTGGTATATTTAGTACAGGTGAGTATATGATAGTGACTAAAAATATAATAATTTACTTTGTAATGACATTTGGATACATAAGATTATATAAGAAAATTACAAAAAAATGGCAAGTCGGATTATTAGTAAGTTGTAGTGTGATTATGGTAGGGGTTGTAATGAACATTTTCAGGTCAAACTATTTGTTCGATACAGCACTTGTAATTGTAGAAGGATTACTGTCGTTTTCGCTTTTTTACATATACTTAACAGCAATGAACTTGTTTATTAATAGAAATAGAAAGCTTTATTCTAATCAAGAAATTGTGTGTTTAGCTATCTTTGTATCTATATTAATACTAGGTTTAAATAATTTGATGCTTTACAAGTTTTCAGTATCTACAATTTTGTCAGTATTTATAATTCTGTTGTTTAGCAATGAAATAGGTGTAGGTGTGTCAGCGCCATTAGGTATGACTTTAGGATTAGTTCTAAATCTTAGTACTAACTCAAATCCTCTATTTATAGTTGTCTATGGTTTATGTGGAATTATATCAGGACTATTTAAAGAAATGGGTAAAGTGGCAGTTGTAATAGGATTTATTCTTAGTAATGCAATGTTAGCATTTTATTTAAATGGTTCAACAGAAGTGTTTATTCGTATAGAAGAAATACTAATAGCTGCAATTATGTTTCTGGTTATTCCTAGTTCTACATGGGATAAGGTGAATTTTTTTAACTATGATAAGGTAGATGAGTCTTATCAGGGGTTTTGCAAAGAAAGAATTAATGAAGGCTTGCGTAAAAAACTAAATAAATATGCAATACTATTAAATCAGATGGGGACAAGCTTTTTTGATACAGATGATAATGTGTTTTATAAAGAAATTTATGATAAAGCCTTAGAAAGGATAACAGACAGCATATGTAAAGAGTGTTATTTAGTATCTAGGTGTTGGAAAACTGATGCTGAAAACACGTATAATATGATTATAGATGTAGTGGAAGAATTAGAGAATAATGATGCATATCAAGATAAAAATATCTCAAACTTTAAAAATAAGTGTATACATGATGAACAAGTATTAGTGTTACTTAAATCTGAAATAAGATATATAACCCTTGAGAAAGAGATGTCTATAAGGATAAAAGAAAATAATCAATTGATTTCTAATCAACTTAAATTCACAGGGCAACTACTAGATGATTTAAAAACTAATTTAAGTGATAAGTGGCTAATAAAATCAGAAGAAGAAAGAGATATTCGAATAGAACTTGATAAGAATGATATTAATATTCATAATATTTTTGTCGTACAAGAGCGGAATGGTCGGTATAAAGTGACTATCACAAGTACTAAAGAATTAAATGATTATATTGGTAAAGATATTATCCCAAGATTAGTATCAAATATATTAAATACAAAAATGATTTTAGAAGAAGATTTATGTTCATATGATAATAGAGGGGGATGTTTGTTAACGTATAGTGAGTTATCACAGTATAGAGTTAGTACTGGCTTAGTTAGATTCTCTAGTAAGAAAGATGAACAGAGTGGAGATATATTTTCTGATAAAATTCTAGATAATGGGAGTAGAATATTGGCTTTATGTGATGGTATGGGAGTAGGAGATAATGCTTATCAAGAAAGTGATACTACTATGAATTTGCTAGAGAAATTTATGGAAGCCGAGATTGACAAGACAATTATGGTCAAAACTATAAACTCGATTTTAATGCTGAGAAACGAAAAAGAAGTATTCTCAACATTGGATTATATTGTCTTCGATCAATTTACCGGGGAGGCAGAGTTTAATAAAATTGGTGCAGCCATAACACTTGTCATAAAAAATGGTGAAGTGAAATTAATACGTGGGCAATCCTTACCAGTAGGTATACTTGAGGAGATTAGAATTGAATCAATATCAATGAAATTAAATCAAGGTGATTTAATTATTATGATGACAGACGGTATTTTTGAATGTTATGATAATCCTGAAAAGGTGGAGTTATGGGTAATTAATACTATTAATAAGATTACATCCAAGAATCCTCAAAAGATAGCAGATGAACTTTACAATCACTTTATATCAATATGTCATGAACCAAGTGATGATATTACAATATTAGTAGGAAAGGTTTGGTGTACTTAATCTAACTAGACGTATTGATGTGATGCTTTATCGTCATAGATGATGTGGATTAAAAATGAGTAGTTTTTCAGTCTCACTTTATTAATAATAATAGAATACTCTAGTGTAGTTTGAAAAAGAGATATAGAACTATCTCTTTTTCAATTATGTTGAAGGTAATGAGCCGTGGATATATTTACAGACCTTGGGGAGAGTAGTGTATTGGCAGAGAAAAATGCAGAGCGTGTTTTTTGTAGTTGATACTGTATGTTAAAACATATAGAATAGTGATAAGTTTTTAGATGGGTGGTGAGTTTATGAAGGATAAAGTTTTAGATTATATAAAACAAAATGAAATGTTTAGCAGTGGTGATAAAGTTATTGTTGGCGTTTCAGGCGGAGTAGACTCTGTTGCACTAACACACCTTTTAAATGACATTAAAGATCAGTACCAATTGAGCTTAATCGTTTGCCATTTAAATCATATGATTCGCGGACAAGAAGCAGATGAAGATGAATTATTCGTGAAAAATCTATGTAATGTATTAGAACTTGAATTTTACAGTAAAAGATTAGATATAGTAAAACTTGCTAGTTCAAGAAAGAAGTCTATAGAAGAGACAGGAAGAGAAGAAAGATATAAGTTTTTTGATGAAATAAGAGTTAAAAATAAAGTAGACAAAATAGCATTGGGACATCATAAAGATGATAATGTGGAAACAATATTTATGAGGTTTATTCGTGGGACTGGCATTAAAGGTTTAAGAGGTATAGCGCCAAAAAGAGCTGATGGTGTGGTTAGACCATTACTATGTGTATCTAAAAAAGATGTGCTTGAATATGTAAGTGAAAATGATTTGAAAAGCAGGTTTGATAGAAGTAATCTTGAAACTGATTACCATCGCAACAAACTAAGGTTAGAGGTTATTCCGTATATGGAAAGCTTGAATCCTAATTTTTCTACTGGCATTGTTAATTTAGGTTTCATATGTGAAAATTATTATGATTTTATACAAGAACATGTAAGAACAACCATAGAATTAGTAACGGAATGTGGTAAGATAAACATATGTGAATTTATTCAATTGCATGAAGTTTTGAAAACTGAGATATTAATAGAGCTCATAAATAAGTTTGATAGTGCTAGTAGTATAGAACACCAACATATTAAAATTATTTTAAATAAATTAAAGGACAATAAAAGTACTGTTTGGACAATAGATTTACCAAATGGTATAAAAATGATTAGGCAATATAATTATCTAATTTTGGATAAAGAAAAGGAAATATTAAAACCAGAGAGTTTTAGATATGAATTATTATTAAACAAATTTTATGTTTTGCCTAAGATAAATTTAACTATTAATGTTATAGTAGTACCTACTGAAAAATGTAATTTGACGAATAAGAGGAATAAAGGGTATTTTGACTATGATAAAATAATTCAAGAAGGTGATGTAATATATTTAAGAAGTAGGGTAGAAGGTGATAAAATCGAGCCAGTTGGTCTTACTGGAACTAAGAAAATAAAAGATATATTAATAGACAAGAAGATTCCGGCAAATAAACGTTGGAAGATTCCTATAATTTCTGTTGACAATAAAGTGGTATGGATAGTAGGCTATCATAAGAGTAGAAAATTTACTATATCTAACGATACTAAGAAAGTATTAATGATATCTTATTTCTATCATAAGGAGGAATAAAATGAGAAAAGACATAAAAGAGATATTAATTAATGAAGTAACATTACAGCGTAGAATTGATGAATTAGGGGTAGAAATAACAAAAGATTATGAGGGAAAAAATCCTCTTATAATATGTGTGTTAAAAGGTGCAGTTTTATTTATGGCAGATTTAGTACAGAGGATAGATACGACATTAGAAATGGATTTTATGGCTATTTCAAGTTATGGCGATTCTACAAAGACTTCTGGTCAAGTAAGAATTCTAAAAGATTTAGAAAAGAGTGTTGAAAATCGTGATATACTGATTGTCGAAGATATTGTGGATAGTGGACTCACATTAGCATACATTATTAACTTATTGAGAGAAAGAAATGCAAATAGTATAAAAGTATGTACTTTGTTAGAAAAACCTGCTAGGAGAGTTGCACAAGTAAAAATGGACTATATAGGTTTTGAGGTGCCTGATGAATTTGTAGTAGGTTACGGTCTTGATTATGCGGAGAGATATAGAAATTTACCTTATATAGGAATATTGAAGGAAGAAATTTATAATACTTAAGTTTATAAATTGTATTATGTAATATAATGTGATAAAATTATTTATTGTTTAACCCGTTAGGGGAAGTGTTGTTTACTTATAGTGAGAGGAGTGTGAAGGATTGAACAAATATTTAAGGATTATAGGTTTTTATTTAGTAATATTGGTTATAATAGCAGTTGTTTTATCGAATTTTAATACTGGTCAGGATACTCCTACAACTATAACATACTCTGAATTGATATCAGGAATTTCAAATAATACAGTGAAGGAACTAACTGTAGATACTGATAAGTATATAGTTACAGGGACTCGTACTAGTGGAGAAAAGTTTCAAGCTGTAGTGTTACCAAGTGGGTTTGCCGAATATTTAAATGGTTATTTAGAGACAGCACCAGATGGAGCAGTTGATGCTGCCTTCAAGGAGCCAGAACAAGCACCATGGTGGTTTACGATATTACCATCCCTATTCTTAATAGTTATAATGGTAGTGTTCTTCTTGATGTTTACACAGCAGTCTGGAGGCGGTGGCGGAAAAGTCATGTCCTTTGGAAAAAGCAAGGCAAGACTTCATACGCCTTCAAAGAAATCTGTTAGTTTTAAAGATGTAGCTGGAGCAAATGAGGAAAAAGAAGAACTGGAAGAGATAGTTGATTTCTTAAAAGCTCCTGTTAGGTATTTAGAATTAGGTGCGAAAATACCTAAGGGTGTTCTCTTAGTAGGGCCTCCTGGGACAGGCAAGACTTTACTGGCTCGTGCTGTTGCTGGAGAAGCGGGTGTTCCATTCTTTAGTATTAGTGGTTCAGATTTTGTAGAAATGTTTGTTGGGGTAGGTGCATCTAGAGTACGTGATTTATTTGAAACGGCTAAGAAAAATGCACCATGTATCATATTTATAGATGAGATTGATGCCGTTGGACGACAAAGAGGAGCAGGTCTAGGCGGAGGTCATGACGAACGTGAACAGACGCTAAATCAGTTGCTAGTTGAGATGGATGGTTTTGGTGATAATGAAGGGATTATAATGATAGCAGCAACAAACCGACCAGATATACTTGATCCAGCGTTATTAAGACCAGGTAGATTTGATAGACAAATTCTAGTAGGTGTTCCAGATTTAAAAGGTAGAGAAGAAATACTACAAGTTCACATTAAGGATAAGCCTTTAGATGAATCTGTGGACTTAAGAATTATAGCAAAGAGTACACCTGGGTTTTCTGGGGCAGATTTAGAAAATATTATGAATGAATCAGCTTTGCTAGCCGCTAGAAAAAAGATAAAAAAAATTACTATGCTAGAATTAGAAGAAGCCATTAAGAGAGTAATTGCTGGACCAGAGAAAAAGAGTAAGATTATAACAGAACAAGATAAAAAAATTACTGCTGTCCACGAAGCAGGTCATGCCATCGTAATGAAGGTGTTGCCAAATTCTGATTCAGTACATGAAATATCTATAATACCTAGGGGCATGGCGGCAGGTTACACTATATCATTGCCCGACGATGATAATATGCATATGTCAAAAGCAAAATTATTAGATAATATTGTTGGATTGTTAGGCGGAAGAGCTGCAGAAAAGATAGTATTAGAGGATATTTGTACTGGCGCAAGTAATGATATAGAAAGAGCGACAGATATTGCAAGGAAGATGGTTACTGAATTTGGAATGAGTGATTATCTAGGACCAATGACATTTGGTAGTAAACACAATGAAGTGTTTATCGGTAAAGACTTATCTAGAGGCAGAAACTACAGTGAAGAAGTAGCAGCGGCTATCGATAAAGAAATAAGGACGATCATTAGTGACTGTTATAAAAAAGCTCTTGGCATTTTAGAAGAGCATAGAGTAAAACTAGACTTAATCACAGATACATTGCTTGCAAAAGAGTCAATTAACAGTGTGGAATTTAACGAATTATTTAATTCATAAAAAATACCCATCCTTTTCAAAAGGATGGTATTTTACTATAGAGGGAGATGACATATGAGGTATAAAGCAGTAGTATTTGATTTTGATGGAACAATTGTTGATTCGGAAGAAGGTATCGCAATAGGTTTTCAGCATGCTCTAAAATCTCAAGGTATTTCAGAAGATTTAGAAGTTATAAAGAGTTTAATTGGACCACCTTTATCTAGAACGATTATTACTAAATATGGTTTAAGTGAAGAAGATGGTGAAAAAGCAATGCAGTTACACAGAGAGTATTACACTGAGATTGGCATATATCAATGTAAATTATATCCTTTGATAATAGAGATGCTTGAAGGTTTAAAGGCTATGGGAGTAAAAATGATGATTGCTACAAATAAAGCAGAGTCTTATGCTATAGAACAAATTAAGTATTGTGAAATAGGACAGTATTTTACATGTGTAGTAGGTAATAATGAAACTCAAACTAGAGGAACCAAAGCTGAATTTATAGATATTGCTATTGGAGATTTAGGAATTAATAAAAATGAGATTATGATGGTAGGTGATCGATATAATGATATCGAAGCTGGTAAAGAAGCTCACCTTGACACTGTCGGTGTTACTTATGGATATGGGAGCATAACTGAGATTAATGATATAGCACCAACATATATCATTAATAGTCCATTAGAATTAATAGATATAGTAAAAGGCTAATTAGGAGAGTAATTATATGAGTTTAAGTAAATATATTGGAAGTATGAATAAGATAGAGAAGAAAGTAAGAGAAACAGAAACTGCCATGGCATTTGGCAGTGGTGAAATAGAAGTGTACTCTACGCCAAATATGATTGGGTTAATGGAGAATGCTGCTCTTTCATTAGTTCAACCAATGTTGGAGAAAGGATATTCTACTGTAGGTACTAGGGTGGACATAAAGCATATAGCTGCAACCCCTGTAGGGATGAAAGTCACTGTGCAAGCAGAGTTGATCGAGGTTGATAGGAAAAGGCTAGTTTTTAATGTAAGTGCTTGGGATGAAAAAGAAATGATTGGTGAAGGAATTCACGAACGATTCGTAGTAGAAATAAAAAAATTCATGGAAAAAGTTCAAAACAAATAGTAAAAAAATATTATTATATATTGTATTAAGTATTAGACTTTGATAGAATAGCCATATTAAAAATTGTCTTGTATCCTGATGGAACGAGAACAGGAGGAATATCAATGAATAAAAATATAAATAAAACTACTAGGCTAACCTTTATGGGAGTTATGTTAGCGTTAACAGTCATATTTGTATTTGCTACTGTGTTACCCAGTTTCGCTGTTAGTATAGCATTAGTATTATTTTTACCCACATTATTAACCGGAATTATATACGGACCTACTTCTGGTGCGATTATGGGGGCTTGTGCTGGTGCAGCTACGTTACTAAGAGCTTTATTTTTCCCTTTATCACCATTTGATTATTTTTTTATTAATCCATTGGTTTCTGTTTTGCCTAGAATATTTATTGGAGTGGTTGCATATTATGTATTTGCTCTACTACGAGACAAACTAAAGGCTAATCATATAATAAGCGTTGCTATCGGTGCAAGCATGGGAACTTTAACAAATACTGTTCTTGTAGTTGGTATGTTGTATTTAGTAAATGGTGAAATTATGGTTGAAGCTATGGGTATGGGATTTATAGTAGGTCTAGGAACACTATTTTTAGCAAATGGAATTATTGAGATAGTTGCTACTGCAATTGTTGTACCAATTGTATATGAAACTTATACCAGATACTTAAAAACGAAATAAGATTGAGAAGTGATAAAAAGTGTTATTAGCAATTGATGTAGGAAATACTAACATAGAACTTGGTGTGTTTAATGGTGAAGAATTAATAGGTACATGGAGAATGACCACTAAAACCATTCGAACATCAGATGAATATGGAATACTTATCACTGCTTTATTAAGTAATGATAATATAAACCGTCATAATATTATTGGAGTGATTATATCATCTGTAGTACCTAATATAATGTATTCATTAACAAATAGTATTAAAAAATACTTCAAGATAGAACCTATACTAGTTGGTCCAGGCATAAAAACGGGAATTTCTATTCAGACGGAAAATCCAAAAGAAGTTGGTGCTGATAGAATTTGTGATATAGTTGGAGCGTATTATACCTATGGTGGGCCAGCTATTGTTATCGATTTTGGGACAGCTACAACCTATGATTTTGTGACAAAAGATGGTGTATTTAACGCTGCGGTTACAGCACCAGGCATACAAATATCTGCAGATGCTTTATGGAGCAAAGCTGCAAAATTACCCAATATAGAAATAGAAAAGCCAAACAGCATCCTTGCCAGAAATACTGTAACTAGTATGCAAGCTGGTTTAGTATATGGTTATATAGGTCAAGTTGAGTATATTGTAAAAAAAATTAAAGAAGAAACTGGTTGTAATGACGCTAAAGTAATATCCACAGGTGGGTATGCTAAAATAATAATGTCAGAGACAAAAGTAATAGATATACATGATCCAGTTCTTTCATTGAAAGGTATTAAACTCATTTACGAGAAAAATTTAATTTAGGTGAATTATGAATATTGGGGATTTTAGATTACAAAACAAATATATATTAGCACCAATGGCAGGGATAACAGACCTGCCTTTTAGATTATTATGTAAAGAACAAGGATGTGGGCTAGTAACTACTGAAATGATTAGTGCTAAAGGACTGTATTACAAGGATCAAAAGACAAAAATGCTTATGAAAACATCCGTAGAAGAAGGGCCTGTGGCTATTCAAATATTTGGAAGTGATCCTAAGGTGATGTCAGATGCAGTGAAAGAGCATATTAATGATTTGGAATTTAATATTATCGATATAAATGCAGGCTGTCCAGCACCAAAGATTGTTAAAAATCAAGATGGGTCAGCACTAATGAAGAACCCTGATCTAATAGGAGAAATAATATATAATATAGTAAAAATAACCCATATACCTGTAACAATTAAAATTCGTGCAGGTTGGGATAAAAATAATATAAATGCTGTAGAGGTAGCAAAAATAGCACAAGAAGCAGGAGCTCAAGCAATTACAGTACATGGGAGAACAAGAGACCAATTTTACACAGGTCTAAGTGACTGGCAAATAATTAGAGAAGTTAAAGAAAATGTCACAATTCCAGTTATAGGAAATGGCGATATAAAATCTTATGAAGATGCTAGAAGTTTACTTGATTCGACAAAATGTGATGGTATAATGGTTGGAAGAGCTGCATTAGGAAATCCATGGATATTTAGTAATCTCATAAAAGAGTCAGATGATTCTATTGAAGATTCGCTAAAGATTCAAACAGCAATAAGGCATATGAATTTACTACTTTCTATAAAACCAGAAAAGGTTGTGGTAGGAGAGATTAGAAAACATGTGGGTTGGTATACTAAAGGTCTTAGAGGTTCTGCTGATTTAAGGAATAGTATAAACAAGACTAGCACAGTTGATGAAGTTATCGATATGTTAAATGATTATTTGCAATCAATATAAAAAAATAAATATAATTTTATTATTTTAGCATATACATTAAATAAAAAACTGTGAGTGGAATATTATGAATAAGTTTGGTTATATTATTAATCCTAAGGACACACAATTGTATCAATTATCTGGAGGGTTCAATAAAATTAAGTTAAATCTTCCGATTATAAAAGATGAAGTGATGAAGATTTCTGAGATATACGATAAAAATAATTGTTATATCGGTGATATTTTATCAATTCCAGAACATGAAAATCTCCAAGTTATAAAAGAAAAATTATTAAATTATATTAAAAAAAACAATCTAGAATTTATCTGTTTAGGGGATGCAGTAAGACGAAGTAAAATAAGTGAGCTAAATAACCATGAATTTATAACGGGTTTTAAAGGTGTGGCTTATGTAAGCACTTTGTACATTAATCAATACTTAGAAGATTTACTAAACAAGAGTATTTATGATGTTGAAATAATTATTGCTATCGATGAATTTAACTCTATTACTTATGAGTATATAAAATTTTTAAGTAGCAAAGTAAACTTTATGACACTAACAGGTTACAATATAGAACTTGATGAAAAAGTGCATGAAGAAATATATAATGATTATGGTATTAGTGTAGGTTTTTGTAAAGATTATAGGAAATTAAGTCCTAAATGGGATATATTTATTAACCTTAGTAGTAATATTCAGGCAAAATTTATCGATACCAATGCAACAAAGGGTATAATCATGGACCCATTTTTTTTAGTTAAACAATCAAGTGAAAAATCAAATATTAAATATATTAACAATTTAGGATTGTGTTCTAAAAATATAGTATTTTTTAATAAGTTGAATATAATTAATAGCATCTATTCACCCCAATTGATTGAGAGTTTAGCTAGAATAAAAAGCCCATATAGTACTGATGATATAATTGGATTAATTGAAAAAGAAATAAAAGAAAATGAGTATACATTAATTAATGATTCATTAATATAATATTAACTTGAAAAGGGGAATCACCATAATGGCTCAAAAAGAGTTTATACTAACATACGAAGGATTAAAAAAATTAGAAAATGATTTGGAGTATCTTAAAACCGTTAAAAGGCGAGAGATTGCTGAAAGGATTAAAGTAGCGAGAGAGTTTGGAGATATTAGTGAAAATGCCGAATACGATGAAGCTAAGAACGAACAAGCTTTCACAGAAGGAAAAATAGTTGAGATTGAGCACAAACTAAAAATAGCTAAAGTAATAGATGATGATGATATAGATACTGATACAGTAAGTATTGGCGCAACAGTTAAAGTAAAAGACATGGAATTTGATGAAGAATGTAAATTCGTAATTGTAGGATCAACTGAAGCAGATCCATATAAAGATAAAATTTCCAACGAATCACCTATAGGAGAAGCATTATTAGGTAAAAAAGTTGGAGATGTAGTGGTAGTGGAGATACCAGACGGAAACATTAGTTACGAGATACTAAAGATTAGCAAGAATTAATAAGGAGGACTTATATTGTCACAAGAAACTAATGATAATTTAAATGAGATATTGCAACTAAGAAAAGATAAACTGATTAATTTACAAAACAACAACAGGGATCCATTTCAAATTACAAAGTATGATGTAGATAATGATTCCAAAAATATTGAACTCAATTTTGATGAATTACAAGAAAAACAAGTTAGTTTAGCTGGTAGAATTATGTTGAAAAGAGGTCAAGGAAAAGTAAGTTTCTATGATTTACAAGATAATACGGGAAGAATTCAACTTTTTCTCAAAAAAGACTCTCTAGGAGAGGATTTATATAATGAGATAAAAACTTTAGATATAGGTGATATTGTAGGTGTAAAAGGAGAAGTTTTCAAAACAAAAATGGGTCAAATATCTATTAGAGTGCAAGAGATAATATTATTATGCAAATCATTACAGATATTACCTGAAAAGTTTCATGGATTAAAAGATCCAGATCTTAGATATAGACAGAGGTATGTTGACCTAATCATGGATACTAAAGTAAGAGAAGTATTCGTGACTAGGTCACTTATACAAAAATACATAAGGACATTTCTAGATGATAAGGGGTTTTTAGAAGTTGAAACACCAGTTTTATCTACACTGGCAGGTGGAGCAGCTGCAAGACCTTTTGCAACTCATCATAATGCATTAGATATAGATATGTATTTAAGAATAGCATTAGAACTACCGTTAAAGAGATTGATAGTTGGTGGGTTTGACAAGGTATATGAAATGAGCCGAGTTTTTAGAAATGAAGGTATGGATGCAACTCATAATCCAGAATTTACAATGTTAGAAACATACGAGGCCTATGCTGATTATAATGATGTAATGCAAATGGTAGAAGAACTACTGAATTTCCTTGTAAAGAAATTGTTTAATTCTGAAAGTGTAATATATCAAGAAAAAGAGATTAGCCTAAAGCCACCTTATAGAAAAATAAAGATGGTTGACTTGGTTACCGAAATTACTGGAGTAAATTTTGACAATATACGAGATCTTGAAGAGGCATATAAGCAAGCAGATATTTTAAAGCTAGAGTGCAATAAGAAAGAAAGTATAGGCGAAATTATAAATATTGCATTTGAACAATATGTTGAAGAAAAATTAATACAACCAACCTTCGTCACTCATCATCCTGTAGAGATATCACCATTAGCAAAAAAAGATTTCTCAGACCCTCGTTATACAGAGAGATTTGAACTATTTATTAATGGTGCTGAATATGCGAACGCATTTTCAGAGTTAAATGATCCAATTGATCAAAAATCAAGGTTTGCTCAGCAGATGGAAAAGAAAAATAATGGAGATGAAGAAGCGCATCCTTATGATAAAGATTTTATTAATGCTCTAGAAGTTGGAATGCCTCCCACAGGAGGACTTGGAGTAGGAATAGATAGACTGATAATGTTGTTTACAGATCAAAAGAGCATTCGAGACGTAATATTGTTTCCAACTATGAAACCAGAGAATTAAAACATTGTATATCTTAGTACTATATAACGATGTTTTAACATAACAGGTTTTATTAATTCCTTAATAATTATGTTAAGGGTGTGATTTAAGCATCCTTAGCGATATTATAAGGAATTTTTAATTATAGTGGTAGTAAGTTGAAGGGAGTATTAAAATTAATTTTTAAAGACTATTGACAAACAAGTAGAATGTATCTATAATAGTAAAGGTCGCCTGCGAAATACAGCATTGAGAAATTTGCTGGACATCAAATAAAATGTCGAAAAAGTAATAAAAGCAGTTGACAAAAAGGCTAAATTAGATTAATATAGTAAGAGTCGCTTCAAGGAAACAGGAGAGACAAAAATGTTACAACATAGGTATTTGAAAATAGAATAGTGCACACAACCTAAACAATTGAGAAGCAAGAGGCAAGAAGTGAGAGGTAAGAGAATATGAAGCATTTCGCAAGACGAAAAGCATCATTGAACTTAAGGATCACATCGAGCATCAGTAATCTTAAAAAGAAGTAACAAAAGTAATGCCAGCAAAATATTTATATTTGAGAGTTTGATCCTGGCTCAGGACGAACGCTGGCGGCGTGCCTAACACATGCAAGTCGAACGAGTTACTTAAGCTTGCTTAAGTAATTAGTGGCG
>NZ_WHNX01000044.1 GCF_009362815.1 Alkalibaculum sporogenes | reverse complement strand
TTTGGAGAAAGTATTCAGGAGCCGGATACGGCAAACGTAAGTCCGGTTCTGTGAGAGCAAAGAAACAGGATTAATTACCCTGTTTCTAGCTACTCGATCGCAAACCCTAAATGAACGGTAGGGGAGAACTGCGTTCTCCCGATACCCCAATACAATATAAAACCGCATATTAAATATGCTCAGCAATACATTCCCAACCATACCCACCACCACGAAGGTAGGGGAGAACTGTGTTCTCCCGATACAAGTAAAAATTTATATAATGAATGGAGAGTTTTTTATGAAAAAGATAATAGCATCTATTTGCATAATTTTAGTAGTATTTTCTTTAGCAGCGTGTAAACAAGTAGGTAAAACTAATAATGTTGAAGTGAATACCGGTAAATCTAATAAGTTTAGCCAAGAGGAAATAAATGATGCAATAAATTGTGTGAAGAAAAAATTCAAGGGTTTTGAAGGATGTAATCTTACAAAATTGTGGTATGATGAAGAAAAATCTAACGATTTTATTGAAGGGTATTTGGAAAATGGGAAAGGTTCAGTGAATGGTGTTAAGGCTGAGAATGTAATTGTATTATCGTCTGAATTTGATGTGGATTCTTCGGGTGGTGATGGGGGGTTTAATCCTAATTCAACTTACTCCAATTGGAATTGGATATTAATAAGGGAAAGCAAAACAAGTGATTGGAAAGTTAATGATTGGGGATATTAAATTCTTGTAGTACCATTATCCTTTTATAAAAAGTGTTCATGTCTTGTTTAAAAATATCAGACCAAAAACATTTTACAACAAAACACTTTTAAAATGTTTTATACTATATAAATAAACAATACTCAAAGGTATCAGACAATAATGATGGTTGGATAGTAAATAAAGAAATTCTGTAAACAGAGAAGTATAGATATTTGGATACCTATTATATAAATAATTGTCTATAAATAGATAGAGGGAATGAACATGTATAAAATACTAATAATTGAAGATGACTTACTTATAGCTAAATCTCTAAAAAAACATTTATGTAAATGGGATTATGAAGTAGAGTATGTAACTGATTTTAAACAGGTACTAGAGCAGTTTATTGAATATAATCCCCAACTAGTGCTACTAGATATCTCGCTGCCTTTTTTTAGTGGTTATCATTGGTGCACGGAAATTCGAAAAATCTCTAAAGTACCCATTATATTTATATCGTCGGCAAGCGATAATATGAATATTGTCATGGCTATTACTATGGGTGGAGATGATTTTTTAGCAAAGCCTTTTGATTTAAGTGTAATCACGGCGAAAGTACAGGCACTTGTACGGAGAAGTTATGCATTTCAGGGACAAGTCAATGTAATGGAGCATAATGGTGTCATTCTCAATCTAAGCGATGCTACTCTAAATTACCAGGATAAAAGAATTAATCTGACAAAAAATGATTTTAAGATTTTGCAGATACTGATGGAAAATTCAGGTCAAGTAATTGGGCGAGATATGATTATGACACGACTTTGGGAAAGTGACAGTTTTATTGACGATAATACACTTACCGTTAATGTAACTAGATTGCGCAAAAAATTAGAAGAAGCAGGACTAAGTAATTTTATTACAACAAAAAAAGGCATTGGATATATGGTAGGGTGATATGAAAAAAGATAAATGGTATAAAGTTATTCATGCATATGGTAAAGAAAATAGAAAAGTGTTGCTCGCATTTACCCTTTCTATAATGATATTTATAGTCGTGTTTTATTTATATTCTCTGCCACTTGAATCCGTTGTTTATGGTGCTAGCTTATCTTTCACAGTATTCATCTTAATCGGTGTATATGATTTTTACTCGTATAATAAAAAGCATGAAATAATACAGGATTCGGCACGAGATATCACAGTTGGTTTAGTAAAATTGCCGGAAGCAACGACTTTACTTGAAAAAGATTATCAAAGTTTAATCGGTGTTTTAAATGAAAACACTAGTAAGCTTATCTCTCAAGCGGATAGCAGTCGTTCCAATATGATAGACTATTATACCCTTTGGGCTCACCAAATAAAAACCCCAATTACAGCTATGCGGATATTATTGCAATCTGAGCACTTAGAGGGAAATAAGGATCTATTGTCAGAACTATTTAAGATAGAACAGTATGTAGAAATGGTTTTACAATATCTACGCCTAGAACATATTTCTTCTGATTTACAGTTTCGGGAGTATAATCTCGACTATTTAATTAGACAATCAGTAAAAAAGTACGCTCAAGTATTTATCCAGAAAAAAATAAAACTTGAATATAATGAAACTAGTTGTACTGTACTTACTGACGAGAAATGGTTGATATTTGTGATAGAGCAGTTGCTGTCAAACGCTTTAAAATATACCACCAAGGGTAAAATTGCAATCTATATGGACAAAAACACTGAAAAGACGTTGGTTATTGAAGATACAGGTATTGGAATACAAGAAGAAGATTTGCCACGTGTATTTGATAAAGGGTTTACAGGGTATAATGGAAGAACAGATAAGAAGTCAACTGGAATAGGTCTCTATTTATGCAAACAGATAATCAATAAACTATCTCATAGAATGACTATATCATCTCAGGTTAACTATGGTACTAAAGTAATGATTGATCTATCCTCTGTAAATACCTTTATAGAATGAAATGAAATCTTTCAAAAATGTAAGATTAGAAGAAGAAATGTAAGCCAGAGTTATGGTGGCTCATTTCTTATTTTTGTTATACTGAGTTTACAATAACATTAGGAGGAAATGAAATGCCATTATTAGATGTAAAAAATGTTAAAAAAGTATATACTACAAGATTTGGTGGTAATCATGTTCAAGCTCTTAGCAATGTATCTTTTTCTGTAGAGCAAGGAGAGTATGTTGCTATTATGGGTGAATCTGGTTCAGGGAAGACCACATTATTAAATATTTTAGCTTCACTTGATAAACCTACAAGTGGAGAGTTGTTGTTAAATGAAAAAAATATTGCATCCATCAAGGAAGGTGAAATATCTGCATTTCGTAGAGATAATCTTGGGTTTGTTTTTCAAGATTTTAATTTACTAGATACATTTTCTATAGAGGATAATATATTTTTACCTCTAGTTTTATCTGGAAAGTCCTATGGAGAGATGAAAAAACTCATTGAACCAATTGCAAGAAAGTTAGGTATAGAAGAAATTTTGAAAAAGTTTCCTTATGAGGTATCTGGTGGTCAGAAACAACGTGCTGCCATTGCAAGGGCGCTGATTACCAGTCCTCAGTTAATTCTTGCTGACGAGCCTACAGGTGCTCTAGACTCTAAAGCAACAGACGATTTGCTAAAATTATTTTCAAAAATAAATGGGGGTGGACAGACGATACTTATGGTGACTCACAGTACCAGGGCAGCGAGTCATGCAGGGAGAGTATTGTTTATCAAGGACGGCGAAGTATTTCATCAGATTTATAAAGGATCGATGTCTAATGAAGAGATGTATAAAAAAATATCGGACACACTTACTATAATTACTACTGGAGGTGCTAAACTTGAATAAGCTATTTTATGCGAAGTTAGCATTTTCCAATTTAAAGAAACAAAGAAGTATTTACTTACCTTATATATTGACAAGTATTTTATCTATATCCATGTTTTATATTATGAATTTTATTTCTGCCAATAATGGTATTGACGAAATACCAGGAGGAGACTCAATGAGATCAATCCTCATTTTGGGGACATATATCATTGGAATTTTTTCTACAATATTTTTGTTTTATACCAATAGTTTTTTAATTAAACGCCGAAAAAAAGAAATTGGATTGTATAATATTCTAGGTATGGAAAAGAAACATATAGGGAAAATGATGTTCTATGAAACAATTATTGTTGTCACTACAAGTCTTATTGCTGGATTGTTCGTTGGAATACTGTTAAGTAAATTAATGTTTATGTTGTTATTAAAAATCTTGCATTTTAGTGTGCCAATGGGTTTTACTGTTTCTATACCATCACTTATTATTACTGGAATTTTGTTTTTGTGTATTTTCTTTATTACCTTGTTATCAAATCTCAGACAAATCCATGTGGCAAACCCCATTGAACTGTTACGAGGTGGGAATGAAGGTGAAAAGGAGCCGAAAACGAAATGGTTACTCGCTATTATAGGTATCGGTACTTTGGGTGCTGGTTACTACATTGCACTAAAAACAGATAATCCATTGTCCGCACTTACTTTGTTTTTTGTCGCTGTTGTCTTGGTTATGATTGGTACTTATGCATTATTCTCAGCAGGTAGCATTGCGTTACTAAAAGCCTTAAAGAAAAATAAGACATTTTATTATAAGACGAAGAATTTTACTGCCGTATCTGGTATGATTTATCGTATGAAGCAAAATGCAGTAGGGCTTGCAAATATCTGTATTTTAAGTACTGCAGTATTAGTAATTATTTCTACTACCGTATCTTTGTATATGGGGATGGAAGATGTATTAGGGAACCGTTTCCCAAGTGATGTTTTAATCACTGTGAGAGACCCAGCAGATGAAATGACAGATAGAATTGTTGAAATGACCAAAGAAACAACGAAAGAGTATGGTATGGAAGTACAAAACTTTTATGATTACCATTATTTAGCCTTTGCTGCATCGAAAGACGGAGCTTCTTTTTTCACAGATTATGAACAATCAAATTCCACGAATGGGAATGTCTCTCAATTATACTTTATTACAGTTGAAGAATATAATCGATCACAAAAAAGTGCATTTACTGTGGGAGATGATGAAGTAATGGTTTATTCCTATAGGGGAAAATATCAAGAAAATGAATTTAAGATTTTTGATAAAAAATATAGAGTAAGGGCTCATCTACAAGATTTCGAAGCAGGAGGTTTAAATTCTGCGATGATTACTGATAGTTATTACATTATTGTGAAGGATAAGGCTGTAGTAGAGGAGTTATATGAAAAAGCATTATCTGTTTATGGAGAAAATATGAGTGATCCAGTTTACTATATTGGGTTTGATTTAGAGGGTAGTGATGAAGAGATTATTGCTTGTGCAGGGGCTATTCAAGACAAGATCCGAGTAGATTATCCAAATGCATATTTGGAAAATAAGCAGGAATCAACAGAATCATTCTATAGCATATATGGTGGATTCCTCTTTATTGGCATATTCCTAGGTACATTATTTATAATGGCTACAGTGCTAATTATTTATTACAAGCAAATTTCAGAAGGATACGATGATAAAGAGCGTTTTGAAATTATGCAAAAGGTTGGAATGACCAAGCAGGAAGTGAAAAGCGCTATTCGTAGTCAGATTATTACCGTATTTTCTCTACCCATTATTATGGCTGTAGTGCATATAGCTTTTGCTTTTAAGATGATTACAAAATTGCTTCAGGTGCTAAATTTAACAAATGTAATGTTGTTTTTTTATTGTACAGTGGCCACTATAATTATATTCGCAATTATATATGTCATTGTCTATGGACTCACAGCCAAGGTTTATTACAGGATAGTGAAATGAAAAAGTTAGCGAGTTTAAATGAATCACAATAAAGTAAAACATGAATTCGTAACTCTTTTAAGCCAACGAAAAAAGCTTAGTTAAAGTAATACTTTAACTAAGCTTTTTTCGTATAAGTTGGCTCTTGATTTTTAATTACTTGATTATATTTTCAATACAAAATATTAAGAGTGAACTTATATAAGAGATTTACTAAATATAATAATTCTTCGTGGGTATACCTCCAAAAGTTATAAATACTAGATATCTATACTTATATTATTCTTAATATCAGTAATTTCTGTCCAAATTACCACATAAGAATATAAAACACATTTATTACGAGAAACTCGGAACTAGCATTCTTATTTTAAATAGTATGCTGTTTTGCGTGAAGCGTTACGGGTATATAAAATTAGATTATAGAAAAAATGGCTGAAATAATATGAGGGTTAGTTATGAAGATTATTACAGATATACTCAATTTATATAAGGAAAGATTCTCTTTTTTTCTTGAATTATTGATACAACACATGATGTTAACTCTGATTTCTGTCTCAATTATCACAGTAATTGGATTATCTACTGGTATATTAATGACGAGAAATGAAGGATTCGCAAAGGTTGTTCTAATGGTAACTAACTTTATGTATACCATACCATCTATAGCACTTTTTGGTGTTTTAGTAATCATTACAGGTATTGGAAATAAAAGTGCTATTATTGCACTTGTTATTTATGGCTTATTACCTGTTATCAGAAATACATACGTGGGGATTAATGAAGTTGATAATCAGATTATCGAATCAGCTATTGGAATGGGTAGTACCAACATACAATTGTTGCTTCGAGTACAACTGCCACTAGCACTTCCAGTAATATTTGCCGGATTTAGAACGATGGTTATCATGACAATTGCTTTATGCGCTATAGCCTCATTTATAGGTGCGGGAGGTCTTGGTGTTGCTATATGGAGAGGTATTACAACGAATTTCCCTGAGATGACGCTAGCAGGTAGTTTGTTGGTTGCATTACTCGCAATTATAACAGATTTTATTTTAGAAATCGTTGAGAAACATATGAAAAAAAGAATTTGGGGTTCGGTCAAATAATAGAAATAAAAGGGGATGATTTATCATGAAAAAAACAGTTGTATCTTTGTTAATAGTATCTTTCATACTAGCTATATTAGTAGGGTGTACGAAAGAAGAGAAGAAGGTAGTAATTGCAAGTAAACCTATGACAGAACAATATATTATTGTCGAGATGTTAACCCATCTCATTGAAAAAAATACTGATATTTCGGTAGAACAAAAGATGGGAATTGGAGGTGGAACTGCAAATATACACCCAGGTATGTTAAATGGTGAGATCGATATTTATCCAGAATATACAGGTACTGGCTGGTTATTTGTACTAAAGGAAGATTTGATTAATGATCCTATGACTTTATACGAGGAAGTGCAAAAGTTGTATGAAACTGAGTACGATATTATTTGGTCTAATCTATATGGTTTTAATAATACATATGGGATTGCAGTAAAAGAAAAACTAGTATCAGAACTTAATCTCTCAACTTATTCTGATTTAGTTGATGTAAGCTCAGAGCTTAATCTCGGTGCAGAGTATGATTTTTATGAAAGAGAAGATGGCTATCCTGGTCTTGAATCGACTTATGGATTTACTTTTGGTGAACAAACGGAATTGGATATAGGACTAAAATATGAAGCAATTGGTTCTGATAAAGTTGACGCTATTAATGTATTTTCTACTGATGGCCGTTTAGAAGAATATAACTTGGTAGTTCTTGAAGACGATAAAGATTTCTTCCCATCTTATTATGCAGCTACACTTATTAGAAAAGAAACTATAAATAAATACCCTGAATTAGAAGACGTTTTAGCAATGTTAGATGATCAGATAAACGATGAGGAAATGACAAAAATGAATTATTTAGTTGAGATTGAAAAACAAGATCCTAAGGTAGTAGCCAAAGAATTTCTTGAATTAAAAGGCTTGTATTAATGGGTTTTATTGAATTCAATCATGTAGTAAAAAGCTATAGTGGGGATGTTAAAGTGATTGATGATATTACCTTATCCATAGAGAGAGGTGAGTTTGTCACTATAGTGGGTCCATCTGGTTGTGGTAAAACAACATTGCTAAAAATGGTGAACAAACTGATCCCTATTAGTCAGGGTAATATCTATATTGATGGGAAAGATGTGATAGATTGGGAAACGATTAGTCTTCGCAGGAGCATCGGCTATGTCATTCAACATATTGGTTTGTTACCACATTTAAATATAGAGGACAACATCAATTATGTGCCATCAATCAGTAAGAGAAAATCGGGAATTGATAAAAATAGAGCAAAAGAGCTCATAGAGTTAGTTGGCTTATCAGATGATTACTTGTCAAGATATCCAAGACAATTAAGTGGTGGGCAGATGCAGAGAATTGGTGTTGCAAGAGCTTTAACAGCAGATCCAGAAATTATTCTAATGGATGAGCCTTTTGGTGCGGTAGATGAGATAGCAAGAACACAACTACAACATGAGATTAAAGAAATTCATAAAAAATTAAAAAAAACTATTTTATTTGTAACCCATGATATTCAAGAAGCTTTAAAACTCGGGACAAAGATTGTCTTGCTCAAAAATGGGAAAATAGAACAAATAGGCACACAAGAAGAACTTGTTTTTAAACCGAAATCAGAATATGTGAAAGCTTTTTTTGGACTGAAGGGGTTTCAGGCTAGTTTAAACGAAAATGTAATGCACAATGTTTACAATAGAATTTTATTAAAACAAGAAACACTTGATGGTATATACCGCAAATTAGAGTAAACAATAGTGTCAAAATCACCCCAACACACCCCCACGGTATCGGGCGAACACAGTTCGCCGCTACGGAAACCCCACATGACGGACGGTAGGGGAGAACTGCGTTCTCCCGATACCCCTGCCAAACCTGCCCTCCACCGTAGGGGAGAACTGCGTTCTCCCGATACGCCAACACAATCCCAAACCTCACATCAAACAGTACCATCAATACATGCCCAACCATTTACATAATAATTGAAGCCATAATATTGGGCGAATACAGTTCGCCGCTACGGAAACCCCAAATGACGGACGGTAGGGGAGAACTGCGTTCTCCCGATACGCCAACACAATCCCAAACCTCACATCAAATAGTATCATCAATACATGCCCAACCATTTGCATAATAATTGAAGCCATAATATTGGGCAAACACAGTTCGCCGCTACGGAAATCCCACATGACGGACGGTAGGGGAGAACTGTGTTCTCCCGATACACCCGCCAAACCTGCCCCCGCTGTAGGGGAGAACTGTGTTCGCCCATCCTATGGAATCAACATATATACGAATAATAAAACTTAAATATAAATATACGTAACATTTATAATATTATAAATGTTACGTATATTTATAATATGTATTGACATAACATATTAGGTATGATTAAATTTAGTAGTAGTAGTAAATTGTCGAAGTATTACAAATAAATAAAAAAAGAAAGAAAGAAAGGAGAGGATAGTAAATAGAAATAGCAATATAGAAAAGTAGTATTAAAAATATTTATGAAGTAAAGGATTCACGATTTGTCATAATAAATTAACTAGGAGGAAATAATTATGGTACTTACAAAAAAACCTTTAAGCAAAGGTATTAAAACTTTTTATGGTTTCGGAGATATGTGGTTTGGAGCAATGACGATGGTCGAACTTTTCTTTTTCGTTTTCTTTTTAACAAATGTAGCAAAATTTTCATTGCCTATGGTAGCTATTATAGGATCTGTAACGAGTATTGTTGATGCAGTTTTATCGCCATTTTATGGTGCTGTTATCTCTGGTACGAAACCAATGAAATGGGGTCGAAATCGATCTTGGATGCTTGTGGCACCGCCATTTGTTGTAATACTTTTTATGTTGCAATTTACAAAAATTGGTCCATCAGAAGCAATATCAGCAGTTATTGTATCTTTAGGTTTTATTTTAAGTCATATTATTTGGAACATCGCTTGGGTAGGAAATGTATCTTTGATCCCTGTTATGGCAAACAACCCTGAAGAGCGTGGATTTCTTTCTGGTAGACGTATGACTTGGACAGCACTTGCTGGAGTATTCTTTTCTTATGTAGGACAACCTTTGGCAATGTACATAGGTCGAGTAAGTGGAAATGAAATTTTAGGATATACACTATTAGCAGGAATTATGGCATTTCTAATGATGCTTGGCTATTGGTTAGTATTTAAGCTCAGTGAAGGTTATGAACCTACTGCAGCGGAAGAAGCTGAATTAGCTAGTACTAGTGAAAAGCCAGTTACTCGAGTTTCTGTAGGAGATATGGTGAAAACGGTTACTAAAAATCCACCACTTATAGCATTACTGGTAGGAGACTTTTTCAGATTTATAGGATTCTTCGTAATTATGGCTTCAATAACCTATTACTTTACATATGTTGCACAAGATATGACTAAGTTAGCACCATATATGCTAATCAGTGCTCTTGCAGGTGTACTTGGTGCAGCAATAAGTTCTAAAATCATTCAAAAATTAAGTGCAAGAAATACTACAATTGTAGGGCTACTTGGGACAGGTATTATCTTAATTATAGCTAGTTTTGTAGCAATGAATGTTACATTGTTTTTTATATTGGTACCACTTGGAATGTTATGTTTCAATATTGTTGGAGCTGCAATAGTTGCCTTATATGCAGATGTAGCTATATATGGTGAATGGAAAACAGGTGAAAATGCTACTCCTTTTGTTATGGGATTAATGAACCTTTCCCTAAAATTAGCTGTTATTTCAAGAGGTATAGTAATTCCTCTAGTCTTGGGCGCAGCAGGTTTTAGTGCAAAGGTTGCTCCAGATGCTGTTAGTGAAGCAGTAAAGCAAGCTGTAATTAATATTAATATGTTGATTCCAGGAATTACTTCAATAATAGGTGCTGTTATAATATTACTAACATACAAATTAACACAATCAAAAGTTGAAGAAATACAAGCAGAAATTGACGCTAGATAATAACGAACAAATATATTAAGTAAAAAGAGTTGTCAAAATAATAATTTGGCAACTCTTTTTACTTGCTAGCTCTAACTTAGCTGCTCTAGTCTTTATTATAGAAGTAATTAGCTAAACTCTATTGACATAGAGTTTACTTTAAGATATATACTAAAGTAACGAGCTAAAAATATTTTTCACTGACGGTTACTATAATCCTATAGAAAAGCATAAAAAAATTAAATGGAGGAATGTAAATGTTGTACCGAAAGTTTGGAAAAACAAATGAAAATGTTTCAATTCTAGGATTTGGATGTATGAGGCTTCCACTATTGCCAGGTGGGGATACAACAAAAATTGATGAACAATTAGCAATGAAATTAGTTCACTATGCAATTGATAAAGGATTAAATTATATTGATACGGCTTACCCTTATCATGGTACTGGCATGGAAAACGGGGGTCAGAGTGAACTATTTGTAGCCAAAGTGTTGAAAAATGGTTATAGAGAAAAAGTTAAAATAGCTACAAAACTTCCAAGTTGGTTAATAAAAACTAGAGAAGATATGGATATATTACTAAATAAGCAGTTAGAAAGACTAGAGACTGACGTAATAGATTTTTATCTAGTACATGGTATTAATAGTAATGTATGGCCCATATTAAAAGAAGCGGGTATTACTGAGTTTTTAGATGATGCCATAAAAGATGGAAGAATAAAATATGCAGGCTTTTCATTTCACGATAAACTAGACTTATTTAAAGAGGTAGTAGATCATTATGATTGGTCCTTCTGTCAAATACAGTACAATTATATCGATGAAGATTTTCAAGCAGGCGCTGAAGGCTTAGATTATGCAGCTCAAAGAGGTTTAGGAATAGTAATTATGGAACCTATTAGAGGCGGAAAACTTGCAGATAATCTTCCAGAAGAGGCACTAAATGCTTTTGATAAATCGCAAATAAAACGAACACCTGCTGAGTGGGCTTTAAGATGGGTATCAAACCATCCTGGAGTTTCAGTAATATTGAGTGGAATGAATACTATGGATCAAGTTAAAGAAAATATAAATATAGCAAATGAAGCTACTACAAATTCTCTTACAAAAAAAGAATTAGAGATTGTAGATGAAGTGAAAGAGATTTTACAGGAAAGAATAAAAGTTAACTGTACAGCTTGTGGCTACTGTATGCCTTGTCCAGAGGGAGTAAATATTCCTAGTTGTTTCACCATGTACAATAATTATCAAATTTTTGGTAAAGAGGAAGCTTATAATATGAGAATGGCTCCTTCACAAAGAGCTTCAAATTGTGTAGAATGTGGTATATGTGAAACTCATTGTCCGCAAGGAATCTTAATTCGAGACGAATTAAGGAATGTAAAAGCTGTGTTTGAATAGTTGATATGATAATGAGGGCAACAAGAAGAGCCAAGAACAGGTAGTAGAAGGAGTACCTATACAAAAATATATAGGTGCTCCTTTAAAGTTAAGGAGTACCTATATATTTGACTAATATTCTATTGAATTAACATACATTTCTAATAATTATCGTAAATAGCTGCTAATATATCTCTTATTTCATCTAGTGTAAGTTCCTTAGGTATATATTGATAAGTTGGATCTTCTGTTATCATGCTAGCAGTATTTAATACGTCATCTCTAGTCATATCTAAATCTTTTAATGAGACAAAGTTTAGAGATTTAAGTAGATTTCTTATTTCGTTGGCAACGATTTCACCAATTTCAGTGCCTGATTCTCTGCCATTAAATTGGATACCCATAGCTTCTCCCACGATATTAACCTTTTGAGGAATTACACTTGCAGCGTATTTCATAACTTCTGGAAGAGCTAAAGCACACACATGACCGTGGGTTACGTGGAATTTTGCACCAAGTGAATGACCTATAGCATGACCGAGATGAACAATTGCATCATTGAAAGCTATACCGGCAAAATTGCTAGCTAGCAATAAGTTTCCTCTTGCTTCTATATTGTTTGGTTCTTTCATAGCTATGGGTAAATTAATCATAATCCTCTTTATGGCATCAGCACATAGAACTTCAGATTTAGTTACACTATCTTTTGTAGTTATAGATTCAGCAGCATGAGTGAATGCGTCCAGAGCTGTTTGAGCAGTAATGTGAGGTGGCATAGTTACCGTAGCTAATGGATCTAATATTGCCAGTGAGGCCGCGCCTAAGACTGAATTTTTAACGTCATTGGTAGTATCAGTTAAGACACTTATAAAGGTACTTTCACTACCAGTTCCAGCAGTTGTTGGAATCATAATAACGGGAACTCCTGGAGTGTAAAAAGGATCTTGAAAATACTGATTAATGGGAGGATCATTATTAATCAATATATTGATTGCTTTTGCGGCATCCATTGGACTTCCTCCACCAATGGCTACTATACCGTCAACGCCTTCTTTTCTGGCAATCGCTCCGCCTTCATTAACTATATAATCCGGTGGATTAGGTAAAACCTTTGTAAACTCAATGATGCTTAATTCTGCATCAATTAAACTTTTTTTACATACAGAATAAATATCACTTTTAGCCATAAATTCATCAGAAACTATCATGACTTTGCTACAACCTAAGTTTTTAACTTCTTGACCAGTCTGACTGATTGAACCTTCTCCAAAAATTACGGGACATAATTGCGAATATCTTTCCATCAACTAATTCCTCCTTGTTTTATAATTGGTATGCGTTAAGGAATCCTGACTCTATGGCATTTCTTATTTTACCCACATTTTTTGCATCCCCTAAAACGCGAACATTATCGAATTTAGACTCGATTTCTTGGATCATATCATTATTTGGACAAGTTCCTAGAGAGATAACTATATAGTCGTATTTACACTCTACTGATTCTGATTTATCGGTTTTTTCAAAAACAGCACACCCGTTTTCAATCTTAACTAGTCGATGTTTTGGATAAAACTGCACTCCTAAAGGTCCAAGGTGATTCATTATATCGATTAGATTTTGGAAATATAGTCCAGGTCCAATATCATCGGCCATTTCAAAAACGTGAACTTCATTTTTATTTTCTGCTAATAGATGAGCTGTCTCTAAACCAGTCATTCCTGAGCCCACTACTGCAATCTTTTTACCGGTTAGCTTTATATTACCTGATAGTATTTCTGTATTAACAATTACATTTTCTCCATCAATACCTGGAATTGACTTAGGTACTATAGGATTTGAACCTTGAGCTACAAACACAGCATATGGATTGAGTGCTTCTAAATCAGCTACAGTAGGCATTGTTCTATATTTGATTTCAATACCTTCTTTATCAACCTGTGTTTTTAAATAATTTATAAGCCAATTGATTTTCTCTTTTTTCGGAGGTTTATTTGCCAATTGCAATTGTCCACCTACTTGATTTGATTTTTCAAAAATTACAGGCTTATAATTACGCTTCGCTAAGATACGTGCAGCTTCAAGTCCAGCAGGACCAGCACCTATAATGGGTACAACCCTTTGATTTCCGTCTTCTTTAAAATCATTGTATTCCAATTCTTTTCCTGCCTGTACATTAATAGCACATTGGAAAGGAATATCGCCCATATCTGCTCCCATAAGAGTTTGCATACAATGAAGGCAAGAGATACATTTTCTGATATCTTCGGGTCTTCCTTCTTGAGCTTTATTGCCCCAATGATCATCAGCTAAATGCTGTCTTGCTGATCCTGCAAAATCCAATTTTCCTTCTTTTATCATTTGGTCAGCATATTCAGGATCACGAATAACTGCCACACCTATTACTGGGATAGATACTGCTTTTTTGATTGTTTCTGATAGATAGATTTTCCAACCTTGTTCATAAGAAGAAGGTTCCCAAGCGACATTCATAGTTTCATAAATGCCAGAACTTACGTTGAGGCAATCTACACCTATCTCTTCAAGTCTTTTGGCTATCTTTACACTTTCTTCTAGTTGTAAGCCAGTATCAGAACCAAGGAATTCATCAACAGATAATCTTACTATTATAGGATAATCTCCACAACGTTCTCTGATGCCTGTTACAATTTCTTCTAAAATTCTCATTCGATTTTCAAGGCTTCCTCCATATTCATCTGTTCTAATATTGGTATATGGACTTAAAAATTCATTAAGAAGATAACCGTGAGCTCCGTGGACTTCAACTCCATCAATTCCTGATTTTTGAAGTCTTTGTGCTGCATCTACAAATTTTGTTACTAATGCTTTGATTTCTTCTACTGTCATGGCAGCAGTAGGTTGTTGAACTAATTTACATGGAATATCACTAGGTGCGGCCATGGGTTTGTTTCCATTTACAACACTTATACCTTGTCTACCTGGATGGTAAATCTGTACGACGACTTTACTATTGTACTTATGTATCTCATTTGCTAATTCAGTTAATCCCGGCATGTATTTGTCATCATATACGCAGATTTGATGAGTATTTCCTTTTCCTCTTTCATCTACAACAGCACATTCAGTAAATACAACGCCTACCCCGCCTTTAGCTCGTTTACCATAAAAGGCAATGTCTACATCTGAAACAGTACCATCAGGGTTTGCCATATAATTACCCATTGGAGTTAACACAATTCTGTTTCTCGTTTCCATAGTCCCTATTCTCCCTGGAGCAAAGAGATTTTCAAACATAATAATTCCTCCTTTTTCAAAATACTTACTTTTTATATTATGTTTTTTTATTGTTTTTGTAAAGGCATAAATGATTATAAATTAAAAAAAAGAAACGAGAGTACAATATTATTTTATTCGTACTTAATAAAATATATACTTGAAAATAAGAATTGCTCAGATATAATTTGAAAATTATATCTGATAATAAGGTTTATTTATTCTATATAATTGGAACGACGATTTTTGAAAAATGATATACATTCTTTCTCGAATAAACAAAAGTAATTAACAAAATAAAGAGGAATTTCCTATATTCATGTCGAATATTCAAGCAAAGAAGTATATACGAGGGGGATAGCTATGGATAAAAATATCCATAAGGGACATCGTCTACGAGTAAAAACTAGATATATAAGAGAAGGGCTAGATAGCTTTCAAGATCACGAAGTATTAGAACTGCTCTTATTCTATTGTATCCCAATGAAAGATACGAATGAACTAGCACACACTCTCATAAGAGAATTTGGCTCTCTAGCAGCAGTATTTGATGCTGATCCCGAAACCTTATGTTCCAAAACAGATCTCACTCACAATACAGCAATACTATTATCTATAATTCCTTCACTGGCTAGAAGATACAATCAAAGTAAGTTTACGGACAAGCCTTTACTAAATAGCTCATCAAAAGCTGGAAAATACACTACATCTTTATTTACAGGTAGATTATATGAAGTGTTTTATGTAATTTGTTTAGATAGTCAAAGCAAAGTAAACCATGCTACATTGCTTCATGAAGGTACAATAAATGAAGCCCATGTATACCCAAGACTAATAGTAGAGACAGCCCTAAGAAACCAAGCCAATAGCATTATCCTAGCCCACAATCACCCTGGAGGGACAAAGGAACCTTCTCAGGCAGATATAGAAGTAACAAAGAGAATAAAAGTAGCAGTAGAAGCTATATCAATTAAGATAGTAGATCACATTATCGTATCAGGAGATACTTACTACAGCTTTGCAGAAAATGGTATAATATGAACATTTGATATCTCAAAGGAAGAAAACTACACCCATATGCAATTTTAGTTTTGACTACAAATTACCGTGTATTGAACAGTAGACAATCTTATCTCCTAATATAGTACATTAAGTAAAAAGACTGATATATTAAGGGATTAGGTCACTTAAAGTACTAGTTTAGGTATCATTAAAAAGAGGGAACAATATATTTGAAACTTCAATATATGATATAATATTCGCACTAGCAGATTGGCTCGCAGAATTCATGTCATTTTCCGTGCTTGCACGAGAAAAGGATATGGATTCTATGAGCAAGTGCCAACGACCGAAGCAGCAGAGCTGCTGAGGTGAAATCTGTAGCAGATTGGCTCGCAGAATTCATGTCATTTTCCGTGCTTGCACGAGAAAAGGATATGGATTCTATGAGCAAGTGCCAACGACCGAAGCAGCAGAGCT
>NZ_WHNX01000043.1 GCF_009362815.1 Alkalibaculum sporogenes | reverse complement strand
TACTAAGTCGATGAGCCATTTCATCGTTTCAAGTTCAATGCTATCTTCTACTGATGCACATACATCAATATAAGTTGCTCCTGCTTCCGTTTGAACTTTTGCAAGGTTTCTAATAAAGTCTGCGTCTTTATCAGCTATTGCTTTAGCTACTGAAGGGATTGAACCGTTAATTTTTTCTCCAATTATTATCATATTATCTTCCTCCTTGTTTATTTATTTCAGATATTATTTATTTAATATCCAAATTGCGACCATTAACTTTATAAATATTTATGGACATATGTTAAATAACTACAATCGCACAACATATTAGAGTTTAGTTATATACAAGCGCGTAAATCCTAGTTGTAACTTTCTGCTATTGTATATTAAACCGATTTTATAATTACAGAATAACATCTATATAGATGTGGTGTCAATGGGTTTTCGGTTTTTTTTATATTCGCCGATTTTTTGAAGCATTATTTACAGTTAGCTATAGGGATACCAACTACATATTGCTACCTATTTTGACCTATGATATAATTTAGAAAAAAATGACTGGATGGAAGATAAAATATGGGAGTAGCTAAATTCAAAAAAGGTCTCGAAACGAGAATGAGAATTTTACATACAGCAAAAAAACTTTTTTATGATAAAGGGTATCATGATACGACTGTCAAGGAAATCTGCGATATAGCTGATGTAAAAACAGGTACCTTTGCATATTATTTTAAAACAAAAGATTTACTAATTAATGCAGTTTATGAAGATCTGCTATTAAAAGGAAATTCTTTTGTTGCCGAAAAAATTAACAGGAAAATTAATAGTGTAGAAAAAAACACCATTGTTACATTTATATATTACATGACTATATTTAAAGATGAACGTACCATATCATTCCATAGGGAAGTAATAGGATTTGAATCCTCAGCAGACTATCTTCAAAAAAACTTAACTAGAATGTATCAACAGATTTTGAAGGACTTTAAATTAAATATAGACGAAATAGAACTTGACTACATTGTAACATCAGAACACGGACTCAGAAGAGAGCTCATAAGTAAATTTATTGATAATCCTAAAGCAAAAAGCATTATAGATATCATCATTTATATGTTACTTTTCAGAGCTAGATTATTTAAAATCGATGAAAATTTAATGCGTGCTTATCTATTTAATTCCAATGAATTTATCAGAAAAAATGATTTTTCATCTATCAATTTATTATAGCTAATATCTAGTTAATTGGCTATAATAATATATTTATCTAATAATATAATTGCTTAGCAATTTCAATAAACTTTTTTATATATTCATTTTTGTTAAATCTAATCCAAGACATCTCAACCGCAAAGGAGTGATGTGTATTTATAATATCAATAAAAGATACTTTATTATTTAGATTATTTATTTGTGATCTTGGTAAAAATGAAACTCCTCTATTTAATTCTACCATAAACATTAACGTGTCTAATGAATTTACTCTTTCAGTTATTTTTGGTTCGTAACCATCTTGTCTACAGGATTCGATCATCCGTTCAAAGTTCAATTGTCCACATTCTTCACTTAACATTATAAAATTTTCATCTGCAATTTCTGTTGCATTCATATTCTTTTTATTTGCTTTGGGATGCTTCTTGCTTACAACTAGAACAGCCTGTTCGTTTTTAAGTGTAATCTTTTCTAATGAACCAATATCGTTAATCTCACCAGCAATAGCAAAGATGATGTCATATATTCCTTCTTTTAGATCTTTTGATAACTTTTTAAAATTATTTTGTTCAATATGCAACTCTACATATGGATATTTTTTTTCAAACTCCTCTATGATTTCACGTAATAGTTCTACTTCCGTTGGACCTGCATATCCTATGTGAATATTACCTTTACAACCTTTATGTACGTCCTGTGTTTTTTTGACTGCTTGCTCATACTTTGCTACTATTTCTTTAGCTTCTCCAAGAAAAACTTCACCAGCAGATGTAATATCTACTTTATATTTACTTCGATCGAATAACAAAACATCTAATTCAGATTCTATTGATGCTATTTGTTGACTCATAGCAGTTTGAGAAATATAGTGCTCTTTAGCAGCCTTTGTAAAACTTAATGTCTCTGCAACTGAAATAAAGTATTGTAATTTCCTGATATCCATTGTGTTGCCTCCATATGCTATATCTATTTTACTAATAATCAAACTCTTATGATAATTTATAATTCTATTATAATTAAATAACAACAAATTAATATTGTCAAACATATGGACATTTTTACCCTTCCAATTTTTTAAGTACAAATATTATTAGCTTATTAAACTTTGTATCAACCCTTGACAAACTATTAACTTCATGTAATAATATGACTTAACAGTCATATGACCTTCGGGTCATGTCATTGGATATGTAATTATAATGTTCTAATATAAAAAAACTACTATCCATGATTTAAAATTATTTTGAATAACAAACAGAGATGTATATAAAAAAAGGGGTTGAGCTTTTGATAACTAAACAAGAATTTGTTAAAAAAGAAAAATATTTAAAACTAAATAAATTAGGCGACTTTATAATTGACTACGATGGAGATTTAAACATTATCGATTTTCATACCCACATGTCTAATGTTCTTCCACTCAAGGTTGTAGACCCAAGAGCGAAAGGAAATATCCTTAAGTACAAAACCTTGCCAAATATTTCAAATATGGATCTTTCAGTACCTTATTGGACTAAACACACTATAGATAATAAAAAGAAAGGATTGTTATCAGTTTTAAAGTTTTCTTCAGAAGGTTATACAATTTTTAAAGATATGACTAATGGTGGTACTTATGAGAACTGTTTTAAATCTCAAGAAGAAAATAAAATTAATCGAAATATCGTTCTGCCAATTAGTTCAAAAAAATACGATCGTTCACTAGAATCTTTAAAAATAGCTAAAGACTATCCAGATAAATTTACTGCTTTTTGTTCTGTTCACCCTAATGATAGTGAAATAAAAGAAAAATTAGTAAAATACAAAACTCTTGGAGCTAAAGGATATAAATTAAAAATAACCGACTTAGAATTAAAAAATAATTTCACTCCACTTATTGAAGCTTTTAAGATATGTTATGAAATAGGATTTCCTGTACTTCTCCATACAGGTTCATTAACACATATAGATAAAAAAGACACTTCAAAGCTTATGTGGAAATTATTACAATCTACTAGGGTGGAAATTTTTGGAGAATTATTAAATAAACTACCAAAAGATTTTAAATTTATTTTTGGACATAGTGGTATTGGTGAATATAAGTTAGTTGCAAAATATCTTAAACAATATCCTGCCACTTATACTGAGCTATCTTGTCAATCAACCAATAGCATTCAATATTTAATAAATGAAGTAGGCTATGAAAGATTATTATTTGGATCAGACTGGCCAGCCTTACCCCAATCTATTACTCTATCAAGAGTATTATCTGCAACAGAAGATAATCAACAAGCAAGAGAATATATTCTTATGAAAAATGCAGAAAAATTGCTAAATATATAATAACCCCGTACTAGGAAGCTTTAAATAGTCCCAAAAAAATATATAATAATTCCTTCATGTTTCTTTCATAACATGAAGGAATTATTAAAACTCTCTTTTTATTTTAAATCTTTAGCTAGTAGCATTTAACTCTTTTCTTTCGTTAATTTCTATCTGCATTTCATTAACTTTATCTCTTGTCAATTTATATGTTGCGAACAATATTACACTAGAAATTAATGCGGCTATCCCGGGAATTAACATATTAACGTTAATTACTGCTTGCTTCACAGCTTCACTAGCACCTACGGTAGCATCAAAACCTGCTATAGCCAAAGCTAGGGGAATCACTGTACCTCTTGAGATCACAGCTGCCTTAAGTGAAATATTCATTAATCCCATAACAAAAGGTGTTGCATCTTCTCCTGTTTTCCATTCACCATATATGGATACATCTGCATATAAAGCAACTAATGTTGCAGAAGTAGCACCTAAAAATATTCTTGAGATTGCTGCAAATACAAAAAACAATGTTACATTCATGGCGAAAAAATTACCTATGATTAGTAATACACCTAATGTAAATAGACTTATAATTGAAGCGTTTCGCGCACTAAGTGCTTGAATGATTCTTCCACTAAAGAATGCACCAACAAGACTTGCTAAGGCTCCAATTAAAACAAATAATGCAAAAAGCGACATGTCTTGTGCCACATATTCAAAATAAAAAGCTCCTGCTGCTAAAATAATGAAGAATCCTATATACCTAAAGAAGTCTCCTATAAGCAATGCTATAAGTGGTGGATTTTGATAAACATTTTTCAACATACCTTTAACACTAATTTGTGTTTTCGCATTAGACTTAACCATTTCAGCTTCTTCTTCTCCAGTAGCTTCATAACCTTCAGTAATCTTAAACACAGTAAAGTATCCAATTAACATTAAAAAAGCCATAATTCCTGCTAATAATGTGTACCCTAATGCTTCGTTTCCAGTTACAGTACCTATATAAATAGCCAATGGTTGACCTATATAAGAAAATAACACACCAGAAAGAGCAGTCCAAGTAGCACGCCTTCCAGATAGAAGTCCTCTCTCCTCAGCATTATTTGCTAAAAGTGGAATCAACGAAACATTTCCTACCCAAGCAATATTCCATATGATGTGGCTTAAAATAAAACCTATACATATAATAGCTGCAGATATTAACTCTGATGGACCAATTTTTGTAAATTGTAGCATAAAAAGAATTACAACAAATGGTGGTGCAATAAGCATCCAAGAACGATTTCGTCCCCATTTCATTGGTTTTCTACCGGATATAATAGCACCATAAAATGGTGATAAACATGCATCAACAATACTAGTTATAGATCCTATAATAGCGACCATAGGTAAAGAAAACTTAGCCACATTTGTTAAAAAGAATACAAATAATAGAAGTTCCACATTGGCCATAAGTGAAAACCCCAGATCTCCTACACCATAAAATGTTTTAATTGCTTTACTTAATGGTTTTTTAGTTAATACCACGATTGTTACCCCCCTGTTTTGATAGTTTTAGTAGCTTTCTCTTTTAGTTTAAAAATTACTTCACTCTTTAATTTGCCTCTCATAATCCCCTCCTATCACGTTTATACTTAAAATAATTTGTTATTCACTTATTATATGAGTAATAAAAAAGATGTCATATAATATTGAATCTCGTGTAAAAATTTATAAGCTTGTTCTTATTATATTATTTAGTTTGTTCTTCTACCATGAAGATTAGGGACCATTTTATTATAAATTTGTCCCTGTTTTCAAAATTTGCTGTATGTTCAATTAAGTTATATTTATTTATTCGCACCTATAATTTATTCTATGATAATTGATTTATCGCATGCTTATTCATCAATGAAAAATAGTGTACTCTGAATTAATAACATCTCCTCATACAAATAAATGATCAATGGCTTATGGTATTAAATCATTCGGATTATATATACTAAAAAAGAACCTATATGAATAGAGTTTGTTTGTGTGTCTACTCTATTTATAGGTTCTATAGTTATTTCGTTCTCTCTTATTATAATGTAATAATTAAATTATGAACGTTCTGATGTAAACTTATTTTAGATATCTGTGTTACAAAAAATAGATTCAAATAACTCCGCTGCCCTACGAGCTAATTTTTTACATCTGTCTTGATCATCTTTTGCCACTATTTCACAATTGGTATCGCCAAATTCATTTTCAAAAGCCTTTACCCATTTTTGAACCTTTTCTATTACTTCTTTATTAGCGTAAGGTATATCTTTTGTACACATAACACCTATAGATGCAAGTCCTCCAGATAAAAGTCCACAAGTCTTTCCACAAAAAAATCCCCCACCAAACACAGAAATTGCCTTTTTTGTACTTGTATCAATATTTAGCCTATAATAGTCATTACATGCAAGCAACATTGCCTCTGCACAATTATAAATGTAATATGGTTCTGATTCATCAACTGCAGGCCAATGGCCTACATACTTTTGAATTTCATCTTTTAACATAAGCTCACCCCATCATTTAACTTATATGTATTTATAATAAGATACAAACATTAAATCAATTATATAGATTTAATCCCCTCATTCTCCACTGTAGTTATATTCTTCTCATTGGTAGTTTAATATAGTAATACTTAAATCTTTTAAAATACATCTTTCCTATTTAGCATGTTCTATAATGACTTTAGATTTATTGAAATCTATTTCAATTAGCTTGCCTTCGACAGACTTTTTCTCACCTAAGAGAGATGTTAATATTAACTGACCATTCTCTGTAGTAATGCTTGTTACATTATCCATTATAGGACTAAGTTGTTGATCATTTGCCATAAATACTTTCCCTAAACACATATATTAAGCCTCCTTCGGTAGTAAATCGTATGCTTTTTTTAACGATACATTAGAATTTTGCAACTCTTTTGTTCCCTTTATCATTAATTCGTATGACTCTTCGATTTCTAAATCTTTTGCTCTCTGAGCTAACTGTTTAATTTCATCTGCATGATTTTCATTATGTCCTATTAGATGATTAAGTAGAGCTTTTAGTTCTTTCATCTTTATATCTTCCATAATGTACCTCCTTTGCTTTTCTTTAGTATAAAACTTTGCATTATTATTGTCAATTAACGTAAGTAGTTTTGTTCTTATTATATAGAGGATAGATATCTGCGATTTGTTAAAACTATTATAATTAGCCAATTTATAATACAATTATAATAAAGGAGGCCAAAATGGAAAATTACAATATCAAACATCTTCAAAATCAAAACCGATTTATCATTACCAACGAACTAGATAATCAGATCGGAAAATTAAAGTACGATGCAGACCCATCAAATAACTTCGTAATAATATCGACAGAAATAGACCCAAAATATGCACATCATGGTTTAGGCACACAACTTGTACAAGAAGCATTAGACTACGCAAAACAAAATGAATTCCATGTAACATCCACATGTGAATTTGCAGATAGGTTTATATGATAAATAAAGCTATTTTATTTATTAAAGGCTGGATATAAAACCAGCCTCTTTTATCTCGTGAAGGTAATGAACTAAGCATCTGATTTAAGTCTCTTTAAAATTCATACTAAATGTTCTACTATTAATAAACAGCAAAAATATATTCATCATCAATAACTGGCTTTCCACTTTTTTAACTTTAAGTTCACTATTCTACATCTATCTAATTGTAATTATTTACATAGACGTGTATAGTTAAATATAACTTGAAACATATTGGAAAGGCGTGATTCACATGTTAAGAAATCAGGAGACATTAAACCAATTACCTATTCCCTCTTTAAATAATCTTTTAGAATTTTTAAATTGGATTAAACCCATCGTAGATGATAAACAATTTCAAGAAAGTAAACAAGCCCTAGATGAATTTTTAGCTATAAATGGTGATGGGTATAAACTTCACAATAAACTTTTAGAAATATCTGAAAAACAAGAATGTAATTGGTTAGAACCTCTTTGGAATGATATGTATTTACAATACCGCCAGCAACTGGTATGCAATATGAACTATTATTCAATTTTAGAAAATACTAAGTTTAAACCTCTATATACAATGTCAACTTTGGGAGCAAAATTGACATATGAGTTGATTTCTAAATATATTGAAGTAAGTTCACAAAGACTTAGTCCCGAATTCATAAAAAACCAACCTTTGTGTATGGAACAATATAACCATATTTTCAAATCTGTAAGGTTACCCTTATTAAATAAAGATATTTATATTACTTATCAATTTGCTAAATCCCACCATATTGTAGTTTTACATAATAACAACATTTTCAAATTAGAAACATCTGATTTAGATGGAAATATCATATCAGTAGAGATAATAGCTTCTAAAATTCAGAAAATTATCGATGAAAATATTCAAGATAGGGCTAATAATATAGCTAGCCTTACTACTTCAAATAGAGATGACGCCTCAAAATTATATGAAGCAATTAAAACAGATACTATAAACAAAAATAGCTTAGACATTATAAATACTGCTATATTTGTCCTTTGTATTGATCATCCCACAAGTAATACAAAGGAATTACAGAAATCAATACTTATTTCAAATGGTAAAAATAGATATTTTGATAAGAGCTGCCAGCTGATCATATCAGAAAATCTTGATATTGGTTTTAACAATGAACATACTGGAGCTGATGCTACTACTTGGTTTAATATTATAAATCAATCATTTAATAAGATTGTCCAAGATAAAAAGGAAACGATTAGGATAAGCGATACATCTTTACCAGAAGAACTTAAGTGGAATATATCTGACGATATAAAGTCTAGACTTGCGAATCAATTAAATGAGCATCAGAAATTTAATCAAAATATATATGTAGATAATTTACAGTTTAGTAACTTCGGAAAAAATCTAATTAAAGAATTAATGATGAGTCCGGATGCTTTTTTCCATATAGCTCTACAAATTGCTCAGTACAAAACTTTTGGAATATTTAAAAGTACATACGAATCTGTCTCAATGAGGCATTTTCAAAATGGAAGAACTGAATGTTCAAGAGCGGTAAATGAAGATGTATCTTTACTTGCAATTGAAATTTGTTCTAACAATAGTTCTAAGAGTAAACTCAAAGATCTTTTAATCAATGCTCAAAGTTCACATGTTAAAAGAATTAATAATTGTCAAAAAGGACTAGGCATTGAAAGACACTTCTTTGCTCTTTATAAGTTGTACGAAAAGTATGGAGAAGAATTAGGAATTATAAAAACACCTAATATATACAATTCACCTGGATACAAGATATTAACTCACGATTTTATTAGCTCAAGTGGCATAGCATTTGATAGTATTAAACTATTTGGATTTGGTCCTGTTGTAGAGGATGGTTATGGAATTGGATATGTAATCAATAACGAAAAAATCACTGTGTCAATTTCGTCGAAAACTAAAAATAAGGACAAAGCAATCCAGCTCCTAAATAACCTAAATGAAGCATTTTTAACGCTGGTATCCATCGCGACATAATAGTTTATAATATAGTATAGTAATGATTCCGCGGATAATCCTAATAGATTGTATAATGTAACATTCTATTTATTTTAAACCTTATCATTTGAAATTAAATATTTTTAAGAGGAGCTTCAACTTAATGAGCTCCTCTTCGCTTAATAATTCTCTTTCTTATTATTGCTTAATCTAATTATACAAATATAAGCTATTCACTCATCAAACGTTTTTCATTAATTAATAGTTTTTATCCGCGTAACCTACCCAACCGCCTTCTTTAACAAGGGTCTTGTCAAACTCGCTAACTTGAAAGTCAATTGCTTCGGTTTTTTCTATAGAAGTGACGATTATCTTATCATTGTCAATATCAATTTCTATAGATGTATCCTTGTCTGAATAATAATCTAAAAGATAGTCTATCTTCTCCTTGGAAAGTTCGATTGCCAACATACCGCAGTTATACATGTTTTGTCTAAATATTCTTGCAAAGCTTTCTGCAATGACTACATTGATTCCATTGACTTCCAAGGCCCATGGTGCATGTTCTCTAGACGATCCACATCCAAAATTCGCTCTAGTCACAATCACTGCTTTGGATTTAAAATCTCCATTGTTAAAAGAAGGAAGTGTCAAATCTTCCAGTAAAAAAGGTTTTAATGCCTCTTTCGTAATTTCCGTAAGATACCTTGCAGGAATAATTTCATCTGTATTAATATCACTTCTATCTAAGAATAGTACTTTTCCACTAAATTTCTTCATTTTTACTTTCACCACCTAATCTTTGTATAGCTGAGAATTTATTATTTTACCTTCAATTGCAGTAGCTGCAGCACTTGCTGGACTCATAAGGTGAACTACGCCGCCTTTTCCCATTCTTCCATTAAAGTTACGGTTTGTTGTAGATGCACAAGATTCACCATTGGCAAGAACCCCATTACTCATCCCTAGGCAAGCACCGCAAGTCGGGTTTGTTACGCAAAAACCAGCATCCTGAAAAATTTCAATGAGCCCTTCTTTTAATGCCATGGAATAGATAGCTGGTGTTGCTGGACTTACAATTGCGCGAACGTCATTACTTATTTTTCTGTCTTTAAGGATGCTTGCAGCAATTCTCAAATCTTCGATACGACCATTTGTACAGCTTCCGATATATATTTGATCGATTTTTGTACCATCCATTTCACTTACAGTCTTTACTTGATCTGGTTTATATCCAAAAGTCACCATAGGTTCTAAACTCGACACATCATATTCAAATATTTTTTCATATTCTGCATCTGAATCTGAAATCCATTTTGAGTATTCCTTAACCGCATCTTCCTTGGTTTCAAATTCGTCTTTAATGAATTTCCATAAGTATTCCACCGTAGTCATATCTGGATAACAAATTCCACAAGTACCACCAGCTTCGATTGCCATATTACATAGTGTCATACGTGATTCCATTGACATGGCATCCACGACAGGACCAGTAAATTCAATGACCATGTTGGTTGCTCCATTTACAGTTAGCTCTTTTATAATAAAAAGAATAAGATCTTTTGCATATACCCCTGGTTTTAAAGTCCCATTAAGAACAAATTTTATCGTTTTTGGAAAATGGAATGCACATACACCCTTTAGTATCCCAACTTCAAGGTCAGTCGTTCCGATCCCTGCTGCAAACGCTCCAAATGCACCATGGGTACAGGTGTGTGAGTCACCCATGATAACGGTATAGCCAGGTCTCACGAATCCTTTTTCAGGAAAGATTGCATGACATACTCCATTTCTTCCTATATCAAAAAAGTCTTTAATTTCATGCCTTTTAGCCCAGTCACGTAGTATCTTTCCCTGTTCGGCTGTTTTAGAGTCCTTTGCTGGTGTTACGTGATCAATTACAGCCTTAATTTTCGTAGGATCAAATACTCGATCCATCCCCCTAGACATAAGATCTGTAATTGCTATAGGAGTTGTGATCTCATGACAGAAAACCCTGTCAAGTTTTAGAACATGCGTATCAGGAAACGGTTCGTTCACTCTGTGCGCATCAAATATTTTCTCAGCAATTGTTTTACCCATTTTCTTCTCCTTTTTTTCTTTATTTCAATTTATCAAGTTAGACTTGCTTTTTCTTTTAATTAAAAGTTAAATTGATTATATCATAAATTTGAGTAGTCGTACGTAGCTGTCTACTTTATCCTACGCAGATTTTCCTCAACCCCTTTGGGGTTTCGGTCGTTGGCACTCGTTCATAGAAGTCATTTGTTTTTCTCGTGCAAGCACGGAAAACCATATTACTTCTGCGAACAATCTGCTGGTGCGGATATTATACCATAAATTTATGTGTAAGGATTACTTTAGCATAAAAGATGGATATAGAATGTAAACTATGATACAATTGGTGAAATTTCAATATCGAGGTGTTTAACTTGAATCAATGGGAATTATTTTTAGACCAAAAAATCGATATACCTGCCGAATTGTATGATACTTTTAAAACTAAACCCATAAAAAAGTATAGAAATAATCAGATCATTTACCGTCAAGGAGAAATGGCGAATAATTTTTACTTTTTAAAAGAAGGAAAGGTACAAATCTTTGTTAACTCTCTAGAGGGATTAGAAAAAAATATTACGATTTATAGTAAAGGTGAAGTATTTGGAGAAGCTTCTTTCTTTGATGGGTTTCCAAGAATATCATCAGCAAAAACAATTACAGATTCTGAAATCATCACTATTGATAAGACAGATATTCTACATTATTTTCAAAATAAACCCTTTCTTGCTTTAAAATTCATAGAACTATTATCAAAAAAAGTAAGGATGTTATCAAATGAAATTGACAACATTACATTTTTATCAGCTGAGAAAAGGATTATCCAATATCTATTAAATATGAATCCGGATGTAGATGGAGCCATCGATTGTACCCAGGACGACATCGGAAAAGCAGTTGGCGTCAGCAGAGTTACAGTCAGCAGAACCTTAAGTAAATTATCTAAATGGAGTTGGATTGAAACAAAGTATAAGAAAATCTTCATTATAAATGCAACTGCACTTTCTGAGTTTTTCGAAAAATAATAAAACCATTATTTGTGTCTTTCTTAATAGTTTGCTATTGTCAAATGTATTTGGTATCCTATGATTTGAGGCAATTACAACGAATATGATAAAGGTGGAGAAAAGAATGAACCCAACGTTATATAGCACATCAATGTTTGATTTCAAAATCAGATTAAAGAAAGTGAGTAAACTAACATCTAGTGCTGTACTCATGTTAAGGATATGCAATGGATAATCAAGATCAAAAACGTCAGAGACGTGTCCGATATAAAGGTACTCACCCAAAAACTTTTAAAGAAAAATATAAGGAACTGCAACCAGAGAGATATACCGATACTATAGCAAAAGTTATTCAAAAAGGCAATACTCCTGCTGGTATGCACCGTTCAATTTTAGTAAAAGAAATATTAGAAGTTCTACAAATTACTCCTGGACAAATTGGATTAGATGCAACTCTAGGTTATGGCGGGCATACTTTAGAGATGCTTAAATGTTTAGATTCAAAGGGGCGCTTATATGCAATTGATGTAGACTCTATTGAATTACCACGCACTAGAGAACGTTTAGAGTGCTTAGGTTATGGCGCAGAAATTTTAACCATCAAGCAAATGAACTTTTCTAATATAGATCAAATTGCAGTTGAATCAGGACCATTAAATTTTGTATTAGCAGATTTGGGTGTCTCTTCCATGCAAATAGACAATCCTGAAAGAGGATTTTCATTTAAGAGTGATGGACCCCTTGACTTACGGCTAAATCCTAATAAAGGCATATCCGCCGCAGCACGCTTACAAACTATTTCACAAGATGAATTACAAGGTATGTTGTTAGAAAACGCAGACGAACCTAATTCAGCAGAAATCTCTCGTGCTATTATTTCAGAAATTAAAAAAGGAATAGACATATCAACAACAACACAACTTCAACAGATTATCAAAGATGCACTGAATTTCATCCCAGAAAAAACTAGAAATGTTGAAATAAAAAAATCTTGCCAACGATGTTTTCAAGCCTTACGAATTGATGTGAATAATGAATTCGAAGTATTATTTGAGTTTTTGGAAAAACTACCTTTTACTTTAGCAGCGGGTGGGCGTGTTGCAATACTTTCATTTCATTCAGGAGAAGATCGTCTCGTTAAAAAATCTTTTAAAAACTTTTTTCGAGAAGGTGTCTATAGAGAAATCGCTCCAGATGCCATTCGTCCTTCGTCAGAAGAATGTAATACCAATAGTCGTGCACGTTCAGCTAAATTGCGTTGGGCTATTAAATCATGATTTGTAATACTATTAGTGAAAGAATAGCGTCTTCGACGCTTTATTCAACTCCTTGTCACAATAAAGATCGAAGCACTCATCTTTATTTATTGAACTAAAAAGGACTACGCACTAATTATTTAGTGCGACAGCCCTTTTAATGTCAATTAAATATGTGCTGCAGCCTTAAATGCAAAGTTTACAGCTTCAAAAATAGTACCTACCTCAACATCATCTCCAACAACAAACACTTCTGTTTCGGGAGCGCTATGACGGAGATTGTCAACTACATCATGTCTTGGACACATACCTATAGCAAGAAGAACAGAATCAGCAGGAAACTCAATCTTTTCATCTGTCTCTGTATTTAAACATAGAACAGCTGTATCTGTGACTTCTTCCAGCTTGCAGTTCAGGTGTATAGGTATCTTAAGATCATCTACGCATTCCAAGAGATCCTGCATAGTACCGCTAGAAGTCATCATTAGGTTAGATAAATCTGATGCCATCTCAACTACAACCACATCCTTACCTGCTCTCTTAAGACCAATCGCACACTCGATGCCAACAGCACCGGCACCAACAATAACGGTCTTATCTCCAACTTCAACAATACCCATCTCTGCATCGGGAGCCCAGTGAACATGAGGTTTTGTAATACCAGGTAATTTTGGAACTAGTGGTTTTGCGCCTACTGCAATAATTAATGCTTCGTAGTTTTCTGAGTCAAGGATTTCCTTTGTTGCCTCAGTATTGAGAAGAATTCGTGCTGGCGCCTTGTTCGCTTGACGTAATAAATAGGCAAGATAATCTTTCATATCTATCTTAAACTCTGGAGCAGCTGCTGTGATAACATTCCCCCCTAGTTTATCACTCATTTCATAAAGTGTAACATCATGACCACGCTCACATAAAGTCATTAGTGCTTGGATACCTGCTGGTCCACCACCAATTACAGCAACCCTCTTCTTAATACTAGCTTTTGGGACTCTAGCATCAGGGTACTCACTAGTGTTTGCACACAATGGATTAACAGCACATCCAATAACTCTAGGTAATATTAGGCGAAGGCCACAGTATTGACATCGAATGCATGGACGGTGGTCATCTTCTTTACCAAGTGCATACTTACGAGGCATTTCAGGGTCTGCGATAAGAGGACGGCACATTGCAACGAAATCAGCTTTCCCCGTTGAAATGATTTCTTCTGCCTGCTTAATACTCATTATAGAACCAACTGTGCAAACTAGAAGATCTGGGAATTTCTTCTTAACATCTTCAGCAAAATGTACATTGTACATTCTATCCATCATTGAATTCTGCCACCAATATCGCATATAATCAAACTCATGGAGACCTGCAGATACGTGAAGAATATCGATTTTATCCTTAATTAATTCTATAAACTGGAGAGTTTCTTCAAAGTGCATTCCATCTGGATTAATCTCATCTGCAGATATACGGAACTCAATAACAAAGTTTTCTCCAACTTTTTCACGAACAGCATCTAGAACCTCAATACAAAAACGGGCTCTATTCTCAAGGGATCCTCCGTACTCATCAGTACGTTTATTAAACAGACGGCTTGCAAACTGTGATATTAGATTACCGTGACCACCGTGAATCATAGTAATTTTCATACCAGCTTTCTTACAGCGATAAGCTGCCATAGCGTACTTTTCAACAGTTTCCTTTATCTTTGCATGGCTCATCTCAATAGTAGGAATAGGATCTCTGTTATTCATTTTTGCTCTCATCATCTCAGCAGTGGTGATAATTGATGATGCGCTGATTGCAGGTCTCCCAATTTTCGCAGGATCAGAGTCCTTACCACAGTGGTTAATCTCAAGGGATGCATGACAACCATAACTTTCACACATTTCAACAAACTGCGAAAGTGGAAGTATGCAACCATCTGAACCCACGTCGAGCTGACGCTCTTCATCGCTTGACTCTTCACTATCGATAACAGAATTACCTACGTGAATTATTCCTGTCCCACCTTGTGCTAGCGGCCTAAACCAGTCTACAAACTCTTGACATACTCTACCATCACGATCAGCTCGATTGGGAGAAGGAGGTGCCATTTCTATACGATTTTTAAAATCTACTCCTCTAATTCTAATTGACTGAAAAACATGTGGATAATTTGTACTCATTTTATAACTTCCCTCCATTATTTAGTTTTAAATAATATGAAATATTAACCTAGTTTATTTCTATACTGTCACATCCAAGAAGACAACTTGTAATTATTATATCATTTTTAATATTTTCAATCATTGTGATGACAGCACGTTAAATGTTTACTATATTAAGCAATCATGCATAATATAGTTCTAAATAATCAAGTTTATTGTTTAATGTACAATAATAGCTATTATTATTTCAATATATTATAATAGTAAAAAGATATAATAAGTACAAGATGTATCCTCATAGTATAAAATTAAAATATAAGTTATCTAAGGAGATAGAATTAATGATTAATTTAAATTCTATTATTAAAAGAATTTCGGAATATTCTATAGAAACAAATGTAGTGAATAATTGCAGTATAATGATTAGTGATATTCAATTTTTAGAATATCATCAAAAATCATTTGACTCTAGTATTTTATACATAGTAGAAATCTCTAATTTCCCTAAATCACTTCCTACGGAAGGTACCATTAATATTTTATGTGTTTCAAATGTTTCTACTTCAAAATACTTAAGTATACCCGAATCACTTAATTTGATATTCGTTAAAAACACTGATATTGATGTTGGAATAATATTTAATCAAATTCATCATATATTTAAGAATGAAGCACTTCTATATTTAAATAAAGAAAAATTATTTAAATGTTTGCTAGAGAAAGAGAGTATGCAAAAAATAGTAAATTTAGCATATGAGATTTTAGGAAATCCCGTTGTAATTGTGGATCGCGGATGTAAGGTGTTGGCGTGTACAGATATTAAACTAAAAAACGAATTTTGGGACAATATTATTTATGAAAAACGATATTTTGACAGTGACTATACAATTAGCGTTAAAACATCAAAAGAAATGCATAAATGTTTAATGAGCAAAACTCCTAGCATCTGTATCAAACCAAATTATCCGAGAAACTTTATTTCAAGTATCTTCATAGAAAATAAGCTTGTTGCCAGCATTGGCTTATTAGAAATATGTAATAGTTTTAGTGAAAAAGAAAGTAAAATCTTAAGTTTTATGAGTGAGATACTATCTATAGAAATGCAAAAAAGTAAATATAACTATATTAATAAAGGTTTGATATTCGAGTATTTTCTTAATGATCTTTTAGAAGATAAAATCTATGATGATAATGAAATTAAAAATAGAATAGTATATTCAGAAATAAATTTAAAAAAATTTAATTATGTATTTACTATAGATACAAGTACATATAAAGACAATAATATCGATAATTTAATTATTATAGATGATTTATCATTAATTCTAAACGATACTATATCCTTTCCTTATCACTCTTATATAGTTACGTTAATTAGTATAGATTCGTATCTCATAAATAATTCTAGTTTTAAAGATTTAGAAAAGTATTTAAAAAGAAGAAAATTATCTGGAGGGTTAAGTTTATGTTTTAATTACCTTGGAGATATGAAAAAATATTTCATTCAATCTAAAAAAGCTCTAGAATTAAGTCAGCATCTAAATGAAAACAAAGTCATATGCATATATGAAGAATATGCATATCATCATTTATTAGAAATATCATCTAAATTCGGTGATATTACATCCATATGCCATCCTTCTATATTTATACTCATAGATTATGATAAAAAAAATGGGACAGAACTATTAAAAAGTTTGTTTTTATATGTTAAATTCGACAAAAGCATTACTTTAGCAGCAAATGAATTACACGTTCATCGTAATACATTAAATAGTAGAATAACAAAGATAAAAAGTATTATAGATATTAATTGGGAAAACAACGAAGTAATTAAGTATATCTACTTATCTTTAAGAATATTAGAATATAATAATAATTTTAGTTTTGAGGGAAAATATAAAAATTAAGTGAAACTAATAGTTAATAAATTTAAGAAAATATTGTACAATAACAAAATTGTTGATATAATAATATTTACAAATTCCGTTTGCAAATAATTCTTTCTTTATTTAAAGTTTTCTTATATAAATGTAGGCAAAGAGTTTCTGTAAACGTTATTTTCAATCTTTTATTAAGATCCTAATATTTGATCAAAAATTTAAAAAGGAGGTAGATAATATGATAATAATCGGAGAAAAAATTAACGGTTCAATCCCTTCCGTAGCTAAAGCAATAGCTGATAAAGACGCAGACTTTATTAGAAACCTTGCGAAAGTT
>NZ_WHNX01000042.1 GCF_009362815.1 Alkalibaculum sporogenes | reverse complement strand
GAAACCTTTAAGGGGTTTCTCCCTAGGGGCGAAACGTTTATCCTCTTATTCAGTAAAATAATAGCATATAAACTGATTGGTGACTATACCGGTATTTATTACTAAGACTAGGGATTCAAACGTTAGTATTTATATATTTAAAAATGTTCGAATATAATACTCAGTAATAAAGAAAAAGTTATAGCTTATTGCTATAACTCTATAGTACTAGGGGCGTACCTTAGGTCGCCCTATTCTAAAAATATGTATCAACTATTTAATTATCAGCGTATTTACTAACGCCCCAACTGTTTCACGATTATAGATCTATAGTTACATAGAAATTTTATCTTTATATAATTTAAATAATAAAATATGAGAGAGATATATGTATAACGGGTATAATACACACGATAATGAATAATTATGGAGGTGTCTTATATGTCAAATACAATTTTAACAAATAGATTAGCGCAAGAAACCAGTCCCTATTTACTCCAGCATGCACACAATCCTGTAGACTGGTATCCTTGGGGAGAGGAAGCTTTTCAAAAGGCTAAGGATGAAGATAAGCCAATCTTTTTTAGCTGTGGTTATTCAACTTGTCACTGGTGCCATGTGATGGAAAGAGAGTCGTTTGAAAACGAAGAAGTTGCTAAATTATTAAATGATGCATTTATTTGTATTAAAGTAGATCGAGAAGAAAGACCGGATATTGATGGTGTATATATGGGAGTTTGTCAAGTGCTTACGGGGAGTGGAGGGTGGCCTCTAACTATATTAATGACTCCAGATCAAAAACCATTCTTTGCTGGAACATACATTCCTAGAAAGTCTCAATATGGAAGAATAGGTATGATGGAGTTAGTACCTCAAATTAAGGAACAATGGGAATTGAAGAGAGAAAAAATATTAGATGTTGCAGATGATATATGGGCACTATTGCAAAAAAATGAAAAGAGAAAATGGGAAGAAAAAGTTATAAAAGACCATGTTGAGAATGAAGAAATAACTGAGATCATTAAAAGGACATTTGAAGATTTAGAATACTCATTTGACAATGATAAAGGAGGTTTTGGAAGGGCACCTAAATTTCCAACACCTCATAGAATGTTATTCTTGCTCAGGCATTGGAGAGAGACCGGTAGTATAGATGCACTTGAGATGGTGAGTAAAACTTTGAATAATATGCGTATGGGAGGAATATTTGATCAGATAGGTTATGGATTACATCGATATTGATGATAAATGGCTAGTGCCTCATTTTGAAAAGATGCTATATGATCAAGCGTTAATGGTAGTTGTTTATATAGAAGCTTATCAAGTAACAAAAGAAGAAGTTTATAGGGAAACAGCACAGGAGATATTGGAATACGTAAAAAGAGATATGTTGGATAAGAATGGGGCATTTTACTGTGCAGAAGATGCAGATAGTGAAGGTGAAGAAGGTAAATTTTATCTATGGACTGAAGAAGAAATAGACAGCATATTAGTGGAAAAGTCCGACTACATGAAAAATTACTATGGAATAAGAAAAGATGGAAACTACCTAGATGAATCAACAAGAGAAAAAACAGGAAATAATATTTTGTATTTGGATAATGAAGAAAAGCTAGTAATGATTGATAAAAAGAATATAAATGAATTTAGAGAGTTGCTATTTCGTGAAAGGGAAAAAAGAGTAAGACCCTCATTAGATGATAAAATTCTAACAGATTGGAATGGTCTTATGATATCAGCCTTTGCAATGGCAGGTAGAGTGTTCGAAAATCAAGAGTATATCGATATAGCTAAGAAAGCTTGTAGTTTTATCTTACACAGTATTAAAGAAAATAATGGTCTAATGCATAGATATGGCAAAGGCAAATGGGATATAAAAGGGCATTTAGACGATTATGTGTTTTTGATTACAAGTTTAATAGAGTTGTATGAAGTAACCTTTGATGAAAATTACATCAAAGAAGCAACGCAGCTAACTAGGAAATGTATAGAATTATTTTGGGATCACGACAGGGCTGGATTTTATTTCACTTCAATAGAAGGAGAACAACTTCTAGTCAGAAAAAAAGAAATTTATGATGGTGCTATCCCTTCAGGCAATTCTGTGATGTTATTAAACTTATTAAAGTTGAGCGGTCTAACAGATAATGAAGATTTATCACAAAAGGCCAGTGAAATGCTAAGCTATTTTGTCGATGAAGTTAAAGAATATCCGTCAGGGTATACTCAGATGTTATGTGGATATTATTATGCTTTTGGAAATTCCGGTGAAATAACGATCGAAGGAGACTTAAACGACACAGCTACTAAGGAAATGATAAAGAGTGTATATCAAGAGTATCTACCAAATATAATATTAAAGCTAAGGAAAAGCTCCGATAAACCTAAGGCAACCCTATGCTTAAACAGAACATGTAGTGACCCTGCGAGTAGCATTAATGAATTGTTACAAAGATTAGTATGATTATGCGATTAGTGACTCTGAAGCATTTTAGAAATTATCCCAAAAATTTAAACATTAGCACCAACAATCATTGGTGCTTTTTTTAAAATACTTGATTCTCTTATCATAATTTGAATCCTCTATTTCTTAAAATAAGACTGCTACATAATAATGAAAAGATTAAACGCAAACATGCTCTCGTCAACACAAATGGTAAGAGTAGCTGTAGTGGTAATCATTTTATTGCGATTTTAATTTACACTCTTTAAGGACCAAAATGGAACCCTTTTGATACTGTTATCAATAATTAGTTTATGTTATAATGATGAAATAGTGTCTATGAGTAATTCCAAAAATCACAAAGGGCTTGCTGTTAGTATATAGAAGTCTAGGCTAACTCATATCAATACCTCAAATAATCAAATAAAATATAAAGTATAGAGTTTACCTTGTGAACTGAGATTTAAAAAAGGAGAACAATTTATGCCGATAAGAGACCACCTTGACTATTTAGAAGAGTTAGAAAGACTTGAACAAACTGTCGAATATATTCAAAATGCTATTACAGCTTCAGGACAAAATAAAAATACATACAAAGAGGAAATAAAAGATGCGTATATACACTTAGACTTTTTAGATAGTAGTCAGAGTTATGCTTCAATTATGTTACATTCCACATTACTAAATGATCTTGAAAGAAATTTAGAAAATTTATTAAAGGCAAAGACAAAACCGTATTTTGCACGTATTGATTTTTGCCCAGAGGGCGATTTAAAAGGTGATAAATTTTACATTGGTAAAATGTCATTATTAAGAGCAGAGTGGGATATTCCTTTCATATTAGATTGGCGCTCGCCTCTTGCAAGTGTCTATTACGATGGAAGGATAGGAAGTGTAAGCTATCAATCAGAAACAGGAACAATGAGAGGTGAATTAACATTAAAAAGACAATACACGATTAATGATGCTAAGTTAGAAAATATCATGGATATAGATATTACTGCTACAGATGATTTTTTACAAGCCTCTCTAGAAGATCATAAAGATAACCGATTAAAAGATATTGTTTCCACAATCCAATCAGAACAAAACGCGATAATAAGAGCAGATATTGACAAACCATTAGTTGTACAGGGAGTTGCAGGAAGTGGTAAAACTACTATAGCATTGCACCGAATTGCATATCTTATATATACCTACGAGGACAGCTTTGATCCAGAAAATTTTATGATTATTGCACCAAATCAATTATTCTTAAATTATATTTCTGATGTATTACCAGAATTAGGTGCAGATAAAGTAATACAGGCCACATATACAGATTTTGTTTTTGAGCAAATTGGTAAAAAATATAAATCCATAGATTCAGATGAAAAACTATTATCTATTATTAGTCCAACTGAAAACACGGATACTCATAATATTCACTTTTTAAAGCAGGCATCTTTATTTAAAGGTTCGATGCTGTTTAAAAAAATAATTACAAGATATATTGAAGAAATTGAAAGTAGATTTATTCCAGATCAAGACATCGTTTTAGGTGGATATAATATCATCAGTGCAAGTGATATAAAAAATATGTTTCTGGTAGAATACTGTCATTTACCTTTGTATAAAAGATTAGATCAGATTAAGAAACATATTACATTTAAGCTAAAATCACAAAAAAATAAAATAATTGAAGGCATTGAAAATTTCTATGATATTAAAATAGAATATTTAAGAGATCATGAGATAGAAAGTGAAGAACGACGTATAAAAATTGTAGAGTTATTAGACTTAAGAGATAATGATATGAACATCATCAAAAAGGGTTCAACTACAATTGTAAAAAAATATATGACACAATTTAAAACAAAAGATTTATTTAGCTATTACTCAGATCTTATTACAGATGAAAATAAAATGCATAAATTTAGTAGGGGGATCTTGGATACTAAATTTGTTGCATACTTATGCAGAACTTCTAAAGATATACTATCTAAGAAAAAAGTGGAATTTGAAGATTTAGCTGCGTTACTCTATTTAAAGCATCGAGTTTTAGGTTTCGAGAACAAATTAGATATTAAGTATGTGGTTATAGATGAAGCTCAAGACTTTAGCCTTTTTCAATTCTTTGCATTGAAGGAAGTTTTTAATACAGAAATGTTTACTATCTTAGGAGATGTATCTCAGGGAATCCATTCATATAGAAGTATTCAAAATTGGGACTATGTTATAAATGAAATCTTTGATGCAAGTAAAAGCCAGTACTTGAAACTCGAACAAAGCTATAGAACTACGATTGAAATTATGGGTTTGGCAAATGAAGTTATTAAATTAAGTGCTATTGATGGTCTGATTTTAGCAAAACCAGTAGTGCGACATGGAGAAAACCCAACAATTAATCAACTTAGTTCAGATACAGAAATCTTAGAAAAGGTTGAAAAAAGAATAACCACTCTAATAATTGAAGGTTACAAATCTATTGCCATAATAGGCAAAACATCCAATGAATGTATCCATATCCAGAAACAACTTGAAAGAGGGAAACAAATCAAAACTAAATTATTAAAAGGAAAAGAAGAACAATACGATCACAATATTGTAGTTGTTCCTTCATACTTAGCAAAAGGTCTTGAATTTGATGCTGTAATTATTGTAAATATTAAAGATAGCTATAAAAAAGATGAAATTGACTTAAAATTACTATACGTCGCTATGACAAGAGCACTTCATAGATTAGACATTTATTATAAGAAAGGTACTATAGATTTTCTAGATAAAACTACAGTATAATAGAAATTATTTTGATTACTTAATGGATATACGTTTGAAAGGAGAAAAGCAATGTATACACAACTACTAAATTATTTGAAAAATCGTCCTGAAGAATATGAAGCAGATAGTGCTATGCTTTGGGATGATGTACATATTTCTATGGGAATGTTGGAAGCTCATTTGAATCCAGATATTGCAGCGGCATCACGTAAACACCATTTTATTCATGAGTCCGTAAAATGGATATCGACATTATGTGATATAGATAAGGGAAATAAATTACTTGATTTAGGCTGCGGTCCTGGAATATATGCTGAAAAATTAGATGATATGGGTTTTGCCGTTACTGGAATTGACTTTTCCAAGCGTTCCATAGATTATTCAAGGCAGTCTGCATCTAGAAAAGCAAAAGATATTGAATACATATATCAAAATTATTTGGATATAAATTATGAAAATCAATTTGACATTATAACTATAATTTACTGTGATTTTGGAGTATTAAAACCGTCAGATAGAGAGAAGCTTCTGTTAAAAATTCGACAGGCGTTGAAACCCGGTGGAAAATTAATTCTTGATGGCTTCACTAAATACAATTACAAAGACTTTGTAGAAAGTCAGAGAATATTTTATGAAGATAATGGCTATTGGAGTGCTATTCCTTATTCTTGTATTAAGAGAACATTCAGATATGATGAAACATCTCTATTTCTTGAACAATATATTATTATAACTGAAACAACATGTAAGTGCTATAATAACTGGAATTTGGCTTTTAATAGAGATAAGTTACAATGTGAGCTTGAAAAAGCTGGATTTTCGGATTTAGAATTTTATGCTGATGTTATAGGTAGTGAATTTTGTGAAAATAGTAAGACGATTTGTGTTGTAGCAAAATAGATAATTAGAGAAAATGCCTACCCCCTATGGACGCTTATTTAATGAGTAAATGTAGTATGTATGGGTAAAGATAAAATAATCAAAAACTTAAGAAATATGACCCATGATTATACTGTGCTAGATGATGGTTGCAATACCTACAAAATAACTTTTGCAAAACTACAAGAAATGGAATCAGACATGTTTCAACATATTCATTTAGAGAATAACATAATATTTTCAAGACGTATAGCTAAAAAAGCAATTAATATTTGTGAGAATTTATTTAGAATATAATATGAAGGATGGAGAAGTTATGAAAAAAATCGAAAAAATTCAAATGGGCGAATTTTTACAATTTGATGAAAATAAAATCCAAAATATTATGGAGATAAAGCTAAATTTTCTAAAAGGAGAAATCTCTCTAGAACATGCAAAGAAGAAAATGAAGGAATCTGTTGACCATGTAACTGCACAAGAATTTGCTATTTGTGAGCAATATCTTCAGCAATATGGTATTACAGATGATGAACTATCTGAAAGAATGGAAGAAATACTAGAAATCTTCGAGGGTATTTTGGTAACAAATAAATTACAACTCACCTTAGGACATCCTATTAGAACTTATTTAGATGAAGTAGTAGCGATTCGAGAAGTACTAGGTGAAATGAGAAATATGTTAAATCAAAAGTTCATCAAGAACCAATGGACTGAGCATTACGATAAATTAAGTGAAATCAATATACATTTTGCTCGAAAACAAAATCAACTATTCCCCGCATTAGAAAAAAAAGGTTTTGATAAACCGTCAAAGGTAATGTGGACATTAGAAAACAATATAAAGGATATTATTAAAAAGGCTAAAGAGTATTTAGAGTCCAATTTAGTAAATGAATTTTTGGATATTCAAAATGAAGTAATTGAAATGGTAGAAGATATGATGGTGAAAGAGGAAGAAATTCTTTATCCAACATCAATGGATCTTCTTACAAATGAAGATTTTGTTGACATGAGAAAAGGGGATGATGAAATTGGTTATTGCTTAATTCCCGATCCTCCTCCTTATCAAAATGAGAATAGCAAAGAAAAAAATATGTCTTCAAGCGAAGACTTATTGAATGATTTAGCACAGGTACTTCGAAAACACGGTGTTGGTACAAATTCATCAAGAGAGGATATTCTAGACGTTAGCCAAGGTAAATTAACATTAGAACAGATAAATTTAATTTTTAAACATTTACAAGTAGATTTATCTTATGTTGATGAAAATGAAATGGTGAAATTCTATAGTGATACCAAACATAGGGTATTCCCGAGAAGTGCAGGAGTCATAGGAAGAGAAGTACAAAACTGTCATCCCAGAGAAAGTGTGGATACCGTAGAAGAAATCATTCGAGCCTTTAGAGAGGGAGAACAAGATGAGGCAGAATTTTGGCTAGAAATTGGTGGAAAGTTTATCTATATTATTTATAATGCAGTAAGAGATGATACAGGAAAATTTAGAGGCGTATTAGAAATGATGCAGGATGTAACTAAAATTAGAAGTTTAAAAGGAAGTCAAAGGCTATTATCTTGGAATGAACAACAAGAGTCAATTCAAAAAAAAGTCAGAGATAAAGAAATATACAATGAGTATGGAATTACAAAAGATACAATTATTGGCGATCTTATCAAAGAATATCCGTTTATCAAGGAATATTTATTAAATTTATCTCCTAAATTTAAAAAAATAAAAAATCCAATAATATTTAAAACTATGTCTTCTATGGCTACATTAGAAATGATTAGTGAAAGAGGCGGATTAGATTGTCAAGACCTAATTAATAAAATAGTTGGAGAAATCAATACAAAAAGTAAAAGTTGAATTACTCAGCTAAAAAAAATCGGAGCTATAGGGAAATAGACCCACAGAAAAATCAATACACTCGTAGGAGAGTGTACTGATTTTTTTTATAGTTTATTTTAAAAATTAATGATGATATACGGTTGTCTATTTCGAGATTAGCATTTATAGACTATTACTAATTAGAATGGTAAAAATAAAATAAAGTTACATACTGTTTTAACAATAGGATTAAATCCTACATCTCTTATAATAGCTAAATCTGTAATGTATTTAACAGATTTAATTTTTTTTCTATAATATTATAGAATTAATAAAATTATAGGAGGAGATAATATGGGTATTTTAGTAGTTAGTGGAGATCCAACTGGCAAAGGGAAGGTTAATGAATTATTATCACTTATTGCAGAGCATACATCTGATGGAGTAGATTTTATATCTTTAAAGGATTACGATATTGGATATTGTAGAGGATGTTTTGGTTGTGTAGATGATAATCAATGTGTAGTACAAGATGATTGGACTCAAATAGGAGATAAAGTTAAAGAAGCAGATACTTTAGTATTAGGCATTCCAACATATTATGGAGCAGCATTTGGTATCAATGCATTAATGCATAGCTTTCTTGAAAGATGGTTCTCATTACGTCATAAGGGGATTAAATTAAACTTGAAGAAAGTAATTCTCGTCATTGTTTCTGGAGGAGAACATGAAGATAAAGCTGCTAGTTATTTGCAAACATTTTTCCAAATGTATCATGGCATAGATGAAAAAAATATTGAGGTGATTTCCGCAAGAGGTTCAATACCATGTCTTGTATGTGGTGAGGGAGAAACATGTCCAGTTAGCTTTGTTATTCAAATGATGGGAGAAGGTGTAAAAATAACAGAGGATATGATTCCTACTATAAAAGATCAACCTGAAATTATAGAAAGAAGCAAGAATATATGTAGGGGAGCTTTATGAAGCGCTTTTTTAGAGAACAAACGCTCTTTCACGATGAAAGCAATTCATGGTTAAAGTAAAATTCATCCATTTAGACGCCTAAAACTTGTGAACCAACCAAGGCCCATACCAACAAAACCATTGGGATTTCCTTTTGTGACACATGAAGCCATTACAATAGTATCTGCACCTTGGTTCACCATTAAATATGAATCTTAGATAATAAGATACAAGTAGTTATAATTGTTAGTTCATATTTATTACAAGTTACTAAGTTAAATTTAATTACGACCTTAGTAACTTGACTTCTTTATGTAAATACAATAAAATTTTATGAAGTAGTATAAAAGCTTGTTTAGATAAGGAGTAAAGTAATGGATAATGAGCAACAAAACTATAGATGTGATTGTAATGTGATACATCAGGATATTATAGATAATGTATCAAGTAAAATGCCTGAAGAGAAAAAAGCTCTAAAATTAGCTGATTTTTTCAAAGTGTTTGGGGATGGTACAAGGATTAAGATTTTATATGCCTTATTTAATTCAGAGATGTGCGTTTGCGATATATCTAGTTTGCTCAATATGAATCAATCGGCAATATCCCATCAACTTCGAATATTAAAACAAGCACGATTAATTAAAAACAGAAAAGATGGGAAAGTAGTGTATTATTCTTTAGATGATGAACATGTAGCACAAATATTGAATGATGGTGTAAACCATATAGATGAATAGTGGAGAAAGATTGTGATATAATCATAGTCTTTTTTATTTATAAACTGTAAATCTTGAACTATATTACAGTAAATTGTAGTTAATTGTATTTACATAGTGCTATTTTAAGAACATATGTCTATTTAAAAAAAATAATGTTTTCTAAAAGACTATTTAAATGTTATAATATTTATTATTATTAAAACAATCGGAATTCTCTATATTTTGTAAAAAAAAGGAAGTGAAAAAATGCCTATTAGGATACCTAATAATCTACCAGCTGCTAGTATTTTAGCTGAAGAAAGTATATTCGTAATGGATGAAAATAGAGCGACTAATCAAGATATTAGACCTCTTAAAATAGCAATACTAAATCTTATGCCTACAAAAATAGTAACTGAAACACAATTAATGAGACTACTTAGTAATACTCCTATACAGGTAGATGCTGTTCTTTTACATCCTAAAAGTCATGTTGCAAAGAATACATCACAAGAACATTTAATTAATTTTTATCAAACCTTTGATGATATTAAAAATCAAAAATTTGACGGACTAGTTATTACAGGAGCACCGGTAGAACTAATGCCTTTTGAAGAAGTAGACTACTGGGATGAGTTAAAAGAAATTATGGATTGGAGTTTGACTAATGTCTTTTCTACGATGCATATATGTTGGGGAGCACAAGCAGGACTCTATCATCACTATGGAGTACAAAAGTATCCTGTCAATGAAAAGGTTTTTGGTGTGTATAAACATACGATCTCTAAAAAAAATACTATGTTGCTACGTGGTTTTGACGATGAATTCTATGCTCCTCACTCTAGATATACTGACATTAAAGAGGAAGATGTAAAGCATATAAAGGGATTAGATATTGTATCTAAATCTAATGAGGCAGGACTGTATATTGTAAAATCTAAAGATCACAAATCTGTTTTCGTTATGGGTCATCCCGAATATGATGGGCTAACTCTAAAAGCTGAATATGATAGAGATATTGCAAAAGGAATAAATATAAGGGTTCCAGTAAATTACTACCCCAGTAATGACCCTACTAGTGAACCGATAAATAGATGGAGAGCCCATGCTAACTTGATATTTTATAACTGGTTAAACTACTACGTATACCAAGAAACGCCATACGATTTAAATGAGATAGGAGCAAACTAGGAAAAAGTTAATAAATACTAGGAGGAATATATATGTCAAAAAGAGAACTAAAATTCGATACTCTACAAGTACACGCAGGGCAAGAACCAGACCCAACAACAGGGTCTAGGGCTGTTCCTATTTATCAGACTACTTCTTATGTGTTTGATAATACAGATCATGCAGCAAACTTATTTTCACTTGCTGAAAGTGGTAATATTTATACGAGAATAATGAATCCCACTACAGATGTCTTTGAACAAAGAATAGCAGCCCTAGAGGGGGGAGCAGCAGCATTGGCAGTTGCGTCAGGATCTGCAGCAATTACTTATTCTATATTAAATATAGCTGGTGCAGGTGATGAAATAGTATCTGCATCTACATTATATGGTGGTACTTTTAATTTATTCTCTGTTACATTACCGAGACTTGGAATTAAAACTACATTTGTTGATCCAGACGAACCACAGAATTTTGCCGATGCTATTAACGAAAACACTAAAGCTATTTTTATTGAGACTATTGGTAATCCAGGTATAAATATTATTGATATTGAAGCAGTTGCAAATATAGCACATGAAAATGGAATACCATTAATAATCGACAATACATTCGGTACTCCATACTTAATAAAACCTATAGAATTTGGTGCTGATATTGTCGTACATTCTGCTACTAAATTTATTGGTGGACATGGTACATCTATTGGTGGAGTTATAGTTGACGGTGGTAAATTTGATTGGGCAGCTAGTGGTAAATTTCCAGGTTTAACAGAACCAGATGAAAGTTATCATGGACTTAAATACTTTGAAGCATTAGGCCCTGTTGCTTATATTATTAAAGCTAGAGTACAATTACTTAGAGATACTGGTGCTGCAATAAGTCCGTTTAACTCATTTTTGCTATTACAAGGATTAGAGACTTTATCATTGCGTTTAGAAAAGCATTTAGCTAATACAAAGAAAATAGTAGAATTTTTAGCGAAACATCCAAAAGTCTCATGGGTGAATTATCCTGATTTAGAAGATAATAAGTACCATGCATTAGCAAAAAAATATCTACCTAAAGGCAGTGGATCAATTTTTACCTTTGGAATAAAAGGGGGATTAGAAGCAGGAAAGAAATTTATAGATAGTCTTGAAATATTTTCTTTACTTGCAAATGTTGCTGACGCAAAATCATTAATTATTCATCCTGCTAGTACTACACATGCTCAACTTTCAGAAGAAGCACTAATAAATGCTGGAGTAACCCCAGACATGATAAGATTATCTGTAGGAATAGAAGATGTTGAAGATTTAATATACGATTTAGAACAAGGATTTAATAAATTATAAGAAATATAATTTATTAAAAGATGTAAATAATAATATAACATATAAAAAAGTACAGTTGAATCTCAACTGTATTTTTTTATTGAGTACAAAAGTGTTACTTTTATACTATAAAAATAGAAAGGGTTATGGGGAATTATTCCCCTATCATATTTAGGAGGGTGCTCAGGCTGTAAACTCGCCGAAGGCACTCTTTTTATATGGCTCAAGACAATGAGCTATGCAGATGATTATAGAAAGAATATATTTATGAATATTTTACCTTTTAGGTGGTACACTAAAAAAAATAACTAATTGAGGTAAATATATGAAAAAAGAAACAAATACAAAAGAAAAACCAAGTGTGAAAGATTCTCTTCTTGATCAGTGGGTGGAGAATTTAGAGATAAATAGCGATAATTTAAAAAAAATACTTAGTAAGAGTGCGGATTTCATTTCAAAACCTGTTACCATAAATAGCAAGCTAAATATTGTAGTTCACATGTTCTTTATTGATGGACTTATTAATCATCAACAAATTAGTGAATTGATTTTAAAACCATTGGTAAATGATGTTCGGCTTGTGAATGTAAAGGACGAAAAATCTTTATTTAATTATATCGAGCAAGGTGTTGTATATTTCTCAGCACAAAATACTTTAACTAATATGTATGAAATAACAGATGCAATATTAAGTGGCAATGTAGTAATTATATTTAATGAGTTGAACAAGGCTATTGCTTTTGATACAAAAGGATTTCAAATGAGATCTATAACTACACCTACAGAAGAAACATCTCTGAAAGGATCTAAAGATACATTTGTAGAGACGATTAGAGTAAATACAGCTACAGTTAGAAGGAAAATAAAGTCTACTAATTTAATAATAGAAGATATGACGATAGGATATATGAGTAATACTTTAGTATCTATTGTATACATGGATAATATGGTAAGTAAGGTTACTCTAAATGAATTAATAGAGAGACTAAAATCTATCGATACTCAGGAGGTTATCTTTCCAGGGATAATAGAAGAGCATATTATTGAAGACAGATACGCAAGTTTTCCTCAAGTCAATTATACTGAGAAACCAGACAAATTTTGCATAAGTGTTTTAGATGGAAAAATCGGTCTGATAATCGATGGAATTCCATTTACTTTGATATTGCCAACTACTATTGTAGACTTCTTTCAAACTACAGATGATTATACAAGTAGTCGTTTTGTAGCGTCTGCCTTTAGGATTATGAGATACACTCTTGCCGCATTAGCTTTATTTATAACAGGATATTTTATTACCATAACAACATTTCACCAACTACTTTTACCACCGGATCTTGCTATATCGATTATTACTTCTCGAGAAGGAGTACCATTTCCAATGTTTTTGGAAATTATCGTTTTAGTACTCGCTTTTCAAGTCTTAATTGAAGCTGGAACAAGAATTTATAGTAGTATAGGTGGAATGGTAACTTTAGTAGGGGCTCTCGTAGTTGGCGATGCAGCTGTAAATGCAAAGTTCGTAAGTCCAGCAGCCGTAGTTGTAGTTGCTATTGCGGCTATAGCAAATTATGCAATTCCAAACAGAGATTTCGCTAATAGTTTGTGGTTGTGGCAGTTTATTATGATATTGTTATCTTCTATAATAGGTTTATTCGGTTTGGTTATAGGTTTGATATTACTAGTATACTCTTTAGCCTCAGTAGAAGTCTTGGGAGTACCATATTTATCTCCTTTTGTTAATAGTAATACTAAGGATGCATTTAAAGACAGTATTATAAGACCACCATTAGATAAAAAGACAAATCCAGACTATATTCAGAGAACAAAATGATTAGGAGATCTGTATGAGAAAAATGATAATAGTAGTATTAATTCTTGCAGTGATATTTTTTGCCACTAGTTTTGAAGAGATAATTAGAGGTAGAACAGAAATAGAAACTTTATATCCAATTACACTAGCTGGTATTGATAACAATCAAAATGGTGATACAGAATATTTAATCTCAACAGTATCACCTACTACAGAGGAAGATGCAGTAAAACCAAATAATATTATGACTGTTGCTGGGAAAACAGGATTTGATGCTAATAGAAATATCGGCATGTACGCTGAAAATGATCTCTATTGGGGATATGCTAAGTATATATTAATTGGAGAGGAAGCATCAAAGGAAAGCGTATTTAAGTATCTAGATTTTTTCATGAGAGATAATGAACCGAGAATGACATTAACCCCTTTGATAGTGAAAGGCATGAGCAGTAGAGAGTTAATAGGATTGTTGTATGAACAAAATATTGATATTTCAAATACCGTAGATAATATAATAGACAATTATGCTATTTTATCTTATGCCTTTGAAATGCCCTTTGTAGAATTCATCGACTTAATGTCAGACAAAAAAAATGGATATCTACCATGTTTTGAATTAGAAGATGAACGTTTAGATATAAGAATTGAACATGGGGGTCAAGAACCAGAAGAAGGAGAAACATTAGAAGGTGAACATGCTAAAATTTTACGTTCTGTAGGTTATGCTATTATCAAAGATGATAAAGTTATTGATTATATTTTATTCGAACAGGGTAGAGGTTTGAATTGGATTATAGATGAAATAGTATCGGGTACAATTGTAGTGGAACATGAGGGAGTAAAATACAACCTAGAGATCATTGAGGGTGGTTCTAAAATAGTTCCTAAAATAAAAGACGAAAAACTTAAAGCAGAAATAAAAGTAAATGTAGACAATATATTAACTGAAATAAGCAAACAAGATATTGCCATAGATGACGAATTAATGAAGACTTTAGAAAGAAAATCTAGCGAGATAGTTAAAAAAGAAGTAATGGAGGTAATAGATCTTGTCCAAAAACATGAGATTGATATCATAGGAATTGGAGATAAGTTTTATCACAGGTATCCAGTTAAGTGGGAAAAAAAGTACAAAGAAAAGTGGGAGGATATATTTCCAAAGTTAGATATAGAAGTAACGGTAGATTCAACTATAGAGAGAAGTGCTAGGTTTTATGAATCAATTCTATCTGGAGAGGTTAAATAAATGTGGATTATAATCCTATTAATAATTGTAGTTGCTATTGCAGATCTTAAAGGTATTAGATATAAAGAAAAAAAGAAAGAAATTGTAATTTACTTCGTGTTATGTATGATTATTATAAGCATGGCTGTGTACTACAACTATCCAAAACACGTAACATTTGCAGAATTTTTCTTGGAACTTGTAGGTCAATAAATTAATTTCAGTACTATATGATGAAGGGGAATATTTATATGGAGAAGAGAAAAGGAAAAATAGGGATAAATACTGCCTTTATTATGTTTTTAATAATTGTTTTTTCGCCATCTGCAAGAATTTTTGGAACATATACTGCTTTAAAGGCTGATCAAGCAGGATGGTTGAGTCCCATAGTTGCTTTTTTAGTAATGGCTTACCTGGTAATAGAGTTAAATAATTTATTTGTCAAATTTCCTTCATTGTCACTTATGGAAATATATGAAAAAGTAACTGGTAAGATTTTAGCAAAAGTTATAGCTTTAGTTTATTTAATCTGGATAATTATATTAACAGGACTAAATTTAAAATCTTATACAATGAGGCTATCCACAGCAGTATACCCAAATATACAAGAAAATATATTTTTAATCATTACTTTAGTTATAATTGGAGGACTTATAGTCAAAGCAGGTTTTGTGGTTGCATCTAGAATGTTTAAAATATTTTTTTGGATAACAGCTCTAGGTTTTTTTGTATTATGTGGAGTTTTATTTCCAAATATATCCATAAATAAACTTACTCCAATATCATATTTAGATATAATACCAATATTTGAAGGAAGTATAGCAATTATTGCTATATGGTCGTATATCACTCTGCTTTTTATAATGAGTGAAAATATAATAGGCATGAAGTACTTTAAGAAAAGAGGATTACAGATTGTTGGTTATTTATACCTTGCAGTAACTTTATTGTTAGTTTGTTTAATTGGGAATAGTGGTAGCTATGTACTATCCCGTTCAACATTTCCGTACCTGCTTACTGTGGAACAAATGATTTTACTTGAAACCATTACAGGTTTAGAAGCGATATTGGTAGTTTTATGGATATTATCAGATTTTGCCTTAGTAACCGTGTTGATTTTGACGTCATTAAAATTAGTAAAATATATATTTAATCTAGAAGATACTACTATGTTTACTAATTTAGTTACGATTATAGCGTTCTATACGACTAATTTAATTGCTAATAACTATTATACTATGAGAGATTTTTCTTATAATTACGTGTATATGATAAATATAATTATATTTATCATCATTCCAGTATTAATGTCATGGTTTAATAAACTAAGGACTAAAGCACAGAAAGCATTGGCTAAAAATTCAAACTAGTACATGAATGACTAACAAGAGTGCAATTTCGTGAATTTGCGAAAAAGATATTTGTAGTTTGTATTTTGTTTATCTAATGCACCTTTTAAAATAAGAGCTTCCTAAATAAGGAAGCTGTCTTTGAATTATTTTTTGACTTATTTACTAATAAACATTTGTGTCCAGTGAGGTGAACCGTCGCCTGCATAACCAACGCCTATTTGTGTATATCCAGCGTTTAATATATTAGCTCTATGGCCTGGTGAATTCATCCAACCTGTCACTACTGCTTGTGCAGTTTTTTGTCCTTTAGCAATATTTTCTCCAGCACTTCTATAACTAATTCCAAAAGAACGTATCATATCAAATGGGGAACCATAAGTTGGTGAAGTATGGCTAAAATATTTTTTGTCAAGCATATCCTGAGATTTATATCTTGCAACTCTACAGAGTTCCCAATTGTATTCTAATGGTTTCAATCCATTTTTTACTCTTTCTTGATTTGTTAATTCAATAACCTGTTTTTCAAAAGCGTTTACCCTGTCGTATAAAGGTACATAAACTTTCTCTCCAGGGTATATTAAATTTGGATTCTTAAAATGTGGGTTTGCTGCTATTAACTCTGATACTCCAACTTGATATCTTACTGCAATCTTCCATAAGGTATCACCACTTCTTATTGTATAAGTATCATAATCACCGGCTGGCTGAGCGCTAACTGCTGGCATAAAAGTAAATAAAAGCAAAAACATTAGTACAGAAATCATTAATTTTTTCATTTTTTTCAACCTCCTTTACGTTATTATGGTGTTAAATTAAATAGATATAAGTTAAAAAATTTGGAAATTTTATAATTAAAAAAATTATATTTTTTATGTTTAAATTATTATTTATAACGATATTTTTCGATTAAATGCATTCTATTATAAACTATTAACACTTTTATATGATCTGAATAAGATATAGTAGATTTTAAAGTAAAGGAGAGATATAAATGGCAGAAATAAACGATCATGAATTTATACCTATGGTACCTTTTATGCCGAAGAAACCATTATATGCAAATGCATATGTGCCATATCAAATAGATTTCGAGACTTATTCACCTAAGGAAGCTATGTCGAAAGGCACAATATTTCCAGCATTATATAGTCCTTATAAGGAGCGTGGTTTACAATGGTAGATAATAATCCCTTTAGAGACCCAGTACCAAATCCAATAGAAAATCCAATTTCACGTCCAATAGAAAAGCCGATTTTGCGACCAATAGAAAAACCAATAGAAAAACCCATTGAGAAACCAATAGAGAAACCAATTTTACGTCCCATAGAAAAACCGATAGAAAAACCCATTGAGAAACCAATAGAGAAACCAATTTTACGTCCCATAGAAAAACCGATAGAAAAACCTATTGAGAAACCAATAGAGAAACCAATTTTACGTCCCATAGAAAAACCAATATCAAAACCAGTTGCTCCAATGCCTAAAGAGCACGCGGAGTTAAGAGAAATTATGGAATACCAATTTGCAGTTTATGATTTAGCTCTATATTTAGATACACATCCAAATGATATGAGAGCTCATGTATTACGCAAAAAATATGCTACAGAGTTGCATGAAATGATAATGGCTTATGAAGAGTTACATGGCCCAATGAATTTATTTTCACACCATGGTGATTATCGTCAATACGTTAATGAAACTTGGCCATGGGAAATACGTTTTTAGGAGGAGTGATAGATAAATGTGGATATATGAAAAGAAAACACAGATTCCAGTAAAAGTTAGCAATAAAGACGTAAGAATGGCAAAAATTGTATTAGAACAATATGGTGGTGCTGATGGAGAAGCAGCGGCTGGTATGAGATATTTAACTCAAAGATTTGCTATGCCTGTAAATTTAGGTAAAGCAGTACTAACAGATATAGGCACCGAAGAACTAGCGCATATGGAAGTAGTTGCTACTCTGTTTAGTAAATTAATAGAAGGTGCTACAAAAACAGAACTAGAAGAAGCAGGATTCGATGGTTATTATGTACAACATGGATTTAATCCTTTTTATGTAAATTCAGATGGAGTGCCTTTTACAGCAAGTTATTTTCAAACAAAAGGTGATCCAGTAGTAGATATGTACGAGGATATGGCAGCAGAACAAAAAGCAAGAATAACATACGAAAATCTATTGAAATTTACTGATGACCCGTGTGTAAAAGATGTACTAAGATTTTTAAGAGAGAGAGAAGTAGTACATTTCCAAAGATTTGGAGAGACTCTTCGGGTAGTAGAAGAGTTTATGGGAGAAAAAAAAGTATTTTAAATATGAAAATATCTTACTTAAAAATAACCTTGTCTGAGGGTTATTTTTAAGTAAAGTACTAATTTTATTAGATATGAGCAATTTAAAAGGTAAAGATACAAAGTGAGGTACAAACTACAATAAGTTAAAGGTAGAATGGCTATTGTTAATCCTCGCTTTAAATGCTAGAATATACTCCTGTCTTTGACAGTTGTAAAGAACAAAAAGCTTGAAACCTATTGAAAATACTAGGATTCAAGCTTTTTCTATGTGTTCAAAAAGTGCGTACCTTTTT
>NZ_WHNX01000041.1 GCF_009362815.1 Alkalibaculum sporogenes | reverse complement strand
CGCACCAGCAGATTGGCTCGCAGAAATCATAACAATTTTCGTGCTTGCACGAAAAGATGAGAGGATTTCTATGAGCAAGTGTCAACGACTGAAACCCGAAGGGGTTGAAGATAATCTGCGTAGGATAAAGTAGATACTAAATATTACAAACCTAATATATGATATAATATAACACAGATACACAGATACACAGATACACAGATACACAGATACACAGATACACAGATACACAGATACACAGATACACAAATACACAATTTTTAGGAGGAAGATATATGGAAAACAATAAAACTTTAGAAAATCTTATGGAAGCATTTGCTGGAGAGTCACAAGCTAATCGAAAATATCTTGCATATTCAAAAAAAGCTCAAAAAGAAGGCAAAAAAAATGCCGCAAAGCTCTTTCAAGCTGCATCTGATGCTGAAGCACTTCATGCACAGAAACATTTTGAAGTTGCAGGTAAAATAAACTCTACTATCGAAAATCTAAAAGATGCAGTAGAGGGTGAAAATCACGAATATCAAAGTATGTATCCAGAATTTTTAAAGATAGCTGAACAAGAGGGGAACGACGCAGCTATAAGAACTTTTACTATGGCTTTAAAAGCAGAAGAGGTACATGCTAGATTATATAAAGAAGCTCTTGAAAATATAGAGCAGGAAGAAGAAGTATTCTATTACTTATGTCCAGTTTGTGGAAACATAGAAGAATTTGTACCTGATAAATGTTCAATTTGTGGTGTTCAAGGAGTTAAATTTATAAAGTATTAAACTTATAAGTAGAAAAAGTCTCGATTAGGGTATCCTAATAGGGACTTTTTCTTCATTTATCGCGAAGACAATGAGACAAGCGGCTGCTTGCAGACATTTGGCGACTGTCCGCGTAACCACAGAGAAGTGTTTCTTGTGGTTTAAAGATTATTAGAGGAACCATTAGATACACACGATGCACATTTCTTGTGGGATATGGGAAATTGACTCGTTTGGTTTGCATCTAAATTGTTTTTCAAATATGTCAAATCTAAGATATTGTTCTCTATTTACGGTGTTGCCATAAACAGAGGGTAGTTAATAAGTAAAGTAATTGTTACAGTAGTCATAGAGTAGTATAATATAATAAAGCAAAAAACAAACTAAAAATTAGTAGGAGAAAAATATGATCTACTTAGATTACGCGGCAGAGACCCCTGTAAATGAAGAAGTTTTAAAAACATTTTATGATGTATCACAAAAATATATTGGCAATCCAAACTCCACTCATGCATTAGGTGTATTAGCTAAAGCACGTTTAAATAAAGCTACAAGACATATTGCAAAGTTATTAAAAGTAAAAGAAAATGAAATTATTTATACTTCAAGTGCAAGTGAGTCTAATAATCTTGCAATTAAAGGGATTGCTGAAAAATCAAAAGCAGTTGGCAAACACATTATAACAACCTATCTTGAGCATTCATCGGTTAATGGAGCTATAGCATCACTCCAAAACAAAGGTTATGAAGTAGATTATGTAGATGTTTTAAATACTGGACTAGTGGATTTAGAACATTTGCAAGAACTACTACGAAAGGACACGATTTTAGTATGTATCACTTTTGTAGACAGTGAGGTGGGTATTATCCAAGACATTGATAAAATAGGAGAATTGTTAATTAATTACCCACACTGTGTATTCCATGTTGATGGAACTCAAGGAATTGGGAAGATAAATATATCTACAACTAATATAGATTTACTATCTTTTGCACCACATAAGTTTTATGGAATAGGTGGTTGTGGAGTATTAATTAAAAAAGAAAATATAATTCTAGAGCCAATTATTCATGGTGGAATAAGCACAACTCCTTTTCGTAGTGGAACACCAGCACTTCCACTCATAGTATCAATAGAGAAGGCACTGTCATTAGCTATACTTGAAATAGATACTAGGTATAAATACGTTTTAGATTTAAATATGAAACTTCGAAAAACCTTAGTAAAGTATCCAAAAGTGAGGATTAATAGCACTGATCACAATAGTCCTTATATTTTAAATATCAGTATCAGTGGGACAAAGTCAGAAGAATATATTGAATATTTTAATAGTCACAATATCTATTTATCGTCAAAATCTGCTTGCTGCGCAGTTAACAGCCCCTCAAGACCAATATATGCAATTACAAAGAATAGGAAAGCAGCTCTATCTACTTTGAGAATAAGCTTAAGTCATTATACTACTATGGAGGAAATCGAAATATTCTTAAAATGTTTTAATGAATTCTATATAAGAAGTGAGAAAAGAGAAATATAAAAAATGAGGTAGTAGAAAATGGAAAAATATCAGGTTATTGAAAGAAGCATAATTACAAAATATCGCAAAGGAATATGGAAAAGATTCGTCACTGGAGTTAACGATTATAAATTAATACAAGAGGGTGATAAAATTGCAGTATGTATATCTGGTGGCAAAGATTCTATGCTCTTGGCAAAATGTATGCAAGAATTACAAAAACACGGGAAGATACATTTCGACCTAATATTTATGGTTATGGATCCTGGATACAACGATATAAATCTTCAGCGGCTTATAAACAATGCTAATATTTTAAATATACCTATTCAAATATTTGAAACACAAATTTACGATATCGTTGCGGATATAGATGAATCGCCTTGTTATTTGTGTGCAAGGATGAGAAGAGGATATTTATATAAACACGCACAAGACTTAGGATGTAATAAAATAGCATTAGGACATCATTTTGATGATGTGATAGAAACCATATTAATGAGTATGTTATATGCTGGTGAAATTAAAACTATGATGCCGAAATTACATAGTACAAACTTTCAAGGAATGGAATTGATTCGCCCTATGTATATGGTAAAAGAAGCAGATATTATAGCATGGAAAAGATACAATGAATTAGAATTTATTCAATGTGCATGTCGTCTAACAGAAAACTGTGTTCTTGGAGATAATGGAGGAGGCTCTAAGCGAGAGGAAATGAAAGCTTTGATTAAGAAGTTTAGGCAGACAAATGAGAATATAGATGTAAATATTTTTGCAAGTGTACACAATATTAATTTAGAAACAGTAATTGGTTATAGGGAAAATAAAGCAAGACATAATTTTTTAGACAACTACGACTTATAGGCTGCATAATAGCATATATTATTTTATATTAGTTAGGATTTTTGTTACAATTAGAGCTGAGGTGGAAATATGATAAAAAAGTTAGCCCCATACATAAGCAAGTATAAAAAACAATTTAATTTAGGATGTATTTGTACTGGTTTAGAAGCAGTCTTTGAACTCTTGATACCATTAGTTATGGCGTACATAGTAGATATAGGGATAAGGAATAGAGATATAGAGTATACCATTAAAATGGGATTACTTATGTTTTTATTATCACTTATCGCTTTGGGTCTTGGATTAGCATCTGCTAGGCTTTCATCTATTGCCGGCCAAGGGTTTGGAGCTGAATTGAGAGAAGCTGAATTTAATAAGATTCAAACTTATTCTTTTAAAAATATAGAAAAATTTAGTACGGCATCCCTGATAACAAGGCTAACAGGTGATGTTCATACTATGCAAATGTCAGTGACTATGGGTATGAGAATGTTAATTAGAGCACCTATTATGCTTGTTTGTGCCTTAACATTGTCATTCTATTTGAATGCAGAACTTGCAATTGTCTTTGCAGTAGCAATTCCAATATTAGCTTTTTCATTATTTTTAATCATTCGAAAAGTAAGACCTTATTTTACAGATTTACAAGAAAAGACTGATGGCTTAAATATTACTGTGCAAGAAAATTTAATAGGTATCCGTGTAGTAAAGTCTTTCGTACGCGGTATTTTCGAAAAGAAAAAATTTAATAAAAGTAATGAAGAAATGATGCAAGCTTCTGAGAGAGCATTTGGTTTAGTCGTTTTAAATATGCCAGTTATGCAAATGATTATGTTTTCTACGATTATAGCAATTTTATGGTTTGGAGGGAATATGGTCTTTAGTGGAAATCTTTTAGTAGGTAGGCTAATTAGTTTTCTTGCTTATGTCAATCAAATACTATTTTCACTTATGATGATTTCCATGATGTTTATGATGGCAACACGTTCTGTGGCTTGTGCAAAACGTATTTTAGAAGTTTTGGAAGAAATACCAGATATTGAAGATGATAACAATAATTATGATTATGAAGTGAAGAATGGTGATGTGAAATTCACTAATGTTACTTTTCGCTACTACGAAGATAGTAGTGAAAATAATTTGACAGATATAAATTTAGATATTGAATCTGGTCAAACTATTGGTATAATTGGTGGAACAGGCTCAGGTAAAACTACTTTGGCTCAACTTATACCTAGGTTGTATGATGTAACTAGAGGATCTGTCGAGGTTGGAGGATATGATGTACGTAGTTATAAATTAGAAACACTGAGAAATGCAGTTGCTATGGTTTTACAGAATAATACTCTTTTTTCTGGAACAATTAGAGAAAATTTAAAATGGGGCAATGCGCATGCATCTGATAAACAAATTGAAGCAGCTAGTAAAATAGCTTGTGCAGATGAGTTTATAAATCGCTTTCCAGACAAATACGATACTATGTTAGAGCAAGGTGGCGTTAATTTATCGGGAGGTCAAAGGCAAAGGTTGACTATTGCAAGAGCAATATTAAAACAGCCTAAAGTGTTAATATTAGATGATAGTACAAGTGCAGTAGATACTTCAACTGATGCAAAAATAAGGCAATCTTTTAAAAGGGAATTAAAAGATACAACAAAAATAATTATAGCACAAAGAATATCCTCTGTGTATGATGCTGACCAAATAATTGTTTTAGATGATGGTAAAATTTCTGACATTGGAAATCATAGTCAATTAATTAAGAAGAATGAGATATACCAAGATGTCTATAAGTCACAACAAGAAGGAGTTGGTTTTAGTGGCTAGAGGGCAAAATCATGGTCCAGGTGCACATGGGTATAGAAAACCAAAAGACTTTAGAAATACAATTTATAAGTTAATGAAATATATAGGTAAGTACAAATTCTTACTTAGTATAGTAGTTATATGTCTTTTTATTAACTCCTTTGCCATGATAGCTGGGTCTTACTTTTTAAAGCCGATTATAAATGACTATATCTTACCAGGAGACTTTAATGGTCTTGGCAAAATGCTAATAATACTTGGAAGTATTTATGCTTGTGGAGCTGCAGCTTCTTACGGATATTCTCGTATTATGGTACATATTTCGCAGAAAACAGTATTTGTACTACGACGGGATCTATTTCATAAAATGCAAGATTTATCTTTGAAATATTTTGATACTCATACTAACGGCGATTTAATGAGTAGATATACTAATGATATAGATACAATTAGTGAAGCTATCAATAATAGTTTCGCAGGTATAATCTCAAATGTTGTCATGTTTGTTGGAGTAATAGTGATGATGTTAGTACTTAATCCATTTTTAACAGTGATAACTTTAATTATCGTCTCGGTTATGTTGTTTGTATCACAAAAGATTGGGAAAAAAAGCAAATTCTATTTTTCTGAGCAACAAGCAAAGTTAGGTAGTGTTAATGGATATATAGAAGAAATGATAGAAGGGCAAAAAGTAATTAAAGTGTTTTCATACGAGGAAAACGCAAAAAATGAGTTTAAGAATAGAAATGAGGCTCTTAGAATTGCAGCTACTAGTGCACAGAGTTATTCTGGCAGTATGATGCCAATCATGATTAATTTATCTTATATTAATTATGCTATCACTAGCTGTGTAGGGGCGATTATGGTTATTAGAGGAATGCTGGATATTGGCTCACTTGTTTCATTTCTTCAGTATACTAGGCAAGTTTCACAACCAATTAATCACCTAGCACAACAAGTTAATACTATATTAGCAGCTTTATCTGGAGCAGAACGTATTTTTGAGGTTATGGAAGAAAAAGCAGAAATAGATGAAGGAACAGTTTCCTTAACAAAAGTTATTATGAACAAAGATGGATCTATGATAGAAACTGACAAAAACACGGATACATGGGCTTGGAGAACTATAGATGAATTTGGAAATATATCACTTATACCATTAAAAGGTGATGTTCGCTTTGAAAATGTAGTATTCGGATACAATGATGATGATAAAGTACTAAAAGACATAAGTTTATTTGCAAAACCAGGACAAAAGATTGCCTTTGTGGGATCTACTGGTGCTGGAAAAACAACTATTACAAATTTAATAAACCGTTTTTATGAAATAAAATCAGGCAGAATTACCTATGATGGTATAGATATAAGGTATATAAAGAAAGATTCCCTAAGAAGTTCATTAGGCGTCGTGTTGCAAGATACACATTTGTTTACTGGGACGATATCGGACAATATTAGATATGGAAGACTTGATGCAACTGACGATGAAGTAGTTGAAGCTGCAAAACTTGCTAATGCTCATAATTTTATCAAATATTTACCTCTTGGTTATAAAACTATGTTGACTAGTGACGGTGGTAACCTTTCACAAGGCCAACGTCAGCTTATGTCCATTGCAAGAGCAGCCGTAGCAAATCCTCCTGTGTTAATATTAGATGAAGCTACTAGTTCTATAGATACAAGGACAGAAAAATTCATAGAAGAAGGAATGGACAGTTTAATGGCCAATCGTACAGTCTTTGTTATTGCACATAGATTATCTACTGTACGAAACTCAGAGGCAATAATGGTCTTAGAACAAGGGGAAATAATAGAGCGTGGTTCTCATGAAGACTTGTTAGCCAATGAAGGAAGATACTACCAATTGCATACAGGTCAATTTGAGTTAGAGTAGAGTAATGGGTATCAGAAGTAGAGAATATAAATGGTAGGTTCTATAAGTAAAAAAGATAGGCGGTTATACCAATGAAAAGAGGTAGGTTAGGAAACTTAGCAATAGATACACAAAAAGGTGTGATTGGTTATATAAAAGCTCAGATATATTTAATGGGTATCACCTTTTTAGTTATATATATTGGTTTAAACACATTTGGAGTCGCCTATTCTCTTATTATTTCATTAGGATTATCAATCTTAGATATAATCCCAGTTATTGGGATTGGTCTAGTATTGATTCCTTGGTCTATAATTAGTTTTATTATGGGAAATACCGATTTAGGTACTCACCTGGCTATTATATACATTCTAACAGTTATACTACGACAAATTTTAGAACCTATTTTAGTAGGTAAGCATATAGGGATAAGACCCATTTATATATTTATAGCTACAGTAATAGGTTTTATAATATTAGGTCCTATTGGACTAATTTTTGGACCAATATTTGCAATAATTCTCAAAGCTATAGTTAAAAATCAAAAATAAATAAAAGAGTCCATCAAACTGTTTATAGGGAAGAAGGTATAAATGGTTTGATTTGCAGTCATAATGGAGGTAGAGTAGTTCTGAAACAAAAAACTAAAAAAAATAAATTTGAGTAATTGAAATATTTAGATTTATAAGCTATAATTAATATAGGTAAATATACGCAAAAAGACTATTAGCCTCGAATATATATTCGGGGCTTATATATAATATCTTATTTGAATACGCTCAAAGATGCTGTTCTTGTACATAAGGCCATTAATCTACTATGTATGTTGTTAAATAACCACTAGTGGAAAGATTCGGACTTTAATACTCGAATAATATAGGTGAGGGTTATTTTCTTATCTGGACTACCGTCTAAAGCTATTCTTAAAATAAATGATATCTGACGAACATTGTAAGTGAAGGAGGAACAGTATGATTAAAAAATTAAGTGAATTAGCAGAGAAAAGCAGTTATATAAATCCAGAGTTATACAATAAATATGAAGTTAAAAGAGGCCTTCGTGATATTAATGGACGAGGAGTGCTTACTGGTCTTACAGAAATTGGGGAGGTTCACTCATATATAATTAAAGATGAAGAAATAGTCCCAGAGCCAGGTAAACTATTTTATAGGGGTATTGATGTAGAAGAAATTGTAAATGGGTTTTTAGAAGATAGCAGACATGGCTTCGAAGAGGTAATATATTTATTATTATTTGGAAGTCTTCCAAATAATGAGATGCTAGGAAATTTTAATTCGTTACTATCTGATTTACGAACGCTACCTAAAAGTTTTGTAAGAGATATAATATTAAAAGCTCCTAGTAAAGATGTGATGAATATGCTTTCAAGAAGCGTACTCGCTTTATATAGTTATGATGATAGTGCAGATGGTCTATCTATTGATAATATACTACGACAATCCCTGGAACTTATTGCTCGTTTTCCACTTTTAGCTGTGTATAGTTATCAAGCATATTCTCATTATCATCAGGGTAATAGTTTATATATACACAGTCCAAAGAGAGAATATTCTACTGCTGAAAATATACTTCATATGCTTAGACCAAATAGCAATTTTACCCAAATTGAAGCGAGGTTACTTGATTTAGCATTAGTTTTACATGCAGAGCATGGTGGTGGTAACAATTCAACATTTACTACTCATGTGGTTACATCTTCAGGTACAGATACTTATTCTGCCATATCTGCAGCTTTAGGATCATTAAAAGGTCCAAGGCATGGTGGAGCTAATATAAAAGTAGTACAAATGTTTGACGATGTAAAGGCCAACATTAAAGATTGGAAAAACGACGACGAAGTTTCTAATTATTTAACTAAGATTTTAAATAAAGAGGCTTTTGATAAATCCGGTTTAATATACGGAATGGGTCATGCTGTATATTCTGTATCAGATCCAAGAGCAGAAATTTTAAGAAGTCACTGTAAAGCTCTTGCAGTAGATAAAGGATTAGAGGATGAATTTGATCTATACTTTAGAATAGAAAAATTAGCAAAAAAAGTTATTGCTGAAGAAAGAAAGATTTATAAAGGAGTAAGTGCTAATGTAGACTTTTACTCAGGATTTGTTTATAAGATGCTTGATCTACCGCAAGAACTATTAACTCCAATATTTGCAATTGCAAGAATTTCTGGTTGGAGTGCTCACCGTATTGAAGAGATTGTTAACAAAGGAAAGATAATAAGACCAGCTTATAAAAGTATTTCTGATAGAGTTGAATATGTAAATCTTAAAAATAGGTAGTTGTACGCCTACAGTATAAAAAAACACTAGAGCTAGGAGTTTATCCTAGCTCTAGTGGATGACAGAAAAGTGAAATTCTATTGGTGTGTAAGTTAATGTTGTATATTATACTAAAAATTGAGATAATTAGTATATGGTAATATATATTATATAAAGGAGACTTGACATGGGAGAAAGATCGAGAAGAGAAATAATTAATAAACTTGTCAATGATATATTAGAAAGTTATAAGAATGAGAGCTGCATTTTACCTCATGAGATTTGTCCTATGCCGAATAGAGATACAATCATTGAAATTGCCAAATCTCTAAGAATGCTGCTATTTCCAGGATACTTTGAAAAGCATACATGTAATGAAGAAATAATGGAATATCATACAGGGGAACTAGTAATTAATATACATGAAAAATTATCAGAACAAATAATTTTTGCTCTTAGCTTAGAAGCAATACGTAACGAAGATGCATTAGAAGAAATTTGTAAAAATGAGAGTATCAAAAATATAGCTGTAGAGTTAAGCTATAAGTTCTTATCTACGATACCAAAGGTGAGAGAATATCTTTCTACTGATGTAAAAGCTGCCCTTGAGGGAGATCCTGCCGCTAGCAGTATTGACGAAATAATTTTTTCTTATCCTGGAATATTTGCAATAACAATACATAGACTTGCACATGAATTATATTTACTTAATATACCACTTATTCCAAGAATACTTAGTGAATACTCTCATACTATTACTGGGATAGATATTAATGCTGGAGCAAAAATCGGTAAATACTTCTTTATCGATCATGGAACTGGAGTAGTAATAGGAGAAACTACTATTATTGGAGACAATGTTAAAATATATCAAGGAGTAACCCTTGGCGCTTTGTCTACTAGAGGTGGTCAAATGCTTAAAGGGACTAAACGTCATCCTACTATTGAAGATGGTGCTACTATTTATTCTGGAGCTTCAGTATTTGGGGGGAAAACAGTTATAGGACAAGGTGTAACTATAGGGAGCAATGCGTTTATAACTGAATCAGTACCCAGAGGGACTAAAGTTAGTATTAAAAATCCAGAACTCATTTTAAAAGATCGTAAACCTAGAGAATTAGACCAAAATTATTCTGATGTATAGAATGTTTTGTTAGTACCATTAACCAATGGTACATAACAAAGAAATCAAAATAATATTTTATACTCTAACGCAAGACAAATCCTTAAGAAGTTGACTAAAGAATAGAGAAATAAATGTGTTTACCCAACAATTTATGCCGCATTAATAGGGCATTAAAGGTAATCCATGAGTTTTAGTTTTGTTGCAAGAAAAGGTAAATTTAGATATGCAAGGTAGAGTTTTTGGAATGGTTCAAATAGTAGGGTCTATAGCATTCCCATTAGGAATGCTATAGACCCTTAGCAGACATAATAAAAGTTGAAACTTTACTTATTGTTACTGGAGTTATGATGGCAGGATCAGGAGTAAGTATATTTTACAATAAAGGTTAAAGAGTGTGGAACAATGATTAGTAAATTTTAAGTTATTTTCTAAAGGAAATTTCGTTTAACTCTACATTTTTATTCCGTTCTTTAACTCTCTCTATAGACCATTCATTTGCAAAGAGTAATACAGGCTTAGAATCTTGATCTTCAACGATCATAGTATCCATTGTAATATTAAAGTTACTAGGATCAAAATTATCCATCTCTATCCAACGTATATGACGAAAAGGCATTTGTTCCATTAGAATATCTACGCCGTACTCATTTTTAAGTCGATATTCTAAAACTTCAAATTGTAGTGCTCCTACAACACCAACAATTAATTCTTCGACACCGATATTTGGTCGTTTATATACTTGGATTGTACCTTCTTCTGATAATTGATTAATACCTTTAATAAATTGTTTTCTTTTTAAGGCATTTTTTGTGTATACTTTGCTAAAATGTTCTGGCGCAAATAAGGGTATGCCTTGATACTTGGTTTTTGAATTATCTTCACATAAGCTATCACCAATACGAAATATACCTGGATCGTGAATGCCAATAATATCTCCAGGGTATGCAGTTTCGACTACTACTCTATCTTGTGCTAGAAACTGTTGGGGCTGTGATAGTCTTACCTTTTTGTTTTCTTGTACATGATTTACAGTCATGCCTTTTTTAAATATCCCAGAGCATATTCTAAGAAATGCAATTCTGTCACGATGTGTAGGATTCATATTAGCTTGTATCTTAAATATAAAACCTGTGAAATTGTCTGTTTCAGGATTGATTTCTCCAAAATTACTTTCACGAGGAGTAGGAGGTGTAGTTAAATTTAGAAAATCTTCTAAAAATGGTTCTACTCCGAAATTAGTGAGTGCACTTCCAAAGAATACTGGCGTTAAATTACCATCTAAAACCTCTTCTAAAACGAAATTATCACCAGCAACATCTAATAATTCTATATCATCTGTTAATTGTCGGTGTAAATTTTCGCCTAATAGGTCCTTAAATTTATCGTCGTCAATTTTTCCCTTGACTGTATTGGTTTTAGATTGCCCATGATTGCCTTCACCAAAAAGTTCAATTTGCATTTTTTGACGATCATACACACCTTTAAAGTCTCTACCACTTCCTATAGGCCAATTCATGGGGAACGAACGAATACCTAAAACTTGTTCTAATTCCTCAATTAATTCGAAAGGATCCTTGCCGGACCGATCCATTTTATTGATGAAAGTAAAGATGGGGATGCCCCTCATTTTACAAACTTGAAACAATTTCTTAGTTTGACTTTCAATACCTTTGGCACTGTCTATAACCATTACAGCAGAATCAGCCGCCATTAAAGTTCGGTAGGTATCTTCACTAAAATCTTGATGACCTGGTGTATCAAGAATATTGATACAACAGCCATTATAGTCAAATTGTAATACGGATGATGTGACAGAGATACCTCTTTGCTTCTCTATTTCCATCCAGTCAGATACTGCATGATTTTGTGCTCTTCTAGATTTTACAGACCCAGCTAAACGAATAGCACCTCCATATAATAAAAGCTTCTCCGTAAGGGTAGTTTTACCTGCATCTGGATGAGATATGATAGCAAAAGTTCTTCTTCTTCGTACTTCTTCTAAAAAACTTAAATTTTCTTCAGTCATTTTTCCTCTTCCTTATATTTATTGTTTCTCATTATTTATATTATAACCTTTAAATTTTACACTTTTAAAATACAAGATGTCAAATTATTTTCTGATGAAAAGTGAAAATACTAGATTATACTATAAAATATTGAAAATTTAGGCTAAATAGTGTAATGTATTTAAATATTCAATTTAATTCGACTTTTTATAGTAACAACTAAATTCACAAATAATGATTAATAAGATATATAATAGAATTTTAGTGATTAAGTAAGTAGCATTAAAGGTAAAAGGAATAATATGTACGTTTCACAGATAATATACTATTAGGTATAAAAAACGGGAGGTTTAAATGATCGAGTATATTATGAGTTGGTTTAATGGATATGGATTGTCACAAGATATTCAAAGAGGTGTTTCAATTTCACTGTTAATTTTGTTTATTTTAATATTGAGTATTGTGGTTAATTTTATTACTAAAAGAATACTTCTAAATATTTTGACTCAAATTATAAAGAAAGATAAATTTAAATGGAATAAAGTACTTTTGGAAAGAAAAGTATTTCATAAATTGTCTCATATTGCACCAGTTATTATGATGTATTTATTTGCTTCCGCATTTCCGGAGAATATTTCAAATTTTATTTACAGAGTGTCGTCAGGGTACTTTGTTCTTATTGCAATTCTAGTAATAGATGCGCTGATAAATGCTGTACACGATATTTATAAAACCAATGAAAGTTCAAAGTATAGACCAATTAAAGGGTATCTACAAGTATTGAAGATATTTATATATCTAATTGGTGGCATCCAAATTATTGCATCATTAATAGGGGAAAATCCATGGCTATTAATTAGTGGTGTTGGTGCAATGTCCGCAGTTTTACTTCTGGTATTTAGAGACTCTTTGCTAGGATTAGTTGCGGGAATACAATTATCGACCAATGATATGATGAGAATAGGAGATTGGATTGAAATGCCCAAATATGGTGCAGATGGAGATGTAATTGATATATCATTGAATACAGTAAAAGTAGAAAACTTTGATATGACTATTACCACTATTCCTACATATGCATTAGTTTCAGATTCTTTTAAAAACTGGAGAGGTATGATTCAAGCAGGTGGGAGAAGGATTATGAGATCTGTATATATAGATATTACTAGTATCTCATTTTGCAGCAGTGAAATGCTTGAGCGATTTGAGAAAATTCATTATTTAACACAGTATATTAATATAATGAAACAAGAAATATCGGCGTATAATGAAGAAAATAACCTTAATACAACTAATTTAGCAAATGGGAAACATCTAACTAATATTGGTGTTTTTAGAATATATATAGATAGGTATATTAAAAATCATCCAAATATACATCAAGGTATGTATCAAATAGTTAGACAATTGCCGCCAGCAGAAAACGGATTACCTATTCAGATTTATGCGTTTACTAATGAAATAGAATGGAGCCGTTATGAGGCCATACAGTCAGATATATTTGATCATATATTAGCGGTAGTGCCAGAGTTTGAACTTCGTATATATCAACACCCAACAGGGCATGATATTCGGAGGGTATTAAATAGTGAATGGAAAGATGGTAGTCAAATTACCCAAGACAATCCATTGATAAATATAATCAAAAACGATGAAGAATAAAAAATACGTATTGTATAATTGCATATTGACAATTATGAATATGCAACATATACTATAAATATGATATCGATAATTATCGATATCATAGAAACGTATAAATATGTAGGAGGATTATTATATGAGTATCAAGTCGTATGCAGAATACATACCAGCCTTAAAAGCAGTAACTGATGAGACTAGATTAAAAATTATCGATATGTTATCTTGTGGGCAGATGTGTGCTTGTGATATATTAGATGAATTTAGCATATCTCAGTCTACCTTAAGTTATCACATGAAGATTTTAACAGAAAGTAGCATAATCAATGCAGTTCGTGATGGTGCGTGGATGAGATATTCATTGAATATGGAAAAGACAGAAGAAATTATTTCATTTATTACACTGATTACTACTGAAAAAGATGATTGTATTTGCAAAATCAAAAGTTAGAAATTATAGATGAGGTATAAGGAGCGCCTCTACAAAGAAACGCTTCTTTAAAAAATCAAATAAGAAAGGCGGAAAGTGTAAATGAGTAAAAAAGAGTCACTATCTGGAATAGGTTTTTTTGAAAGATATCTCACAATTTGGGTAGCATTGTGTATGGTTATTGGAGTGTTAATTGGTGTATATATTCCCGTTATACCAGAAATTTTAAGTAGGTTTGAGTACGCAAGCGTGTCTATACCAGTGGCAATACTTATATGGCTTATGATTTATCCTATGATGCTCAAGGTTGACTTTACCAGCATTAAAAAAGTGAAAGAAAATCCTAAAGGGCTAGTTATTACTTGGGTTACTAATTGGTTGATAAAACCTTTTACTATGTATGGAATTGCTGCATTTTTCTTTTATGTTGTTTTCAAAAACTTAATACCATCTGAAGTTGCCACAGAGTATCTTGCAGGCGCAGTATTATTAGGAGCAGCACCGTGTACGGCTATGGTCTTTGTATGGAGTCACTTAACAAAGGGAAATCCAGCGTATACACTAGTGCAAGTAGCAACTAATGATATTATTATATTAGTAGCGTTTGTCCCTATCGTTGCTTTTCTATTAGGAATTAGTAATATTGCTATACCTTGGTCGACACTATTTTTATCAATAGTACTATTTGTCGTAATACCTCTTATTGGAGGGTGGCTTTCAAGAGTAATTATTAGTAAAAACAAAGGCGTTGAGTATTTTGAAACTGAGTTTATACCAAAGTTTAATAATATTACAACTATGGGTCTTCTACTTACTTTAGTAATAATTTTTTCTTTTCAAGGACAGATTATAGTCGATAATCCATTGAATATCGTTTTAATAGCAATACCTTTAATTATTCAAACTTTCTTAATTTTTTCTATAGCGTATGTATGGGCAAAATTATGGAAAATGCCTCATGATATTGCAGCACCAGCCGGAATGATAGGAGCATCTAATTTTTTTGAACTTGCAGTAGCAGTATCTATTTCTGTATTTGGTTTGGAATCAGGAGCAACAATGGCAACTGTTGTAGGAGTACTTGTGGAAGTACCAGTAATGTTAACACTAGTTAGAATTGCTAATAGAACAAGAGGTTGGTTTAAGAATACTCAATCTCCAGAATAGTCGAGTAACACTTATGTATAAAAAAAACAAGGAGGTTTATTGTATGAAGCCAAAGGTTGCATTTATATGTGTTCATAATTCATGTAGAAGTCAAATAGCAGAAGCTCTAGGAAAACACTTCGCTAAAGATGTTTTTGAAAGTTATTCTGCAGGTACTGAAGTGAAACCAAATATAAATAAAGATGCGGTAAGAATCATAAAGGAGATATACTCTATCGACATGGAGAAAACTCAATATTCCAAGTTGTTATATGATATACCTGATGTAGATATTGTTATTACTATGGGGTGCAATGTTGAGTGTCCATACCTTCCAAGCAAGTATCGAGAAGACTGGGGATTAGAAGATCCGACTGGAAAAAGTGATGAGGAATTTAAGTTGGTAATTGCTGAAATTGAAGAGAAAATTAAGAAACTAGCATATGAAATTAAAAACTCCAAAATATTAAGTTAGAGTGTAATTAATAACTAGTACATGTGTTTGATAGAAACTTGAACATAAAATATGTAGAGACAATCAAGAAAAAGTTTAGCCAAGAGAAACAGGTGAAGCCAGTCTCTCTTGGCTATCCCAAAAAAATGTCTTCGTAAAAATGCCGAGCTTCATTTTGTTTTGCTTTTACATCATGGGAGATATTATAATAATTATCTAATAAGAGATTGACAATATTTTTGTCAAGTTTATCATCAGAGATGTTTTGTTTTAGAACACTATATACTTCATCTTTGTTCATACCTTTTCTATAAGGCCTATCTTCTGTAATAGCGGTAAAGATATCGGCTACAGTCATAATTCTTGCACCTATACCAATTTCATGTTGTTTGCATCTAAAAGGATATCCACTACCATCTAGTTTCTCGTGGTGATAAGCGGCCCAGTCTGCAATTCGCTCTAATCCACCTATAGTATTAATAACGTGATGTGTATAGTAGGTATGGCTTTTCATAAGTGCAAATTCGTGTTGTGTAAGTTTACCTGGTTTTTCTATAATAGAGTTAGGTATAACTAACTTGCCGATATCGTGTAGGTGCCCAGCTATTTTCATGAGATTAGTTTCAAAGTCCGTTAAGCCAAATTTAATAGAGATACTTTGAGCACATGCAGCTACACCAGTAGTATGTGTAGCTGTATAAGGTGACTTAAAATCAATTACACTCTTATACATTTCAGAAATATGTATAATGTTATTTATATCTATATCGAGATTTCTATAAGGACCGTTATCAAGTAAGACGGAATATAGCCTAGGAGATACTAAATCTAGCCAAAATTCTTCTCTTTCACTTGCTTGAAGAAAATAGTTTACAATATCAGGGTGTACAAATGTATCGTCCAATTCCTTGATTTTGTCAATAATTTCTTTGTGTTGATGTAATATGTATTTGCTCCGATCCACCAGGCGTTCCACATAATCAGCTAAATATATAACCTGTGACGAAAAGACAAACGTATCTTTAATAGTATCTTCAAAGTCCATGTAATCGGTATGGTGATATCGAACTATTTTAGAGATTCCTTTGAACCAAGGCGTTTTATTTAAAAGCATTTCACCCCTTTTGCAATGAAATTCTTTATTAATGGTATCGTCATGTATATTTGTTATACTATGTAATTTTGTTTTTTCCTCTATAGAAATGGCTCCAACATCATGTAGTAACGATGCTGCAAATATGTCTTCTATAACCGATTCATCTTCACCAGCAAAAGTAGCAATTTCTACAGCTATAAAAGCAGTACGTTGCTGATGATAAGATATTTCCGTATTAGCAAGATCTGTTATTTCTGATAAGGATAAAAGGAGATTTCCTAAATTAACCGAAATATGTCTTTGCATGATTACCTCCAATTTATGTCATTGATAGAAAGTTCGTCTACTAGCTAAGGTGCGTCGAAGACGCTTTCTTGTAGTAATTTGAGCTGTAATAATATTTATAATTACTACTATAGTACCATATCTAATCTTATATTAGAACTATGTGAGTAGTTTTACTAATTATCTTATCCAGAAGATTGACAGCTACCAGATTCCTTGTATAATGAAAGAATGATTTATTGCTAGGTAAGTAAAGCGTTAATATTAGTTATAGTAGGAGGGAAATTATATGAGAGAAATAAAAACTTCTTGTATTACATCATCAATAAAAGAGATGTGTATTAATTCAAATTATTACATTTCAAAAGATGTGACAGATAAGATACAACAAGCTCATGAAAAAGAAACATGGCCTATGGCAAAAGATATTTTAGAAAAATTACTTGATAATATTGATATTTCAAGAATTGAGAATGTTCCTGTATGCCAGGACACTGGTATGGCTTGTGTTTTTGTGGAAATAGGACAAGAAGTTCATGTGGTAGGGGGTTTATTAGAGGATGCAATTAATGAAGGAGTAAGACAAGGTTATGAGGAAGGATACTTAAGAAAATCTGTAGTAAAAGATCCTTTGAATAGAGTCAATACAAATGACAATACTCCAGCTATTATATATTACGACATCGTTCAGGGTGAAAAGTTAAGAATTACTGTAGCTCCAAAAGGATTTGGATCAGAAAACATGAGTCAGATAAAGATGTTAAAGCCATCTGATGGTATTAAAGGGGTAAAAGATTTTGTGTTGAAGGTAGTCAAAGAAGCAGGTTCAAATCCATGTCCGCCTATTGTAGTTGGTGTTGGCATAGGTGGAACATTTGATCGAGCTGCAAATCTAGCTAAGAAAGCATTAATAAGACCTTTATCAGAAAATAATCCCGATACTTTTTACTCCAAATTAGAAGAAGAATTATTAACAACTATTAATAATCTAGGAATTGGCCCACAAGGTTTTGGAGGTAAAACTACTGCTCTTAAAGTAAACATTGAAACTTTTCCAACCCATATAGCAGGATTACCAGTGGCAGTAAATATCAATTGTCACGTCACTAGACATACACATGTAGAAATATAAATGAAACTGACTGTTAATGCGGGATACAGAGAAACTTTATTCAGTAGAGTTTTCTTCATCTACTGAATATTAGTCGAACCAATCGGGCTTTTACAGGCCCTTAACTCCCACTCTATTTTTGTGGGAGTCTTAGTGCCTGTTAATGCGGGAAAATTTATTAAGGAGGTTAATATGGAAAAGAGGATCACTACACCATTAACATCTGATAAGGTAAAAGAACTAAAAGCAGGAGATAAGGTGTTAATATCTGGTGTTATTTACACAGCGAGAGATGCTGCACATAAAAAGCTTGTCGAATTATTAGATAAAGGAGAGAGTCTACCTATAGATATAAAGGATTCCATAATTTATTATGTTGGACCAACGCCAGAAAAACCTGGTCATGCCATAGGTTCTGCTGGACCTACAACAAGTTACAGAATGGATTCCTACGCTCCTAGACTATTAGATATAGGATTAAAAGGGATGATTGGAAAAGGGTCTAGAAGTGAGGCTGTCATTGAGTCTATGAAGAAAAATAAAGCTATATATTTTGCAGCTATAGGTGGTGCAGCTGCACTTATAGGTAAATCTATTAAAAAAGCTGAAGTTGTTGCCTACAAAGACCTAGGTTCAGAAGCAATAAGAAAACTAGAAGTAGTAGATATGCCAGTTGTAGTAGCTATTGATGCACTAGGGAGAGACTGGTATGAAATAGGACAAAAAGAATACCTTGAAAGTATTACCTTAACGAGTACTGAAAAGACACAAGGTTTGTAAGAAATCTTAAACAAAGAAAGGGTAGCTATATAAGCTACCTCATTTTTGATACCAAACAAAGTTAATAAGTAGGGAAAGATACTTATAATAGATGTACAAATTTATCGAATAATCAAAAGGTAGAGTGTTAAAGAAGAGACTGTAAATAATTTTGTGTCCTAGAATAAAAAAATAACTTTCTATCAGGCTCATTAGATATGTAAAAATTCAAGAAAACATCTTTAAAATATGAAC
>NZ_WHNX01000040.1 GCF_009362815.1 Alkalibaculum sporogenes | reverse complement strand
GACTCGTTCGGGGACATTCGCCAAATGTAAATGCACTTCGTGCCTTTACGGACTCTCTGATCCCAAACCTTTTAACCGGCAAGCCGCTTAACTTGTTTGTTATCAGTTCCTCCTGGCTCTCTCACCTTAGTTTGCGTAACCTCGTCTATCGGCTTCGCCGATTGACTCGTTCGGGGACATTCGCCAAATGTAAATGCACTTCGTGCCTTTACGGACTCTCTGATCCCAAACCTTTTAACCGGCAAGCCGCTTAACTTGTTTGTTATCAGTTCCTCCTGAAAATACACTTCGTGTATTTTCGCTTGGCTCATTATTGGTACGAAAAAAAGAACTTCGAAGAAGTTCTAAATTTAAAGTCGTGCACCCTCCATCGAATATAGCCTTCAGACGTTACCTCAATAGTTAGCTCAAATCAGGTAGACCTGCGGCACATAGAAAAACTTACTTACCGTTGCTTCCTTCCGGATCTGGCGGGGTTCATAAGTATCTATTGCACAGGGCCCGATTATCAACACCACTTGTTGAGGTCAGACTCTAAAGAGTATAGCCTCAGTCGGGAATTCAACCCTGCTATAGCGGATTGCAGGTACAGGGCACCGCTGACTCCCCGTCTAGCACGACAAATTGGTATATGCAAAATGTCTAAAAGACATGCATTTTCTATTATGGCGGAGAAAGGGGGATTCGAACCCCCGGTACGTTTCCATACACACGCTTTCCAAGCGTGCTCCTTAAGCCGCTCGGACATCTCTCCATATTCCGAATTCTAATTATACAGCGATTACACATAAAAGTCAACTCACTGTATCAATTGTTCCTTCAGTAATTATTGCCATATCTATCTATTAAAAATGTTCTAATTCTATTATGATTTCACAGCAAATTACCTTTGCATTTTTTCGTATTGATAATTCTTAATCTCGCTCTAGTTGACTCGGATTATAGTCTAAGTAAAATCTTTTATTAACAGCTTTAAAGTTTTCTATTGTAAAGCTTTTATAGCATCTTTTACATATGTCACACAGTATGACATAGAAGCTACTCCTCCAGATGAAACTGCAACTAGAGCTGCTTCTATAATTTCTTCTTCATTTGCTCCAAGTTTTAGAGCTTGATTTACGTGATAAACGATGGAAGCTTCACTTCTATTGTAAACTGCTATACCTATACTAATGAGCACCTTCGTTTTTTCGTCTAACTTACCTGGATTATAAATACTTTTAAGCAAATCATCAAAAGGTCTAAAAATCGCTTGCTTTTCTGAAGATAAATCTTTCATACCTTGTAAAAACTTATTTAATAATTCCTTAGGTTCTTTTGGTTTTGAACTCATATAAACACCTCCATTCATGTTATTATTGCTATGACATATAGAGATTATACATAAATACCATATATAGTATTTTATTTTTAACTACCATTAGAGTGATTGAATAAAGCATATTTTTCACATCAATTATTTAATGAAGAAAACTGTTGATTTGTTCTCAAAATAAAAAAGCCTTAGTTCTCTTATCAAAAAAGAGTATCTATAAGGCTCTATCAATTCTAAAATTAATGTATAATAATGAAATTTAAGTTATAAAAAACTTGCTTTACTATTACAGTATGCTTTTTTAAATACTTGAATACAAGGATGTATGTATTATAAACGGATCAATAAATTCATACCTATATATATAACAACTATAAACACAAATGGAGCGTTTAAAAACAAAGCCTTCCATGATACCAATACAGTAATTTCTTTATTTTCTTCTACTTGTATTTCTGTATCATCCAATTTATCCATTAATACTTCCTCTATTGGATTAGCTTTTTGTAGTTTTTTAATAAAGTGAATAGAGAGAAATACTCCCACTCCTAAACATAGTAGTGCAAAAACAATTCCCATTATCTGTTCAGGAATTGAGTTTTCAGCAATAACTTGTGTATTATCAGTTTGGGCTAACAGCTCTATGTATTCGTTTGGAATAATTCTTTCAATAGCTTGTAGTATAACAATAAAAATAAATGTTAAAAAGTTATTTAAAAAATGAAATAAAATACTTCCCCATAAAGACCCAGTAATAATAACTATTGCTGCCATAATAATACCCAGTACAGTAGTATAGCCAAACTGTCCTAAATCTACATGCATCATGCCAAATAGTAATCCTGTTATAACAGCTGCTTGCCATATATTGGTATTTTTAAAGTAATTAAGTATAATTCCACGTATTATAACTTCTTCTAAAAACACTGGTATAATTGCTACAGCAATAAAAAATGTAAACAAGTTTGGCACCATTTCTATTACTTGAGTAGTTACTTCAGATGGGTCTATAGTTCCAGTCAACATTACTAGATAATTAATTCCAATTTTTAATAAAAAGCTTATTAAGAAAAGTTGAAAAATAATTATTATACTCTTCTTGTTAACTTTTTTGTTCAATTTTAAAGTAGACAATATAGGTTTCCTAGTTATTATAAGAAACAACAAACACGGAATCAATATATCTATTATTTGATGATATAATGCGAATTCATAAAAATATATTCCTATTAAAATGTTTAAAATAAGAAATATTATGAAAAAAACTAAAAAAATCCACAAACCTTTTTTATAATCTCTATCTATTATTTGATTCATTAAAACACTCCTTCATATTCTCATAACTACAATTTACTTGACCTTATACTTTAATATGTAAACTTTTGGTCTATATATGTAAATTGTACTATAAATAATTGTTATATCTTTAAAATTAAATTTTTATACACTACTTTAAGTCTTAATAATATTATATAAAATATTATAGTATATATAGTCATAACTTACATAACTTTTTGCAATTATAAATTGATATATTATTATCAAAGTGTAACCGTTTTACTTAGACTTTTTACTTAAAACTTATTTCTATTCTTCAATTATTATGCTTAAAAATTAAATTGTACAAATATAAAACTTGATAATCTAATTAAAATAATTTAGAATGTAATGATAAATATTGTTTATTCCTCACATATAAGAGGTAATATATATCACATAATTTTTTAAATATAATATTGTTAAAAATTAATTAATTAGGAGGAGATATTATGACCCAAGATAGAGTTTTTAACTTTTCCGCAGGTCCTTCAGTCTTACCAGAAGAAGTCTTGTTAAAAGCATCAAATGAGATGTTAAGTTATGGGAATTCAGGAATGTCTGTAATGGAGATGAGTCACCGTTCCAAAGATTTTTTAAGTATAATCGAAAGTGCTGAAAGTCATATGCGTTCTTTAATGAAGATACCTGATAATTACAAGGTTCTATTTCTTCAAGGTGGTGCATCACTACAATTTTCAATGATACCAATGAATTTATTTATAAAACACAAAAAGGCAGATTTTATCGATACTGGCGCATGGTCAACAAAAGCTATAAAAGAAGCTAAAATATATGGCGAAGCTAATGTCTTAGCTACTTCTAAGGAACAAGTATATTCATATATCCCAAAATTAGATTCTAGTTCCTTCTCTAATGATGTAGATTACTTTCATATTACGGTGAACAACACTATATATGGTACTCGATACACACCTGAAAACATTCCAAATACAGGCAGTATTCCATTAGTGGCCGATATGTCATCTAATATACTATCTGAAGCCTATGATATTAATAAATTTTCTCTAATATATGCTGGTGCACAAAAAAACATAGGTCCTGCGGGGCTTACTGTAGTTATTATTAAAGATGATTTAATTGGTAAAGCTATGGACTCAACTCCAACTATATTAGATTATAAAACTCATGTAGATAATGACTCTTTGTACAATACACCTCCATGTTATTCTATCTACATCTGTAAATTAGTGCTTGAGTGGATACTGGGACAAGGTGGAGTAAAAGGAATAGAGCAAATAAATAAATACAAATCAAATTTATTGTACTCTTATTTAGATGAAAGTAACCTTTTCAAAGGTACTGTAGTAAAAGAAGATCGTTCTTTAATGAACATTCCCTTTATAACAGGTAATGACGAGTTGGATGCTTTATTTATAAAGGAAGCTACTTCAAAAGGATTTGTTAATCTAAAAGGACATAGATCAGTTGGTGGTATGAGAGCAAGTATTTACAATGCCATGCCTGTAGATGGTGTTCAAAAACTAATAGCACTTATGAAAGAATTTGAAGTCAATCATAAATAGAAGGAGTCATTAATATGTATAAAATTAGAACTTTAGATAATATATCACAAGATGGTTTAAAATTGCTAAATAGTAACTATAATATCACTGAATCAGATAATGATGCAGACGGAATATTACTTAGAAGCTTTAAAATGCATGATATGGATTTATCTCCTTCTGTCAAGATAATTGCTAGAGCTGGCGCAGGGGTAAACAATATTCCTATTGAAAGATACTCTGAAGAGGGAGTTGTTGTATGTAATACTCCTGGTGCAAATGCTAATGCTGTAAAAGAGTTAGTTGTGTTAGGTTTACTATTATCATCAAGAAGAGTAGTTGAAGGTATTAAATGGGTAAGAACTGTTAAAGATGATAAAGATGTATCTAAGTTAGTTGAAAAAGAAAAATCTAAGTTTGCCGGACAAGAACTAACTGGTAAAAAACTAGGTGTAATTGGCTTAGGCGCAATTGGAGTTATGGTTTCTAATATTGCTATTTCTCTTGGCATGGAAGTTTACGGATATGATCCTTTCATTTCAATTGAATCAGCTTGGGGATTGAGCTGCGATGTACAAAGAGTATTAAATCTAGACCAGATAATGACTGAATGTGATTATATCACTCTGCATGTGCCATTAATAGAACAAACTAAAAACTTGATGAATAAAGAGAAATTCGCTTTATCTAAAAACGGTATTAGATTACTAAACTTTGCAAGAGGTGGTCTAGTAAATCACAACGATCTAAAAGAAGCAATACAGAATGGTCAAGTCCACAGTTATGTAACAGATTTCCCCGACTGTGATTTGTTAAATATGGATAATGTAATTAATATCCCTCATCTAGGCGCTTCAACATACGAATCAGAAGAAAATTGTGCTAAAATGGCTGTAAGCCAAACTAGAGATTACTTGGAGAATGGCAATATTATAAACTCTGTAAATTATCCAGACTGCTTTATGGGTATGAGCCAAAGCAAAGGTAGAATAGCTATTAACCATAAAAATATTCCTAATATGCTTGGTCAAATATCTAGTATCCTAGCAAATCAAAATATTAATATAGCTGATATGTTAAACAAATCAAAAGGCGATTATGCTTATACTCTAATTGACGTGGATTCAGATATTAACGGCAATGTTACTGAACCTATTAAGGCTATTGAGGGTGTACTGCGAGTAAGAGTTATAAAGAAAGACTAGTAGGTGATATATTATGGCAATTATTAAAGATTTTTGGGGAATTAGACCCCATAAGGAACATGTTCATAAGGTAGCCGCACTTCCTTATGACGTTTATAGTTCATCAGAAGCTAGAAAAGTTGTAGAGGGTAACCCCTACTCCTTCTTACATATTGATCGAGCAGAAATCGACTTACCTGAATCAGTGGATATTTATAGTGATCAAGTATATCAAAAAGCTAATAGTAATTTAAGCTCTATGGTAGATAAAGGTATATTTATTCAAGATGATAGCAAATCTATGTACATCTATAGATTAACTATGGGGGATAGATCTCAAACAGGTCTTGTTTGTTGTAGTGCTATAGATGATTATCTATCTGGAGTAATCAAAAAACATGAATTAACTAGAGCCGATAAAGAACTCGATCGTATAAAACACGTAGATGTATGTGATGCTAATACAGGCCCAATATTTTTAACGTACAAAGGTCAAGATAAAATAAATGAAATTATATCTACCTGGATTGATAACAATGAACTAGAATATTCTTTTATATCAGATGATGGCATAAAACATGAAGTATGGACTGTTAACGATACTTCAACAATTATAGATCTAAAAAAACTATTTAGCAATATTGAAAATACATATATTGCAGATGGTCATCATAGAACTGCCTCAGCTGTAAAGGTTGGACTTAACAGACGAGAATCAAATCCAAACTACACAGGCAAAGAAGAATTTAATTACTTTTTAAGCGTGTTATTCCCTCATGATCAACTATATATTATGGATTACAATAGAGTTGTTAAGGATTTAAACGGTTTATCAAAAGAAGTATTTTTAGAACAAATAAGTAAGATTTTTATTATAAAAACCTCAGAATCTCAAGTAAAACCTACTAAGAAGGGTATGCTTGGTATGTACCTAGACCAACAATGGTATCAGCTTGAAGTAAAAAGCGAAATGATATCGAATGATACGGTAAAAAATTTAGATGTTTCTATTTTACAAGAAAATGTGTTAACTCCTATCTTAGGTATAGAAGATATCCGAACTGATAATCGTATTGATTTTGTAGGTGGTATAAGAGGCTTAGATGAACTAGAAAAACGATGTACACAAGACATGGTATTAGCCTTTGCTATGTATCCAACATCTATTGAAGAACTAATGAAAATCTCAGATGAAGATAAACTAATGCCACCAAAATCGACTTGGTTTGAACCAAAACTAAGAAGTGGACTTTTTATACATAAACTAACATAGGTAAATACAATGAAGGAGTCAAGGTCTGTAGTGCCTACTTTATACTACGCAGATTGCTTCGACCGCTTTGCGGTCTCAGTCGTTGGCACTTGCTCATAGAATTCATATCCTCTTCTCGTGCAAGCACGGAAAATGATCTGAATTCTGCGAGCCAATCTTTATTCTCGTAAATTATAGAAAAAATTTTTTAACAATTTCTTGCTCTCTTCCTCAAGTATTCCTGGGTAAATTTCTATATTTTGAAATAAAGGGCTTCTAAACAAATCTGTTTGTGACTCTACAGCACCTTTTGAATTATCACCTGATCCATATACAAGTTTCGTTATTCTAGCGTTTAATATTGCCCCCATACACATTATACATGGTTCTAATGTGACATACAGAGTACAATCGTGTAATCTCCAATTTTTTAAATAGATGGCTGCTCTTTGTATAGCCAACATTTCAGCGTGCGCTACAGGGTTATTTGTGATTTCAACCTCATTATGTGCCTTTGCAATGATAACACCTTCTTTTACAACAAGCGCACCTACAGGGACTTCTCCTATTTCCTTTCCGTATCTAGCTAATTCTAAAGCTACTTCCATATATTTTTTCATCTACTATACTCCTTACACGTAAAATAATTACTACTATCACAATTTATGATATAAAGAATAAAGAATGGCTTATCAAAAGGAAAAGCTATAAACCTCTAACATCTTACCTTGACCACTCAAATTTATGATATAATATCCGAACCAGCAGATTGGCTCGCAGAATTTAAGTCATTTTCCGTGCTTGCACGAGAAAAGGACATGAATTCTATGAGCAAGTGCCAACGACTGAGACCCCAAAGGGGTTGAGGAAAATCTGCGTAGTATAAAGTAGATTCTACGTATGACCACTCAAATTTATGATATAATCTTTCTATCATACAATTTATCAAATAAGGGTGATTATCTTTGAATGAAATTAACAATAAAACAATAATATTAATTATCTCTACATTAGGAGCTTTTTGGGCACCTTTTATAACTTCTTCAGTAAATATCGCACTTCCTCATATAGGAAGTGAGTTGCAACTTAGTTCTTCTTTACTAAACTGGGTTACTTCTTCAACTATACTAGCTATTGCAATTTTCGTGCTTCCAGCAGGTAAAATTTCGGACATATTTGATAGAAAAAAAGTAATGTTAGTAGGTACAATTATCTTACTAGCAGGGTCTTTTTTCTGTGGTATTTCACAATCAGTATCTTTTCTACTATTTTCTAGAGTAATACAAGGTTTAGGTAGCGCAATGATTTCAACAACTGTAATATCTATAGTATGTTCTGCATTTCCTACACATGAAAGAGGTAAAGCTCTAGGTATGAGTGTTGCCTGTACATATATAGGATTATCTGCTGGTCCTATTTTAGGAGGATTTATAATAAGTTTTACAAGTTGGCGCGGTATATTTTTTTCTTCGTTACCTGTAGGAATCATACTCATTATATTGTTATCAAAAGTCTTAACAACAGATAGTTTTTGTACAGAAGAAAAAGTGAAATTTGATAGTAAAGGTACATTACTTTATGGCTTCTCTATATTTATGCTCGTATTCGGACTATCAAATTTATTATTATATTCTTGGAGTAAATACATATTGGTCTTTGGTTTTATATTTCTTCTTGTATTTGTTTATTTTGAAAGTAAAATCGATAATCCTATATTAAATGTAATGGCATTAAAAAGCAATAGAGTTCTAATATTCTCTTCTTGTGCTTCATTGATTAATTATAGTTCTACATTTGCAATTAGCTACCTAATGAGTCTATATTTACAGGTAGTTAAAAACTTAGACCCCGGCATTGCTGGGATGGTATTATTAACTCAACCTGCTCTTCAAGCATTTCTTTCCCCTTTAGCAGGTCGTCTATCCGATAAAATATCACCACAAATTTTATCTTCTAGCGGCATGGCTTTAATTGCGATTTGCTTATTTTCTTTTGGTTTTCTAAGTAGTAATACTAATATAATTATTGTGATTTTTTTGCTAGGAATTGTAGGAATGGGGTTTGCATTATTTAGTTCACCAAATACAAACGCTATTATGTCTAGTGTTGAAAAAGAATACTACGGTATAGCCTCTGGGATTATTGGAACTGCAAGAACTGTAGGACAATCTTTTAGCATGTCTTTAACAGCCTTAGTGTCATCTATATACCTTGGGAACCTACCAATATCTCGAGAAACAATACCAGGCTTTATGATGAGTTTTAAAACCAGTTTCATTATTTTATCCTTTTTATGCATACTAGGTGTATTTGCATCTTTAGCTAGAGGACGTTCAATCCAGAGTAATACATAATATTAATAAGCGATTAGAATTTTTTCTAATCGCTTAACTTTTTAAATAACACTTATTGACTTTTAGATAAAGTTTCCCACTTTTGCTTAAGGTCACCATCTTGTAATGTTTCCATAACATAATTTGAATATTCTGATGCTGAAGCACCATCATTTCTACCGGTAATAGCTATCTTTGCTTCGAATATTCCACAAATATCTAATGCCATTTGTAATTTTGCAGCTTCTTCAATATAGCCAATATGCTCTAACAACATTACATTTGCACGCATAATACTACTTGGGTCTGCATAACCTCCCCTACCTTCTTCAACCATTCTCGGAGCTGATCCATGTATAGCTTCAAACATAGCGTATCTTTTGCCTATATTGGCACTCCCTGCTGTACCAACACCGCCTTGGAATTCAGCTGCTTCGTCTGTTAAGATATCTCCATATAGATTTGGAAGAACTAATACCTTAAACTGAGTTCTTCTTTTCTCATCAATTAATTTTGCAGTCATAATATCGATATACCAGTCGTCCATTTCTACTCCTGGATAATCTTTAGAAATTTCTTTTGCTATATCTAAAAATTTACCATCAGTAGTCTTAATTACATTAGCTTTTGTAACAACTGTCACTTTATTCTTACCTGATTTTTTTGCATATTCAAACGCAGCTTTTATAATACGATGAGATCCTTCTTGAGTTGCTACTGTAAAGTCAATTGCTAAATCGTCATTAATATGAATCCCTTTACTACCTAAAGCATACGCACCTTCGGTATTTTCTCTATAGAATGTCCAATCAATTCCTTTTTCAGCTACTTTAACAGGGCGTACATTAGCAAATAAATCTAACTCTTTTCTCATAGCTACATTTGCACTTTCAATATTTGGCCATGGATCTCCTGCTCTAGGAGTAGTTGTAGGTCCCTTTAGTATGACATGACATTCCTTTAATTCATCTAGTACTTCTGGTGGAATAGCTGTATTCTTAGCAGCTCTATTTTCAATGGTTAAACCATTTATAACTTTGAATTTTATTTTGTTTTTTTTCACTTGATCAGCAAGTAAAAATTCTAGTATTCTCTGAGCTTGTCCAGTAATATAAGGACCAATCCCATCTCCTCCTACAATACCTATAATGACAGTATCTAAAGAATTGTAATCTAAAAACTCTTTTTCCTTTTTCATATTTTCAATACGCTTAAGTTGATCCTCGATCAAACTTGCAAAATGCTCTTTAGCTAATTCTATTTCCTTCATTAAGAACCTCCTATTAAATTGTTGTTTTTTGATTATACCGTAGTTTGAATATTTATTCAAGATTTGGATATGTAAGATGTATTTCATTCATTATATTAAGAAATCCTCTCCGTTTGGAGAGGACTCATATCTACTCTACTTTAATCGCATCTACTGGACAAGATGATTCTGCATCTTTCGCTTCATCTAAAATTTCGTCTGGAATTTCAATATCTTTTGCAACTGCTAAGTCTTCATCATTCATAGTAAATATATCTCCACATATATCTGGACACAAACCACAACCTATACATAAATCTTTATCAACAAATGCTTTCAATAAAATTCTCCTCTCGTTAAAAAAATCTTTGAATACGAGTTTATTCTATACAAAACATTAACTTGTTATACTTCAATATTTATTCTTTAATTATCTTTAACCTAATAAAATTGATATACTTTCTTTATTGATACTTATTATTTTATCCTTATCTACTTCTTTATTTTCTTCTAGTAATTTCAGTATTAGTTCAAAAGTGTCAATTAAAAGTTTATTCACTTTAATATAGTTCTCTTTAATAACCAGATTTTCATACCTATTTTCTTCCCATATTATCTTCATATAAGAAAAGATACAATTAGTAATTTCTCTCATAATCTCTGCAAACTCTTTAATCTGTGGTTGTTCATAATCTGCACTTCCTTCATAAGTAGAATAAGGAGACAAGTTTAAACGATTTGTTTTATTTAAATCTTCATAACATTTGGTACCTTGTAATATTATTTGATGGTGATAGAGTACATTTACTGTTATATCTAATTGTGTAAGTAAATCGTTTCTTATGAGAAAATCAAAATTAACTCTCAAATCGTCTACTGATGAATCTGGTTCAAACATAATAAAACCTATACTTGGATTAATTCCGTGCTTGCGTAGTATTCTGATGGCATTTTCGTTTTGTTCTACAGTAGTCATTTTGTTTAATCTTTTCAAGCTCTCTTCTCTACCACTTTCAAGACCTATTAAAATATGATTTAAACCTGCATTAACAAGCTCCTTAATTGTATCTTCATGTATATCATTGACTCTTGCTTCTATACCAAAATCTATATTTTTTTCCATTAATAAATTTGCTAATTTTAGTGCTCTATCTTGTCCAAATTTGCCTGGACCAAAAAAGTTAGGATCTGTAAAATAGAAATACCTCATACCTGTTTCTTTAATAATTTCATCAATTTCAGCAACAATATTTTCAGGACTTCTACCTCTCCATTTGACTTTATGTCCAATAAAAGGATTTATATAACAAAATGTACACCCTCCATAACATCCTCGACTACCCATTATATTTACTTCACCATAACTCAAAGAGCCTTTTGTCCTTACTGGAAAAGGTATCTCATCTAAATCGTCTATAGCAGTAGCATAGTTTAAATTTATCTTATTATTAGGGCCAATTGTTGCTAATCCCTCAACACGATCATATACTCTATCAGTTTTTAGACTATTGATAATATTTAAAAATGGGATTTCCGGTTCGCCAAGAATAATAGCATCTATAGCTTTAGTACTACTAAATACCTCTCCATATGCGAAATTAGAATAGTATCCATAGCTGAATATATTTTTTGCAAGGTTTTCATTTCTTACTCTTTCTAGTAAATCAAATAATTCTATATGATTTTTCCATTGATAAACAAGATGAACACCTATCACGTCTGGTTTGAAGTCTCTAATTGTCTCATATATTTGATTATAACTCAGCTTTTCTAAATAACCTTCTACTATCCTTACATTATTTTCTTTACCGAGAGTAGATGCTATATATCCTGTAAATAAACTAGATGAAAGGGGAGCATTAGCAATGTCATTAATGTTCTCTGATGAAATAGTTCGCGGGTGCTCTAATAATAGTATTTTCATATGTTAACCTCCTGCCACATAAAGACATTTTTACAAAAGTGCTTTCCTTCTAATTCATATCTCAAATTTTCATAAGGATCTGGGTTGTAATAGACAGGGTATAACAAATTAGTAGTCGACCTTATTACTCCCTTTTCTAATGCTATATCGTATATTGGTGTATCTGGATAAATTCGAATATTATTAAATACAATAGTTCCTAGATTCTTATTTTTACTATGAACGTCGTAAATCCAATCTATTAGATTTATTCCCTTCTTGACAGTTTCTTCGGTCTCACCAGGAACATTTATCATAAAATGGTATACACTAACTATATCTGTCTGAGCAGCTAGCCTTGCAGCATTTTTGACATCTTCGATATTCATATTCTTTCCCAAAACGTCCATTGCTTCTTGAGTTAATCCATCTGGTGAAAATGAGAAACATTCACAGCCAGATTTTGCAAAGATATCTATGTTTTTTCCATCTATTTGGTCTTCTCTAAAAAAACCACTCCATTTAATATCTATATTTCTTCTAATCAATGATTCACATACACTCTCCATATGACCATTTGGTATATTTACTACAGGATCTGTGAAATGTATTCTTTCTATTCCATATTCTTTACGTAGAAATTCTATTTCATTTACTACGTCATTTGGTTCTCTACACCTCAATTTCTTCCCTTGCAACTTTGGGTATACACAATAACTGCAATTAAAAGGGCATCCTCTCTTAGTTTCAACTCCTACGCTTTGAACATAACTATTATCTTGATATGCAGTTACATCTAACAAGCTCCTATCTGGCACAATATAAGATTTTTCCATGTCAAACTCCATAGAAGGGCTCGTCACAATAATGTCTTCACCTTTACGATAACATAATCCCTTTACATTTGGCTTGTCTAAGTTATTTAAGAGGGGTAGTATTGAACTTTCACCTTCTCCAATTATTCCATATGTAATTTCAGGCAATAGTTCCATAATTTTTCTTGGAAATAACGAGAAACCTGTACCTCCAGCAATTATCGTAGTCGTAGGGTTTAAAATGTTAATCATCTTTACTGAGGTAATAAATTGAGGTATTAATGATGTCATTTTATTTCCTAGTGGGTCTATATTTCTTAGAGACATAAATACTACTTCTGGATTGTATTGGTATATTTTATTTTTAAGAGCTTTAAATGGGTCCTGTTCTATATTTAGATCTAATATTTCAACTGTATGCAAATTACTAATTACCGTGGCAAGCGTAACAATACCTATCGGATATACCATCTCTGACGTTGTTGTTTCAGTCGATATTGCTTGAACAAATAGTATACGCATTAAATCACTCCAATAATAACAAACCAAAATACTTAACGTAATCTTGATTGTCTAATGTTTTTAATTTTATTCCTTTTTCCCTTACTGTTTTAAACACATCAATACCATAACTCTCCATAGATGGTCTAGTCTTTGAACAATGTGTCTCTCTCCCTTTACATCTCTCACATAGTGAGCAAGGACCTGCCCATAGTATAAATGCTTTATAGAATCCAAGTTTGAATGCTTCTTTTTCTATTTGTAACATGCTAATCTGAAATTCCTTTGTAGGAGGTTCCCCTTCAATGAGTATTCCAACACTAAATTCACTTATAAATTGTCGTGCCTTATCTATATGTATATGCTCTGTTTGGCAAGTACCTTTTGCATAAAATCCACATCCATATTCGCATTTTAACGGAGCTATACTGGTTTGAAACACTTCTTTCTGAGGATTAATCTTTACTGAGTTGTTAAATCCAAAATCTGCTATTTTTTGTGAAATAACTTTTATTTTGTTTAAAGCAAGTGATTCGATGAAGGTCTTACTTGGAGAAGCAAAAACAACACCAGTATCCCCTTCTAAAGGTACTAAGTTGCTGTGATTTAACCCACGTTCAGTAAGCTTGTCACCAATCCACTTACCATAAAACACCTTCCCATTATATGTGTTAATCATCATATTTAAATCAGTTAATCCTGCCTTTAATCTACTATGCTCCATAAAGAAATCGTGTATCACTAAACATCCAGTATTAGAAATATTTTTAACTGCTTCATCTAAAATATGCTCTACCTCATCTTCAGAGTAAGCATGGAGTATATTAGAAAGAATAATCACTTGGTAATCGCCTTCCACTTTCCACTCTTCTAATATATTAGCCATATGATATTTAATAGAATCTACATCTTTATACTTCTCTTTGCCTAGATTTATTACATTTTCTAAGTCAAGTAAAGTTACAGAAATATTAGAATATCTTTTTATAAATTCTAGACTAAATGCACCTGAACCTGCTCCTACATCTAAAATTTTACCTTTTAGCTCTAAATTTCCAAACATAGATACTATTTCTTTTGCCTTGCTTTTTATTACCGCATCCATTGCATTAATATATCTTTTAGTTCGTTCAAATAAAACTTGCTCATCATCCTGTGGAATATAATGTATTCTCTTCCCTCTTCTAATAGTTTCAGTAAGTACATCCCACTGAGACTTTAGCTCTTTTCTCCAAAGAATAGAATCACCTTGATACAATTCTTTTCCCTTAATTAGGTAGGTATTTGACATTTGAGAATTCATATAACTGTCTTGGTATTTCGTCAATAATCCCATAGTAACCAATACATCTAAAAAGCGCCTCATGGACTCTTCCCCGCAACCATATAATTTACATATCTTATTTAATAACATAGGCTCTTGAATATCCTCAAAAATGTCTAATTCAACTGCTGAAAACAATATTTCAGAGTTCCAGTAAGAAGTAGCTATATCTTCTAAATACTGAATATCACTTCCGTGAGGATCAAATTTATTCACCTTGACTCACATTGGCATCTTCAAAGGTCAGTACTTTGTCAATCACTTGTGCCGCACCTTCTACTATATTCATGGCTAAGGCTGCACCAGTCCCTTCACCTAATCTAAATTTCAAGTCTAATAATGGCTTTAGATTGAGAGATTTCCACATATGTTCATGACCTGGTTCCATAGATTTATGAGCTGCAATCATATAATCCACAACATTAGGGTTTAAAGCTTTTGCTATAAGTGCTCCTGCAGTGGAGATAAGACCATCTACAACTACAGGTACTTTATAATAGGATGCACCTATTATAATACCCGCGATGCCTCCAATTTCAAAACCGCCTACTTTAGAAAGCACATCTATAGGATCTTTAGGATCAGGAGCATTTAACTGAATTGCCTTTTCGATTACACTAATTTTATTTATCAATCTTCCCTCGTCAATTCCTGTACCTTTACCGGTTATATCTGAAACATTTTGACCTGTCATAACAGCGAGAATAGCACTGCTTGGAGTCGTATTACCTATACCCATATCTCCTGTAGCGATAAGTTGGGTACCTTTTTCTTTGACGACTTTTTCAACTACTTCTATTCCTGCTAATATTGATTTTTCAGCTTCTTCACGAGTCATAGCTGGACCTTTTAACATGTTTTTTGTTCCATAAGCAACTTTAGCAGATATAATAGAATTATTCGCCACATGTTCTGGCATATCTACTGCAACTCCAACATCTACAACAACTACTTCAGATCCAACAACATCAGATAACGCATTAATACTAGCACCTTTTCTCACGAAATTTGATATCATTTGAGGTGTTACTTCTTGAGGAAATGCACTTACTCCTTCGTCAACTACTCCATGATCACCTGCCATTACAATAATGCATTTCTTCGAAACAGAAGGTTTTAAAGTCCTTTGTATTCCACACAATTGTTCTGCAATATTTAACAACTCTCCTAAGCTCCAATAAGGAATCGCTAAAGTTTCCAAATATTCATGGGCTTTCTCTTTCCACTCTAAGTCTATAGGCTTAATATTATTAATAATATCGTACAATTTCGACATATTAACACTCCTTTTTAATTTTTGCGGTTTCACCTTTCAAATATACACAATCCTCAATTTCATATTATGTATTAATTGAAAATAGTAGCGATCATTCAATAATTACAATCCACTAAAAAAAATTTACACATTTCACAAGAATAGCTTTATTCAAGTATCATAGCAAAGTTTGAACCTTAGCAAGATAGTCGAACTATCCTATCATAAAGTACTTTGCAGCTACTTGCATCGCTTCATCTTGAATATCACTTTGTTGATTAATATTTTCAAGAGAGTTTTTATATTTATCCGGATATACAGCGTTGTCTATCTGCCCTTGAACGTCATTTTCTACCCTTGCCCTACTTATATTGAACTGTCTTTTTAATACGTGTTCTCTCTTACGCGCAATATTTACTGCCTCAGCAGCAATCCTAGTTGAAATCACACCTGTTCTTACATCTTCTTCATTTGGTAGCCCCAAATGTTCTGCTGGTGTTAAATAACATAGGAAATCCGCTCCATATAATCCTGCATATGCTCCACCTATCGCACCAGTAATATTATCGTAACCTGGAGCAATGTCTGTTGCCAAGAAACCTAATATATAATAAGGAACATTGTGGCATAATTTCTTTTGCAATTCTATGGTATTCCTTATATGGTTAAGTGGCACATGTCCTGGTCCCTCAATCATTACTTGGACACCTTGTTCTAAAGCTCTTTTTGTCAATTCACCAGCTACCATTAGCCCTTTTATTTGAGCTTCATCTAAGGAGTCTGCTGTAGCTCCAGGTCTAATTGCATCTCCAATACTGAGGACTACATCATAGGCTTTCATGATTTTTAACAAGCGATCAAATTCTGCATAAAGAGGGTTTTCTTTTTCATTTTGAAGCATCCATCCTGTTAAAAAGGAACCCCCTCTACTTACTACATCTGTAACTCTACCCGTTCTTTGTAGGGTATGAATGATATCAAAATTCAAGGCACAATGTATCGCCATAAAATCAAGGCCATCAGCTGCTTGTTTCTCTATAGTTTCAAATATGTCATCTGAAGTCATAGCAATGAGATTTCCTTTCTTTTCTATGGCTTCTACCCCTGCCTGATAGATAGGCACACCTCCCATAGCTACCGTAGCAAGAGATAGAGATTGTTTTCTCATCCCATCAATATCGCCACCAGTGCTCAAATCCATAAAAGAGTGACATCCTGCTTCTTCTGCAATCTTTAATTTTCTTGCTTCCATTGGCATTTGTTCTCTATCACTTGATGTTCCAAAGAGTGCGTTTACTTTAATATCTAATCCCTTTCCTATACCACAAATATTAGCACGATCTCTCAATTTATTTTTAGGTATAACAATTGTTCCTTTAGCCACACCTTCTCTTATGAATTCTATATCTACATTTTCTGATTTTGCCACTATTTCCATTTCTTCCGTATATTTACCGCTTCTGGCTGCATCCATTTGATTCATTTTCATATTCTTCTAACCTACTTTCTTCTTATTTAAAAATTCAGATACAATCTTCATGGCACAGTACTTACCACACATTGTACACTCCGATGAAAAGTCGTCGCTTCTTTCAGTCCACATTTTTCGTGCAGTGTCAGGATCTATGGATAATTCTATTTGTTTTTCCCAATCTAAATCTTTTCTAGCATAGGACATCTCAAGGTCCCACCTTATGGCTTTCTCAATGCCATTTGCTACGTCAGCTGCATGGGCTGCAATTCTAGCTGCAATAACACCTGTATGTACTTGTTCTTTGTCGGGTAATCCTATATGTTCCGCTGGCGTCACATAACATATGAAATCCGCTCCCACATACGCACTAATTGCTCCACCTATGGCAGCACTTATATGATCGTATCCAACAGCAGTATCTGTAACTAAGGGCCCAAAGACAAAATATGGTGCGCCTTTACATAAACTTTTTTGAATATTTACTGTAGTTTCTATTTGATCTATTGGCACATGACCTGGACCTTTTACCATTACTTGAACTCCTGCATTTCTAGCTCTGGTAATTAAATCACCTAAGATTATATATTCTTGTATTTGTGATCCTATTAGAGAATCTTGTGTACAACCAGGTCTCATGGCATCAGCAAAGCTAAGTACAATATCGTATTTGTAAGCAATTTGAAGAAGTCGATCAAAATTCTCATAAAGTGGATTTTCTAAGTTGTGATGAATCATCCATCCCATCAATCTAGCTCCACCAAAACTTACTAGAGGATCCAGTCTTCCTTCATCTTTTGCACGCTTAACCACATCCATTGTTGTGCCACAGTGAAGTGCTAAAAAATCTATTCCATCTGATGCATGTCTTTCAATCACCTCAAACAAATCATCTACTGTCATTTCTAAAGAAGAACCCTTATTCATTTTTGCTTCTGCCATAGCTTGATATAGAGGTAAGGTGCCTATAGGCTTACAGGTAGTAATGAGTGTTGATTTTCTCATACTATCTATATCACCCCTAACACTTAAATCCATTATTGTATCAGCACCTGCTGATATAGCAGTTACAATCTTCTCTACTTCTCCTGCTATACTATCTTTGGAATCATACATTCCTACGCTTGCACTTACTTTTGTTGTTAACCCTTTACCTACTGCAACAGGTACTACGTTCTTGTGATTGTTGTTTTTTAGAATTACAATTTCCCCGGTAGCTACCCCTTGTCGTATAAATTCTGGAGATACCTCTTCAATGATTGCTACTTGTCTCATTTCATCGGTAATCAAACCTTTTTTTGCACTTTCTAATATGGTCATTTTTTTCTTTTCCTCCTTTTTTATCATTTATTATAATATTTTTACATGTATAGGTATAGATTTGTATAGATAGGTATTTTATCTAGGTATATCTTAGATTTAGAACCTAGGAATCCCTCTGATGTAATCACGCCCTAGCAGAGTTGGCTTTCACGAGTCAGGACCAATCTAGATCTCAACCCTTGCATATCCTTGCGGATCTGCTAGGGTCGCGGACGTCGCCAAATGAAAACTTATTTTCATTTGTTCTTATGTTCCACCAGCCAAATTAGCAAGCTATTTGACTGGTAAATCATAAGAACTATAAGCGAAAATCTTCGCTTGGCTCCTTTCTTCGCGAAAAAAAAAGTCCACAGTCATATTGACTGCGAACTTTACCATGATTCACTTTATTAATAATTATACAGGCAGGTCTCCTGACTTCCGCGTCATAACAATTTTGCAGCCTTCCCATTTTACAACAGTGACTTTTAATGCAAATTGCTCTTCGGTTACAGTGGTGGGACCGTCCGGGATTTTAACCCGCTTCCCTATTATCCTCTAAAGAGGCACCTTATAATTACGTTTATTCTATTACAATTAATTATATGAGAGTTAAAAAATATTGTCAATGTAATTATTAAATATTTTTATTAAATAGTTCTAAAACCTAGTAAATAAGTGATAGCATACTGTAGGATA
>NZ_WHNX01000003.1 GCF_009362815.1 Alkalibaculum sporogenes | reverse complement strand
CTCATAGCCAAAGAGTTCGCTTTCTAAAAGGGATTCTGTTAACGCAGCACAGTTAATTGCAACAAATGGAAAATGTTTTCTTTCACTCATATTATGAATACTTTGTGCAAACATTTCTTTACCTGTGCCACTTTCTCCATAAATCATAGTTGTATTATCGTACATGGCAATCATTCTAGCTTTTTCTATTGTTAAGATCATTTTTGGTGACTGTGCTATGATATCTTCAAACTTGTATTTTGCCACTAATCCTTTTTTATTCAATTTAACCCTGATTTTCTTCTCTAATTCTTGTAACTTAGTTATATCTTGAAATGTGCATAAGTAACCTTCGTTCATATTTTCAACGTTTATCATAGATACATTAGCGGTAATTGTATGTTCCATAATATTTACGATTCTATTCTTGATTTTAGGATTTTTTGTATTTACCTGAAATATGAAATTCAACTCTGGGAAAACTTTACTTAAATCTTTTCCCAGAATATCAGTGTCATCCTTGCGAAATATTTCTTGGGCTTTTTTATTAAACAATATAATATTGCCAGTATTGTCTGTAGCTATAATTGAATCGTGTACTACATCTAAAGTGTTCTTTAGTATTTCCCGATTATATTTTTGTGTATGCAAATCGCCTAATAACTGTTTTGCATATTTTACGCCTTCTCTTATAGATTCTTTAGAAGCCGTTATAAATACACTATCAATGTTAAAATTTTCTGCATATCTACAGGGAATACCCCCACCAACAATAACAACTTCATCTTTTTTAGGGAGATATTTTTTCACTTTATCACATATTTGTTTTTTATGATTAAACCTTTCTAAGGTCATACTAGGGCTTATTATATCTTTCCATTCTTCGTAATCAAAATAATCTACATCAGATAATACCAAAACAATATGTTTGTTATATGATTTTGCTTTTTTTATAGCCCTTAATATATCTATTGTTGTCATCTCTAGGTTTATGGTAGGAACATCTACAGTACCAATTGTATGAATATAACCCCCGCTCCTAGCAATAATAGCCTTCGCGCCTTTTTTTTCTAAGATTTTCCCTTGTTGCTCTATCTTATTCTCATCTAACATATCAATTATGATCTTTTGGTTTTTTACATCAACTTCAAATAGTTCTTCAACCATTTTTTTGATTTCAAATCCTGATGCTATAATTCCAATTACATCATTCATGTTATTCATCCCTACTTTTTAGTAAACCACAAGAAACACGCTTCGCGAGTTTCTCTGTGGTTCCGCGGACAGTCGCCAAATGTCTGCAAGCAGCCGCTTGGCTCATTGTCTTCGCGGTAATAAAAACTCAGCATATTAAGATTATGCTGAGTTTAGAATCTACTTAATATATTTGTACTTTAGATCTTTTCCTTTACCCTCTACGGATAGATTGGCATATAGATTATACTTTGTATTGGTAACAACTTTATACAATTCATATAGAGTTGGTAGAAATACTCCCCAGTTACCTATTTCTTCAATGCAATGAGCTGACCAAGTGATACCTTCCTCTTTTGTCTCTTTTTTTCTCGTTCCAATCGCAGATGACTTGCCAATTACACCAATGTCACTTTTCTGCCATTGATGAATTCTATAACCCATAGGATCTGGATTAACCATACTTTCTTCTCCAAGACCAAGACCAGCTACGATTACACAATGCTCATATACAATATATTCCTTGACTGCTTCTGGTACGTCTTTCAATTCTTCAATTCTAATATAGAGATTTTGTCTTGTACCATCATTCCATGTTTGTGGAGCAATATGTATAGATCCTACTGGATTACCATGTTTTGGAGCTACTGCCCATTCAAGAGGTTCATGTTGTTCAGGGTGCCATAATATAAATCCTTTCTCCATATTGCTCCAAAACCAATCAATCATTTTCGGTGTAACACCATCATGCTCCCAACTTATATGTGTTCCCATATGATCTTGTATTAAATCTGTTTTCATATTAAATCTCCTTTGCGTTTTGATATAATTGTGTCTAATAATACCCTTGCTTTTCATTATGCTGTTGTATAATAACCATTATAATCATTCAAAAAATCACATTCTGCTCTTTCTTCTAAGAATATACTCACCCAATCTACATATGGTTGAAGATATGGTGCCTTATCATAGGTCGCCCAAGACGGTTTTGATATTTGTGGGATATTATCTACCCACGCTTTTTTCCATGAATTAGGATCCTTATACCAAAGTTCCATTACTCTTACAAATGGACCTGCAAATGGCTCGATTACCTTAAATGCAAAGAAACGCAATAATTCAGGTTGCTTGCTGACTTCTGGAGCAAAATGATTCAAGAACCATTCTTCCCCTTCCTCATAGGAAACCCCCTCTGGATATTTGAATTGAACTACAAAACGATAAAAAGGACCCTCTTTTAAAGTAATACCCGCACCTTTAAAACAATTATTTGGTCTATATGGAACAAATGTAAATACTGGAGGATGATCTCCCTCTGGTTCCCCTTTCCACGTACCTGTCCTTGCACCACTTGCATGACCTTGACCTATAATATCATTATATCTTTCTGGCCATATCTCACATATTGCACTCCCATGATTTTCGGAACTATCAATATGACCCCAAGGATCTTCTCTCCACCAATGCTCTGTCATACGCCAGTTGTATGCACCATATTCTTTTGCACCCTGAGGAAAAGGTAATGCACGATAAGTACAATATCGTTCGAGAATTGGCCCATTTTGACTTACTGTATCAGGTGCGTGATCCTTAAATAACCAACGATTCATATAAATTAAATCGTTTTCATCCATTATATTTAGTGTTAAATAACTTCTTTTCATTTCTACTTCCCCCTAGACAAATACTTTTTTTCATTTATATATGGCGATCAACATGCCTACGTCTATAAATGCAACTTTAATTCTCAACAAAATCTATTTATTTCACTGAACAACGACTCTTTTAATTATTATTAGGTACACTAGCACTGATAAAGTTCTTGTAATTTTCAACTCGAGCCTTATATTCATCAGTCTTTTTTAAAGTCATATTGTTTTCTTCGTTTCTTTTGATATCATCAACATGCATAAATTTACCCGATAATGTATTATGAGCATGCTTCAACTGTTGTTCAGGGAATTTAAATACCACTTTATCTTCATCAATTGTCATGTCTCCCTCAATACCACATAAACAACAGATTGCATGAGTAGATGTTTCATCTAGATAGAAATTTCTGCTATGGCAATGAGGACATACTCCTGCTTCGCCTTTGTACTGAGCATTCTCTATATCCTTGGCAGCTTCTACCAGATTTTTTCCTATTTGATGTACTATGGCAACTTTTTCATCATCAAGAATAATCGTTTTTGACCACGAGAATTTTTGATTGTCAATAATTGTCCAAGCAGGAGTTAAAGCGTGCATAGCATGATCGCACTCAATTCTAGTAGTCCAATCAGATCCACCAATACCTATGTATGAAATCACTTTATCCTTTAAAATTCTAGGATCAGGTAGCTTTCCACCAGTCTTTTCCGCTATCTTTGTTGCAACAACATTATTGCCTCTATCCATTCTTGGACCAAATCTATCTGTCAAAGTTTGGAATATTCCAGGCGCGCCCTTTTCAAAAATCGGTGTTGTAACAATGATTCCGTCAGCATCGAGCATCTTATCCAGCAACCAATCAAAATCATCTTTTAACACACATAGATTACCTTTACCAGAAAAAAGAGCCATTACACAACTTATACATCCTGTACAATATTTAATGTCTAAGTCTAGTAACCGTATAAACTCTACTTCAGCACCCATGTTCTTTGCAGCCATTAGAGCTTCTTTACACATTGAATCGTTGCTTCCATTTTTTGTACCACTTGAAATACCTAGAATTTTCATTATTTAATCCTCCTCATTTTTATATTGTCTTAGATCCATTTGATAATCTTATGATATTATAAATTTTCCCACTTGTATAATACCTTAAAAGAATACAAGTTATAACCTAAAGGTTATGTTAAATTATTTCTTTATCTAATTGTCCTAACTAAAATTGCAACTACTCAATCGTAATAGATGATAAAATTAATTTAATAGCTACATTCATGCTTTAAATAACTTCAAAAATGATATAATAATCTTAAATATTGTTTTGGAGGTGAGCCATGAATAGCTTACAAATTGATTATTTTATTGCACTAGTTGAAAATATGAATTTTACTCGCACAGCAGAAAAACTATTTGTCTCTCAACCTGCCATTAGCAAACAAATTGCCGCTCTTGAGAACGACTTAAACATTCGCCTCTTTGATAGAACTAACAAACAGATAAAACTAACCCCTGCCGGTGAATTGATTTATCAGTGTTTTTTAAGAGCTAGAGTTGATTTAAAAAACACTTTAAAAGAGGCAACAAAGATATACGAAGGAAAAACTGGTAATATTAATATATCTTGTCTTGAAGGTTGGGACATGTCAAAATACTTTTCTTACGTAACCCAGACATTTAATCAACACTTTCCAGGTATATCGATACAAATTTCTAGTAGAGGCTTTAAAGGTTTAGTCGACTCTCTAGAAGATGAGACTTCTGATATTATTATCAGTATAGCTGATAGTCTATCTATGCTTAAAAGTTCTAAATTATTTAAAATTGCAGAAATTAATAGAATCTTGACCTACTCTACACACCACGTCTTAGCATTGAAACCAAATCTACAAATTAATGATTTTAGAGAAGAAACATTTTATGTGGTATCGGATAGAAAAAGTAATTTTACTAATAACATGGTTATCGAAATGTGTGAACCATTTGGCTTTGTTCCTAAAGTTGTATCAGTTCCAAATATCGAATCCATGATGCTACAAGTTGAAAGTGGTCTTGGAGTGGCTATCTTCGATGATTGGCACAGAGTAAAATATAATCCCGAACTTCGGTTCCTTGATACTGAAAGCCACCATACTGTAAGCGCAGCTTGGAAAAAAGAGAATTCTAATCCTACAATCAATTTATTTATTAACGAAATTTCATTGATTATTAATAAAAATAAATTACTATGAAGTTATTTTTAGAAAACAGCAGTTCATAAAATATCCAAATATAACCTCACTAAAGCCAGCTAATAAACTTTCTTAATAAATCAATGGAACTGTTCAAAACCATAAGTTGCTTATAATCTGATTTCAAAACAGTTCCAATTAATAGATTAATTAATTAATTTAAAAGCAATACTTATATTAATAATTAGCTACTTTTTCTATAACACCTTCATAAAGTTCCCAAGCGTCATCTGCACCATCTGCCTCTAATTGATCAATATATTCTTTTAAAATCGGCTCAAATGCGTCTTTCCATTCTTTTAACTCAGCATCTGTTAAAGTATATACTTCTGCAGTTTCAGATAATTTATCCATAGCTGCCTTGATTTTGAATTCGTCCACTTTAGCATTTTCTATACGAAGGTTCTCTGCTTCACTAGTGAATATTTGTTGTAAATCTTCTGGTAATGAGTTCCACTTATTAGTTGAGAATATCAAAGCCATACTATTTATCATCATACCTGAATCTCCAAATACAGTAGCTTTTTTAATTAATTCGCCACATCCAAATGCATTTAAAGCGCTTAGATGTTGTACTACTGAGTCTGCTACACCTTTTTCAAGATTTGAATAATACTCTGTAACGTGAGCAGTAACAGGTGCTCCACTATTACTTGCAATAAGCTTTTGCATCATAGTATTGCTACCAATAATTTTGTGTCCTCTTAAATCACTTGGTTTTACAATTAATTCACCATAAGAACCTGTTTGAAAAAGATTGTTTTGCGGCATGAAGATAGTAGTCCAATATGTTAGTTCTAAGTCTTCATACTCAGCTTTAAGACTAGGGTATTCTTCTAGCATTTCATTATAAATCTCACCTGCTTCAAGAATGCCCGGCAAACCAAGAAAAGGAGTACCTGTAATTAATGATGTACGTGGAAATAGGTTTAAGTGTTCATGAGGTGGTACTACTGCAATATCTGTTACACCTGATTGAAGATCTTTAATAACCGAGTCTACACTTGACAATGACCAGCTATAGAAAATATTGAACTTAAGACGACCTTCACTTGTTTGTTCCATACGTCTAAATACATCTGTTAATGGAACTGTAGCAGCTTCTGGTGCTGCAAAAGATACATTAAATTCATGTACCTTATCCTTGTCTACTTCTGTATTGCTTTCTACTGAATCATTGTCAGATCCTCCTGAACATCCTGCTAATAATGTTATCATTAGGCAAAAAAACATTATGATACTTGTTAATTTTTTTATTCTCATCTTAATCCCCCTATTTTTTTTTATCTTCAAATTAAATGACTTCTCTTCAAAATTAGAAAGTATATTCTAATTTTTGTGATATCATTTATGAAAATACATTACTATTACATCAAAGATGGTAAAAAAGTTACAATCTGTGGAAATACACATATGAGTATAATTACTGCAACGTCAGCAATTAAAAATGGTATCATACCCTTGTATATCTCTAAAACCGGTACTTTTGAAATACCAGCAACAATGAATACATCCATTCCGATTGGTGGTGATATTGCCCCAAGTGCCATCATCATAACTACGAAACACCCAAACCAAATAGGATCAAAACCAAGTGCCGTCATCGCTGGAAATAAAAGTGGGACTGTTAATATCATCATAGGTATATGTGGCATAATCATCCCTAATACAAGATACATTATTGCAACAGCTAACAGTACAATGAATCTATTAACTTCCATACCTATAATCAACTCTGTAAGTGCCAATGGAACATGTGATAAAGTAATAAATTTAATAAAAATGAAAGTGCCTGCTATCATAAAGATAACAAATCCGACAGCTACCACTGTTGCTCTAAGTATTGTATACATTTTCTTTGCAGACAACTGTTTTGTTACCCCTGCGATTATAATCGCACCTAGAGCACCAATAGCGCCTGCCTCTGTAGTTGTACATATTCCAAAATATATTCCACCTAAAACTAATAAAAATAAGATTATTGTAGGAAGCACACCTACTAAAGCATTCATTTTTTCTTTTAAAGTAAACTTATCACCTTTTGGTCCTAAAGTTTTATTTCTATTACAACTAATAGAAATTGCCAGTACAAAAACCGATACCAGAATAGCACCCGGAATTAATCCTGCCATAAAAAGCTTACCTACAGATTGTTCTGTTAACATACCGTACATAATAAATGCCATACTTGGTGGTATAATAATCGCCAATGGAGCACCAGCTGCAACAGATGCTGTTGCAAGACCATCATTATATTTAAAACGTTTTAGTTCTGGCAAAGCAAGTTTTGACATAATAACACAAGAGACATTATCCGAACCAGTAATAGCACCCATTAGACCACTTGCTACAACTGTTGCGGATGCTACCCCACCATTTTTACGTCCTAAGAATCTATAAGCTGCTTCATAGAGACCCTTACCAATACTTGTCTCTGCAATTACCATGCCCATAAGAGTAAACATTGGTATAGCAGTAATCGTGTAGTTATCGATATTCATGTAAGGTGCTGTTCCTAATGTAGAAAAAGCTTGGGAACTACCACTCATAATCAAGAGTCCGAAAAAACCAACGATTGCTAACGCTGCCCCAATCCAAACACGACTACATATTAATATCAATAGAACAACTATACCAATTAATCCGATTATTTCATTACTCAACTGCCTCAACTCCTTCTTCTGTCTCATTAATTTTATACGCATCTTTGTCAATAAACTTTAAAATAAGCAATGCTATAATAGCTGGAACCATAATTGCAAACGATATACTAAAAATCAGCTGAAATGGCCACTTTGGAATACGCAACATTGAATAAACTTCCATATAATTAATTGCAAACTTCATTTCGACATATGACTGATAGGAAATCAATGCACATATAATTGCAGTTGTAATATAGCCAAATGTATCAAATATAAGCTGACCCTTTCGACCGATATTATCTACCAATATACCTACCCTTACATGACATCCATCTAATAATGCACTTACGAATGTAGGCACCATGCACACCATTGCCATACGTACCATTTCAGTTGCCCCAACAATTGGACTTGCGAATACAGTTCTCATAATTATATCTGCAACAACAATGAGCATCATAAAAATAAGTGCAGCAATTGATATAATGTTCAAAAAGTTTCCCAAATAACCTAGAATTTTTATAGTTTTTGTCATTATTTTCTCCTCCCTTTTGTGTATTACTAACGTAATAGTAAACATTTAAAATCTTAGTTTAGTCATGATTGAAACATTCTAAAAGCAATATGTTGATTAATAAATTATCTGGAGTAAATAGGGACAATTACCACGCTGTAATAGGATTGGAATTTTTTTCATCTTCTAATTTACTTTGTAATGCATTACATGAGTGAATTATATTATAAACTACCTTGTTTGTATAATATCTGAATAGGATGCAATCCATAACTTAAAGGTTATATGTGTAAATTAATGGTTTAATTGGAGAGTCCATCTATGTAAAACATTTTAACTAACTTTGGTAATTAACAGAATCGACCTACTCTACATACCACTTTAAAAATTAAAGAAAATATCATATTATTGAATTTATAAAGACAATCAAATATGTTTATTAATCAAAAATAACAAAAGCTTTCTCTTAGTATGATACCTAGATTAGTACTCTAAATTTTTTCATACATATCAAATATACATTCAAGTATTTTTTCATTAAAAAGTAATTTCACTTTTTTACTCAATAAAAAAGAGCTGTATGATTTACAGTCTCTTAGTTATTAGATATTAAGTTAATCTAGTGCAACTATATTCTATCTATAGATAAAGCAAGATCCTTACTTCTTAGAAATTTTCATATCGATATTAGTAATAGAATTTATATGTGAAGATTTATTACCATTTTTCCACAAAAATCCATAATCTATATATATTTCAGGATTAATAAGTGGTACAAAATCCACATCTTCATTAAAAGTATCTCGAAGACAATCAAAAACGATAGTAACCCCAATCCCTTCTGCGACAAGGGACATAAGTGCTTGTTCGCTTGTAACTTCTTGAACGATATTTGGTTCAAATCCAGCGTTCTTGCATAATCTCATAAACTTGTTATAAAAATTAGGCTTTACACTTCTTTTTATAACTACAAAGGGTTCTTTCGAAAGATCGCATAAAGAGATGTTCTCTTTGTCAGAGAAAAAATGACCTTTTGGAAAAGCTACAACCGACCTATCTGAACCAAGTCTTTTTACTTCAAATTCGTCAAATTCTAAATACTCCTTATCTAAAAACATTAGACCTAAATCTATATCTCTATTATTAATCTTATTGTATATTTCATGCGCTTCTAACTCGTGTAATTCTATTTTGATCTTTGGGAGTTTACTATGTATTCTTTTAATGCAGATAGGAAGGATTCTACAAGTAGTTGCGCTCTCATAACCCATATTGATCTTAAATGCCTTCCCTTTGCTTATAGCACGTGCATCTTCAACTGCTTTATCTAAATGATTAAAAACTTGTCTTACTTCAGTTAAAAAAGCACTTCCTTCTGGAGTTAAAATTACTTGCCTTGTAGTCCTTTCAAACAATTTTACACCTATTTCATCTTCAAGTTTTTTTATTTGTACACTCACAGGTTGTTGTGCTATATGAAGTTTCAGAGCAGCATTTGTAAAATTAAGTTCTTCCGCAACTGCTATAAAATAATGTAGCTGTCTTAATTCCAAAGTAAATCACCCCATCTTATAATAATATTATTATTAGAAAAACTAACTTAATGTATTTTAAATTCTAATTATTATACTACTATTATTCTATCCTTTATAAAGATAATTTACAACGAGGTGTTTACACTTAATTTTAAGAATCAATCTACCTAAAGGTAGTAACTATAATGTTATTATCTAATAAAACTCTAAAATTAAATAAAACACAAGAAACTCGGACAGTCGCCAAATGAAAACAAGTTTTCATTACTATACTTTATAGATGTATTAGAAAAGGTAGAATTGCTATTATCGTGCTTATAAAAGTAGCAAACTACTTTACTTCTCTTTTACAAGGAATTGGATTCTTCGGACCTTTTGGCTTAATGGGTCCAGCTTTTACAATGGCTCCTTCATCACATGCATTGACACAAGCACCACATTGTACACATTCGTCTTGATCAATTACATGAATAAATTTCTTTTTACCAAGGATCGCATCATCATCACATGTATCCTCACATTCGTTGCAACCTGTACATTTATCTGCAATAATATGGTAGGTTGTAAATTTACTGCATACAGAAGCCTTACAAATTTTCTTTGTAATATGATCTTCAATCTCTTCTCTAAAATTATGTATAGCTGATACAACCGTATTGGCTGCTACAGTTCCAATATCACATAAAGATTGATTTTGCATCTCGTTGCACAAACCCAGTAACAATTCAACATCACTATTCTTACCTTTTTTTTGTGCAATGTCAGATAAAATCATATAAAACTGCGTCGTTCCTTCGTAGCCAAACACACACCGTCCACAGGACTCATTTTTATATCTTTCTGTTATATTCACTAGGCTATCCAGAATACAATCATCTTCACTGAAAATAATGACGTAGTCTGTAAGCAATTCCACTTCTTCATCTAATTGTTCAGATGAGAGTAGCAGTCCCATAGGATATCCAAAATACATCCCTTTAAACTTTTTATGAAAATCACACTTACCCAAGATATCTCTTGGCTTTATCTTTTTTTCAAAAGTATGCACCTCTTTCTTTCCTGAACAATTTTCGATATATTCAACCTTCTCGTCGGTTCCTAATAATTCTTCAACTGAATAAACTGGAATGTTTTCATTCATACCTGATGGTATTGGTTTTTCACCTTCTATTAGCTTTGAAACTGCAGTAGCATTTCCAAAAACAAAACCACCCTTAGCTTCAACTGTAATAATTTCAAGATTAGAACACGCGTCTGTCTGCTCTTCTAATAATTCCATTAATTCTTTATTCCATTCATTAACAACTAAATATTTTTTATCTACTTGCATTTCTGATATTGCTTTTAAAATTTTTGAAATATCTCTCTTGAATAGTTCAGAAGAAACTGGCGCTTCTTGATAGATCGGTATAGTATTACAAATCATATATTCACCCATTTTAACTCTCCTTCCTAATATTCATTCCAAAGTTTTGGCTTTGTTATATTTAATCTAAGATCACATTGTAGACAACGACTAGCCTCACATTTTGCTGTATCTACTTCAAATGTTTTTTCAACTACTTCAAAACTAGATTTTCTAATATTAGAATTTAGCAATTTCGGTTTACTTCTTTCTAAATCACCAAATCCTGGACAAGGACCTATATACGAATTTGGGGATTCTTTATATACAAGTTGTTCACTAATATCTCCATTACCACCTAAATACTTATCTATTTCTTCTGCACTTTTACGTCCAGCTTCTATGGCAATAATTACAGATTTTGTTCCCGTTACTACATCTCCTGCTGCAAATACACCTTCCATGCTTGTCTCCATATTGTCATTAGTCTTCACATAGGCATTATTGATAAGTTCTAATCCCATAGTGTCTGTACCAGCAGGCTTTTGACCTACTGCAAATATTACATTGTCCACTAGAATAATCTCTTTTGTCCCTTCTGACAACTCAATAACTGGCCTACGGTTTTCATCAAAATAAAATTTATCTACTTTTTGTAATTCCACACCTTCAACTTTTGTGTCACCGACAATTCTGAGAAAGGAATGTGCTGAATGTAAAATGACACCTTCTTCTTGTCCTTCTTCAATCTCGTCTTTAGTCGCCGTCATCTGATCAGTATTTTCAAGACATGCAATATATACTTTTTTTGCACCTAACCGGAGGGCTGTTCTTGCACAATCATAAGCTACATTACCACCCCCTAGTACCATTACATTTTCTCCAATTGCTAATGGAGCACTAAGCCTTGCATTTTTTAAAAAATCTGTATTTACATACACACCTTCTAAATCGTTGCCCTTGAGCGGCAACATTGTTCCCTGATGAGTCCCACAAGAAACCAAAACCGCATCATAACCTTTTTCAAGTAATGCTTTAGGTGTATCCGCCTTTGCTCCTGTAATAAGTTGTACTCCTTCTTCAAGAATATCTGCAATTTCATTATCTAATAGTTCATCTGGCAATCGATAAGCTGGAATGCCATAACGACATTGCCCTCCTACTTTTTCATTTTCTTCAATTACAGTAACTACATGTCCTTTTTTCACTAGATAATATGCTGCTGTTAGACCTGCTGGACCACCACCAATAACTGCTACCTTCTTACCAGTTGGATTAGATCTCTTCACATTTTTTTTCCAAGCTCCATGGTCATGAACTGCTGCAGCTCTTTTTAATTTACATATAGAAATAGGATTACCTAATTCATTTCTTTTACAATCATCTTCACACACATGGCTACATACGCTACCTAAAACTTTAGGGAAGGGTACTTTTTCACGAACTACTGCTATTGCCTTTGCAAAATCACCATCTTTGATATAACGAATATACCTAGGAATATCTATACTTGCTGGACATGCACTTGTACAAGGCACTACAGAATCTCTATAGGATACATCTTCCTTTATAATTCCTATAGCATCCATAATAGATCCTGTTGGACATACTTCAATACAAGCTCCACAAAATTTACATCCTGCTTCCTTTAGTGAAACACCGTTGTCTGTCCCTACACGTAAACCATCTTTTGTTCTTTGAAAATCCAACACTTTTACTCCTCTAAGATCTCTACATGCTCTAATACAACGTCCACAACGAACACATCTTGTAAACAAGTGTTGAATCAATGGATTGCTATCGTCATTTGCTATAGTTCTTGATTTCATTCTCCATCGTTCTGGTCCTACACCCATATATTGATACATAGACTGCAATTCACATTTTCCATATTTAGGACACCCTGTACACTCGGCAGGATGTGAAGCCAAAATTAATTCCATTGCCATCTTTCTTATTTTATCTGCTTTTGGTGAATTGACTTTCACTACCATACCTTCTTGTACAATTGTTTTACATGATGGCACCACTTCTTCAATTCCTTCCACTTCTACAGAACACAATCTACATCCACCAACCGCCTCTAAATCTGGATGATCACATAAATGTGGTATAAATACTCCAGAATCAATGGCAGCACGCAGAACAGACGTTCCCACTTCTGCTACAATTTCTTTTCCATCGATAATTATCTTCATTTTTCCTCCTTATTATATTGAATAACCAATATATAGAATACTGTTATATGTATTAAATTCTATTCTAACTATATAAAGTATAAGAAAGGGACTCATTTTTTCGAGCCCCAATGTGTTCTATTACAATAATCTTTCGAGTTATAATAAAGCATAGTAGCAATTAGCCCTAAAGGTTAAATACACTTTACTATGTCTATTAGAATCCTTGTACTGCAGCTGCTGCATTTTCTCCAGCAATACGTCCACTGTTTAAACAAAATCCCATTGTATTACCTGATAATGTAAATGTATAACTGTCTCCATAAATATTACACGCATCTGTTCCTACAGCATATAAACCTGGTATTACTTTTGAATCTTGAGTCATTACTTCCGTCTTATGATTAATTAGAATCCCACCATATGAGCCATAAGCTCCTACATTTTGACGACAGCAATAGAATGGACCTTTTTCTATAGGTTGCATATATTGTCTTTCTTTTTCAAATATTTCATCGTAGCCTTCTGCACACATATCATTATATTCTTGTACTTGTTCAAGTAATCCTGCCACATCGATACCTGCTTTTTCAGCAAGTTCTTCAATGGTATCTGCTTGAGCTATTGGTTCGTAACCATCAGCAAGGTCCTTTTCCCACTGTGCATCAAAATGATCATACAAGTCATGTGGATGTACATGTGATATAATATCAGGGCCTTTCTTCTTATATTTTCTCAATAGTTTACTATCAAAGATTGTATATGCAACCATACCTGGCTGTGCAGTAATTGCATTTCCAGTATGAGTTGTATTTGCGATTTGGTCTTCAGGCATAAACCTATGACCATTTTTATTTACCCATAAACAAGGTTGACGAAAAGCTCCGTCAAGTATAAAGTGATTCATATTATCGGGTAATTGATACATTAATTCCATCTTCGTTTCTGTACGTCCTGCACCAGCTTCCCAAGCCATTTTAATTCCTTCACCTTTCATACCAGGAATTGCAAAGTTAAAAATCGTCTTACCGAATTCATATACTGTTTCTTCTTTAATCATTTCAGGATTATCACCAAATCCACCTGTTGCTATAATTACAGCTTTTGCTCTTGCTTCTATTTCATTGCCATTTTTATCTTTTGCAATAACTCCTACTGCTTTGCCATCTTCCATAATAATTCTTTTTACAGGTGTTTCTAACATAATTTCTACGTCTAATTCCGAAGCTTTTTCACTCATTCTTTTTATCATTGTTGCTGCAACACGAGGACCTGGTGCTCCACCACCTTCCGGTTTAACAATATGCCATGTAAATTCACCATCAGAATATGCTCTTGTAGCTTCTGGTGCACCAAATGCTCTTGAAGCGCCAAAAAACTCTACACCCATATCCATTAACCAATCAATGGTACTTCCAGATTTAAAATAGTAATCACGAACCAAACGTGCATCTACAGTATAATGTGTATAAAACATATGTTTTCTAAACGCTTCGCCTGGAGTAAGTGGAACCATTTGGTTTTTTTGAATACTAGATCCAATACCTAAAGGACCCATTGCCATATTCGCTGCTCCACCTGTTGTGTTTGCTTTTTCAAATGCGACGACTTCTGCACCACTTTCAGCGGCTGCGATACTAGCTGCTAATCCTGATAATCCTGCTGCGACTACGATTACATCTGTCTCTATTTTTTTCATCTTCAATCCTCCACTTATTGTCTATTATTTTAATCACATTGCATTCAAATACTTTACTTTTCTATAGTTGGAAACTTTTTATTCTTGTATTTTCCTATATTTTGTTTTACAATAGCTTGATTTTCTGGTTCATAGAAAAATTTCATTCCCGTACCAATTTCTCTAAGATGATGAGCACGACCTTCATCCGTTGTACGATCTCTAACTAGACCATTTTCTGCAATGACAAATTGATAATCTCCTTTTTCATCTTGTTCTAATGTTCCACCAGCACCACATACTTGACATTCAACTGGCCAGAAAATACCATCCCACTGAACTTCGCCCTTCACTAATGCATTTGAGTGGCAGTTTGGACACCAACCAAAGTCTTTATCCCCGAGCCATTCACGCTTTGTAGCTGGAGTCTTAAGGCTTTTCATTATATTCTCACCCAAAACATGTGCTCTTTCAATATATTCAGAACGAATAAGTGCATAGGCTGGACGACTAATACGCATAGCCATCATTTGGTCTACTGTAAGAAAAGATGTGGTAAACAAGGTTGCCGACATGGCTTCTAGTGCCATAGATTGCCATGAACGGGTTGAACCTCCTACACATATGATTCCAGCAACTCGATCTTTCTTTTGAATTGCACCAATTTCTTGTAAAAATGATGCTTCATAAGCCAAGTTACGATGTGCAAAAGTAAGATATTTAGAGCATGGCATCAAATCATATGTAGGGATAGAAAATATAACTGCATCCATATCTAACATTTTTGTAGTAAGTATATCCTTATCATCTTTTTCCTTTAGAATACATGGTACTTGAACTCCTCTTGCCATACCTTGCGTACATGCTTCACATCCAACACAGTCCAATATATGATAATCATGAAGATTAACCATAATTACCTCTGCTCCTTGTCCCTCACATACATTAAGTGCTTCCTTTAATAATATCTCAGAGTTCCCATCTTTTCTTCCTGCTGTTATGCCCATAACTTTAAAGTTACCCATACTATTACCCCCATTTTATCTTGTGGTTACATTACCATTTATTTTTTTCTTCTGCATATACCTTTGGTAAGATCGATGCTAGATTCGTGTATTCTTTGACATTATGACCAATCAATTCCTGTGGAATAAATTTGGGAAGTCTAAATCCATCAGGAATAAGTTTTACTGGTTGCCCATGGATAATATGGTATCCCATCCAAAAACGCGAACGTAATTCAACGCCACCTTCTATATCCCGTGCCATATGAGTCATAACTGCGGCAGACTTTTTTCCATCAGGCATTAGAGATAGTCCATTAGCACAAACCATAAAGCTACATGCGTCTGTTCCAATTTGCTCTTGATCATATCCTAAATCCTTAGGGTACTGAAACATAATTTCTATTTGAGTTGATGGCCCTCCAGTAGATTCTTGAACTACATGAGTAACTCCCCATGACTTTTCTTTTAAAGGTATGTTAGGATTCATTATTTTTTTTCTAACTTCATCACTTATTTCAATTCCAAAATGGTCTTCATTATCCCAAATAGCATAACGTAGGGGATCAAGTGGATGCCATGCAAACCACCACTGAAGCATTTCACCAGTTACACCAGGCATAAATGTATGATTTGCAACATAACCAGTGCCATCCTCCATAATTGTATAACCAAATTCACAATCAAGATAACCTGGTTTAAATAAGTCATTTCTATCTTGTATTAATAATGCCTCTGATTGTGCAATAGGTCCTTTGCTAATCTCCTCATATTTTTCAGCAGGTGGAGTTGCCATTTCCATTTCATAGTATTTAAAATAACTCTTATTTTTGTCTTCTTCTGTAATAGGTACCTTAATGCTCATCTTCATCATCCTTCCATTTTTTATAAAAAAATAGCGCAAGGTATTTTACATATGTAATGCTTTGCATAGTTTGCGAAAAAATTCCTTCCCACATCACAAGTTACACCCTGACATATATGTAACGAATGCTTATAACTTAATTTTAGCTACTAATACCTTTAAAGTCTAACACTCCTTTAAATCTGATTAACATCATCTCCATACATAATCCAGATAGTATAGACACCCACGACGTTACATTAATTTAATAACACTTAAATCAATACTTTATTGCATACCAAAAAAGCACGCTTCGCGTGCTTTTGCCTGAGTACATTATCTAATTAAATAAAACTTTGACATATGGTATTCTCTTGTATCAATTATGTGTTTTTTAATCAATTCTTCAGCAAGTACTTCATCACTAGATTTAATAGCTTCTAATACTTCTTTATGTTGATGAATTGACCTTTCCATTCTCTCAAGATCATTTGTCGTGGAAAACGCTACTCTATTTGTTTGATCATGTATGGTTCTTAAAAAATTCTCCATTCTAAGGTTTTTTGCTCCCTTAATATATACCTCGTGAAACTCCATATCTTTTGCAACGGATAATGAATAATCTCCTTTGTTAAACGAACTTTCTTGTTGTTCAACACATCCCTCCATTATCTTTAGGTCTTCTTCTGTCTTTCTAAGGGTAAACAGCCTGACTGCCATTGATTCGAGAGCTTCTCTTAATTCATAAATTTCAATAATATCCTCAAGTCTAATCCTTGAAACAAACATTCCTTTATCAGGAATAAATTCAACTAATCCTTCTCCCGCTAACCTCCTCAACGCATCCCTTACTGGTGTTCTGCTTATATCCATGTTTGTACATAATTGTCTTTCAACCAACAAGGTATCAGGTAAAAATTCATTTTTAATAATTGAATCTTTTATCTTTTCATAAGCAAGTTGTTGTTTGGAAGGTTCTTTTTCCATAATTTTATCCACCTTAATAAAACTCCTTACTATATTTTTTTGTGTTAAATATATGTAACTGTTTAATTTACTACTTTGTACTAAATAAATATTTTACAATAAAATTTGCAATTTGTATATAATTATTAAAATCAAATACTTCTACGTCGGTTTTTATTGGATTATTCTCTTCTATCCTATTGTCTACAATGCCTATAAGATTATTGCTTTTAGGTATGATTGGTAAGTTAAAACGAATTACCTCTATCTTAGGAATGTTTGATTGTTTATAACCTTCTGTTATAACAATATCTACATGTTGAAAATGCTCCTGTATTAATTCATGTATACTTTTTTCCTCTATTGGTTTTTCTATCATTGCTATTTTATCCTTAGAAGAGATAAGTACCTTATCTGCTCCTGACTGTGCCATTCTCCATGTATCTTTTCCTTCATGATCTATATCAAATCGGTGTGCATCATGTTTAATTGTTCCTACTCTCAAATTTCTTTCTTTGAAAATAGGTATAATGTTTTCAATTAATGTGGTTTTGCCACTATTGCTTCTACCTACAATAGAAATAACTGGAACCATAATCAACACCTCCTAATTTAGCATTTGTATTTTTATTTCTTCCCCACTTTTTACGTGTGTAAGCTCTTCAGGCATCATAATTAGACAATCTGAAAATATCATTGAACTAAATGCTCCTGAGCTTTGTAAGCTATAAGGTTTAACATAAGTCTTATCTTCGGTATTAGTTGTTTTACCTCTTATAAAGTGGAATAAACCTCTCTTCTTTATTATATCTTCTTCTAAAATCGCAGTAATTTCTTTCCAAGGACTTGTATTGTTTCCTTTCATTTTAAATAGAGCAGGTAATACAAATTGTTGAAATGCTACTACAGCAGAAACTGGATTACCTGGCAATCCAAATATCAAAGTCTTGTCTAATATTCCGAATAGAACAGGTTTTCCTGGCTTTACTGCAATTCTCCAAAATACCTCTTTCATACCCATATCATGAAGTACCTCTTTGACAAAATCACAATCTCCTACAGATACTCCTCCAGAGATAATAATCATATCTGAGCCACGTGCAGCTTCTAACTTAGATTGAATTTCATCACGATCATCTTTTGTTCTACTCATATTAATTAAGTTCGCACCATTCTCTACCACTTGAGCAGATAGACTATAAGTATTAATATCTCTTATCTGACCAGGTAATAAAACTTTGCCTATATCACTTAACTCATCCCCTGTAGATATTAAGCTTACCTTAGGAACCCTAGTGACTTTTATATACTTCTTATTAAGAGCAGCAAGCATTCCAATTACATATGGAGTGATTTTCTCACCTTTATGTATCAGTAATTGACCTGGCTTTACATCTTCTCCTGCAAATCTGATATTATCATTTTTTGCAATTTCTTTAAATATTTTAACCCTGTTTCCTTCTTCAAAGGTAATTTCAATAGGTACAACTGTGTCAGCCCCATCAGGTAGTGGTGCTCCAGTCATCACTTTTATAGCAGTACCTTCTCCGACGGTTTTTTGCGTAGTGTAACCAGCAGTTAATTGTCCTATGAGCTCTAATTCCATAGGTTCTTTTTTTGAAGCGCCAATGATTGCTGAATGAAGAACCGCATAACCATCCATAGCACAGTTGTGAAAGGGTGGAATTAACTCTTCAGAATAAATATCTTCTGCCAATATTCTATATAATGATACACTTATCTCTATTGTTTCAGCTTCTAATTGAACTGTGTTTTTCAAGATTGTCTTTCTAGCTTCTTCTAGACTAACCACTAATTCCACCTCTGTATATGATTATTTGAAATTTTGTACGAGTGGTATACCACTTGTACAATAAGTATACTTGGAATCTTTTAAAATGTCAATCACTCTTCTAGTTCTTCAACTTATGTTTTTTAATATAAACCATAAGAATCAGGCTTTGCCTATTTCTTATAACTCTATTCGTCATAACCGTCGCTGGGCTCGAAAAACTCGAGTAACTCGCTACCCTCGTTCCTCTCTACTCGGGCATTCGCCAAATGAAAACAAGTTTTCATTTGTTTTTTACGAAACCATCCAAATTGGCAACCCATTTGCCTGATTTCTTAAAAACTATAAGCGAAAAGTACCTTTTCGCTTGGCTCGAAAAACTCGAGTAACTCGCTACCCTCGTTCCTCTCTACTCGGGCATTCGCCAAATGAAAACAAGTTTTCATTTGTTTTTTACGAAACCATCCAAATTGGCAACCCATTTGCCTGATTTCTTAAAAAAACTATAAGCGAAAAGTTCTTTTCGCTTGGCTCACTGCTTTCGCGCTAAAAAATCCTCTTCTATTGAAGAGGATACGATTACATAAATTATATTAATTTTTCATTAATATGTAACGTTTTTACATAATAAAGCAGTACTTTTTATGCTCAATTTATTACATTATCAACCACATGGTGAAATCAAAAACCATTTCTTCATAAGTTTGAGTGTTGGCTTTTATCACATCTGCATTGTCAGGGCTAACATTATTTGTTTTTTCGTATTCTGACCAAGGTGTATAATACTCTGATTTAAATTCCATTTTTGCTCCTCCTTTTTAATAAACACCATATTCTTTTACAAACTCATTAACTGCGATTATATTTTCTGGATTTGCATCCTTTATATTTATTGCTACTTTATCAAAGGTAAATATATAATTACCACCTGGTGCAAGAATATCTACAATTTCTTTTGCCTTATCGATACACTCTTGTTTCGTTCCTCGTGCCAATAATGTTAATGGATATAATCCTGTAACAATATGTTTTTTACCTACTTTTTCTTTTATAACCTTTGGATCTCCATATTCAAACATCATTTGTGTACCTGCTGGTAACTCGTTTAAGTAATCCAGATATCTCGTCCAATCCTGTTCAACAAATAATAATGGAGCAGCTCCATTTTCCCATAGTCCTTCTATAAGTGCTTTAAAAGTCGGCCAATAGAATTTTTCAAAATCTTTTTCTCTCATGTATGGTGCCATATGTAATGGTATAAAAGTTCTTTTTTGACGTGATGAATGAGGTTTTACACCTGCTTTTAACATCATTGGTGTTACAGCCTCGCAAGCTGCTACTACTTTATCTGGGCATCTTCTAATATCAGAACTTATTCCAGTGAAACTTCTAAATTGATCAGCTACCTGATCAAAAGGCGCTACAGTTTGGCATCCTACTCTATCATTTGCCAGTCCATATTTTTCATTCATTAAATCATGATGAGCAAAGATTTGTCCAAAAATGTCACTATGAGCTTTAAATGCTTTTGCAAATACTTTTGCCTTTTCTTCTGGAGTAGTATCTAAATTCTTATATAAACGTGGTAATATTTTGTCGTGAGTATATTTGTATGGATCTGCAATCATTTCATCATAATCTTCGGGTCCCATACCTGTAATTTCTGGATGCTGTATTTGTCCTTCAGAACTCATAACAAAGTTTTGTGCACCTAATATGTTGTAAACTGGTTGTATTCTTGTAAACGTTGCTGGATTGATATCAGACTGAAAGGATTTTGCACCAATTTCAATCATATCCTTAAATTTATCTACATCCCATTGGGCTTTTCTTAAATCTACTCCAGCGTATTGCATGATATAAGTGATATCCATCCATGTATAAACAGGTACTCTTTTTGGGATTTTACCTTCGTCAATATCAATAAATAGTTGATTTTTTGATTGTGCATTTTCTACCATTACTATTTCACCCATCCTTGTGATATTTTTACGCCTTCTGCTGCGTTTGTTGTAAATGAATCTGCGCCTATATGTAAACAAGCTTCTTTCGTCACCGGGTTACCACCTATAATAACTTTAACACTGTCTCTTAGTCCCGCTTCTTTCAATCCATCAACCGTATCTTTCATTGCCTCAAGAGCTAATGTAAGTACTCCACTCATTCCTACAATATTAGGTTTAACTTCCTTCACAATATCTATAAAAGCTTGTACTGGTTGGTCTATTCCAATATCATGAACCTCAAACCCTGCAGCTTCTGCCATACTTTTGAATATATTCTTTCCAATATCATGTAAGTCACCATGTACTGTTCCAAGTACTATGGTTCCAACCTTAGTAGTATCTCCTGATCCGATAACAGGTTTTAATACATTTATTGCTTCCGTCAATAATTCTCCAGCGAAAATGAGATCTCCTACGAAATATTCTCCCTTTTCAAATAAATCACCTACTTCAGCCATTCCTTCTTGACACGCTGCAACAGCTTTTCCTGCTTCTTCTTCAGATGGATTTGAAGCAACAAAATTATTAAGCATTTCGAGAACTTTTTCTTCTTCTAATTCTCCAACAGATTGCGTTAATTCTTTTAAATTCATAACTTACCCTCCTTTGGTATACCATATATATTCATTACGTATTCATGATACAATATTGTCAATTCACTGTCAACTTATTTCGCTTGAATTTTTAGTATGTGTTATTTGAAGTTATTTATTCTATTGTATATTATAACTAGCTATAAAGCGAAAATTTATTCAGTAGGGGTTTTCTTTATCTAGAAATTTAAGTGAGGCAATACTCAATTTATTTAGCCTGAAAGGTAAGACAAATTGAATGGTATTACCCCTGTCAGAGTTGGCTAGGCATGTATCAACTGAAAGTAGCTACATGCCCGCACAACCAATGATGGGTGTCTTCATGCCTGTTAATTTGGGATAAAACAGCCTTTTAGTTTACGATGCTAATACCATAAACTTTAGAAATGTTATAAATCCTTTTCTAACATTTTCATCTGGTGGTAAAAAATCCAATTCTTCTTGTTGTAATTTATCAAATAACTCTAAAATAGTTTTGTCATTTTCCATTTTTATTACCTCCTATTTATAAACTCCATAATCTCTAACAAATTCATTTACAGCTTTCAAATTTTCTATATTTACATCACCTTTTGATGATAAAATTCTTGAATACGTAAAGAGATAACCTCCGCCGGGTGCACATTCATCTATAACCTTTTTCGCGTGATCAATACATTGATCTTTACTTCCTCTCTGAAGTAACCCTATTGACATACCACCTGCGATTGTGATATTATCACCAATTTTTTTCTTTGCGTTGAAAACATCGTCATCTTCTAAAATACCAATAGCCATATTTTTAGGTAAACTATTTAACCATTCGTATTTACTCTCCCAGTTTCCTTCTAAGAACATTATTACTTTTCCACCTAATTGATTAATTTTCAAAATCATTTTTTCATAAGTAGGCAAGAAGAACTTCTCATATTGTTTCATGCTTATAAACGTAGGAACATGCATCATAGTAGCATAGAATGGAAAAGGTTCAACTTTTTCAATTCCTGGTGTAATCCCTGCAATATCATAAGCAAATTCATCTAACGCTGCAATACCTGCTAATAGTTGTTCTTGTTGTCTTCTTAAATCTAAGGAAATACCTTTAAATCCTCTTAAATAGTCAAATACAATATCCATTGGTGGGTATGCTATGGGACCAACAAGAACAGGTAATCCATGTCTATCCTTTAACTCATTTTGTAATCTACTTTGAACCTGACCTTTTACTTTCCAGTGATTTAACAGCTTTTTTAATGTCTCGTAATTTTCATCTGGAGTTTTACTCAGATTTGCACATTTTCTAGGAATAGCTTCATTAAATATAAATTCCATAGGATTCTTAATTAATTCTGGATAATCTTTAGCCTCCATAGGTGAAATCTCTAAATGCTGAACTGTCTGCCCATCTTCAGATATAAAGTGACTCTTACTTCCAGTAATCTCAGCACTTTTAGCATCAAAAACTAAACCATTTGTATAAACACAATCACAGTAAATTTCTTCATGTGGTTTACAGTATACATCAATTTCTTTTTCAGGATTATCTTCAATTTCTTTTACTGTACTATTTGCATTTGAAATTGCCCATGTTTCATACATTGAAACTATCGGTACTCTCTTCGGTTCTTCGTGATTTACAGTAGTTAATATTTGATCTACTCTGTCATTGTATAATTGTTCTTTTGACATTTTTGCACCATCCTCGTAGTATTTAATAACTATAAATTTGATTTACTTATTAATGTTACAATATTTTATGCTCTTATTACAGCGAGAAAATTTCATCATGTCATTCCAAAATGGAATGCATTTTTATTAGTTGGCGCGTTTATAGATAGTGAATCATTAACTTAGTATTTTCCTTAGAATTCAATCTTTTAGTAATATTATAAATTGTTTCAATTACCATATTGTTGTAAATAAAAAAATAGCTATGTTTTAGTACACATAGCTTTGACCATTTGGTCAAATTTATTCACACTGTATTTTTAATAGAAAACAACTTTTAGTGAAACTTTATTCAGTAAGAGTGCTTGTTAATGCGGGATAAAAATCAAAGATTTATAGAGTCTATGAATAGCCTAACACTTTTTTTCTTATTATCCTTTTTCCAAGCTACAGCAATTCCACTAATCGTTCCTTTCAAAGGTTTCCAACAGACAGACTTATTCAAATAGTCTCTATAAAATTCATCACAGATAAAAACTTCTTTGTTATTACGAAGATTAGAAATTAGCGAATTGGCACTTGATGTATAATATGTAATCTTTGGTTGAAATCCATGTGACGTGCAAATTTCTTTTAATAGGTGATTATAGCTAGGCGTATATTGTGGTGAAATCGATACAAAATGAGAGTCTTTTAAATCTAAAATAGTTATTTCAGATTTTTCACATAATGGATTAGTTTCTAACATACCTACGCTCAGAGTACATTCTGCTACAACTTTATAATCAAAAATTTCTTTGTTTAATTGCTCAACATCGTACAAAACAGTAAAAATAATATCCAACTCACCATCAATAAGTTTATGGCGTACGTCCTGCACCGACCAATTTTCTACTTGAATTGAAATATTTTTATAGACTTTTTTAAATTTCTTTACAAGTGGAAGAACAAAGGCATCTGGTCTATGTGCATCTAGTCCACCAATTGTTAAATTATTAGAGTATCCACCTTGTAAAATATGTGATTCGTCAATAGCCTGGTCAATTTTTTTTATAGCTTCTTTAAATTCTTTATATAGATAGATTCCTGCCTCTGTAATTATGATTCTTTTATTCTCACGAATAAAGAGTTGTAATTCTAAAGTTTGTTCTAGAGAGGATATATTCTTACTAATAGAGGATTGTGACATATTTAACTGTTGAGAAGCTTTTGTAAAACTATTACACTCCACAACTTTAATAAAATATCGTATTTGCGCAATGCTCATATTTAAAGAATTTAAATTGCTCATTGTATTCCACCTCTCTAGTTATTTTTATTTTACTTTTATTTATTATTAATTCTTCTATCTTTTATATATCTAGTATTATAAATATAAGGTATTTATCCCGCATTAATAGGCACTAAAACTCCCGTCGTAGGTTGAAGGGGCTTCTGGTTCTTTCAACCGCTACAAGCCTCGCCAACCCTGACCGGGTAAATACCATTCAATCTTGTTACTATTATGCTGTTACATAGCATATCAGATAATCAATTTGTTGTGCAACAGGTTTTATTACACTAACCTAAAAATCTGGTTGAGTAATAATTAATATCTTTTGTATAGGGTTATTCTTAAAGATAATATTAAGTTATATATATCCTAATCAAATAAAATTTCTCCAACATTAATACTTTTCGCTACATTAACTGTTATAGTTTTACTTTTTTTATCTTTATAAGATACTTCTAATGTATATTCTCCACTATCTTCATCTAATTTATCAAATTTGAAATCTCCGTAATTATCTGTTATTGATTCTTCAATCTTGACTTTTTCTTTATACAACACTACTCTTGCATCTTCAGCACAATCGACAATGCCGTCCTTCTTTATACTTACACTTCCTACTATGAAACACTTTTCAAAACGGTATAGATTCTTGTAATATACTCTTGGAGAAGTTTTTAGTTCTTTGTGAAGTACTTCTAGCTTCTCATTTTCTATTATTTGACTAAACTCTTCATCTGTTAAATTTTCTATTCGTAAAGCCCCTGTAGGACATACTTGAACACATCTTGGTTCTTTCCAGCCTTCATCCTTTAGATGAGCACAAAATGTACACTTTTGAGGAATATTTAATTCAGCATTCCACCATATAACATCATAGGGACAAGATTTAACTAGATCTTCTCTACCTTTTGATTTTTCAGGATCTATAATTACAATCCCATCAGATCTCTTGGAAGCGCATCCTTTTGACGCTTTTATACAAGGGGCATCATCGCAGTTCATACACGGTGTAGGTCTATATGCTACGTCAATTAAAGGGAATGTACCCCTTTCTTTTCTTTGTACATTGATCCACTTTTGACCTAGATTTGGTTGGGGTTTTGAGTATCCCTTCCATTCGTTATTTACATATTCATCTTTACATGCTAAAAGACAATTATTACAATCTTCACATTTTTCAACGTCAATAATCATATGCCATGTTTTCATATTGCCACCTCCTTACCATCCCATTTTTTCACTTCAATTAGACAAGACATATAGCCTGCTCCGTGGGATTTTTTTATTATCATTCGACTAGGGGTTAATTGATTGATACAACCACCACGGTCTGCTGATTTGCCAGGTTCTCCAACAGGATCGTATTTTGCCGAAGATTCATAAGAATGAACGGTTCCTGGTGGTACTCTTTCAGTTAATTTTGCTGCACAAATAACAGCACCTCTATCGTTATATAATTTCACTAAATCATTTTCTTTGATACCTCTAGCCTTTGCATCACTTGCATTAATTCGAGCAATCCAATAGTAGTATCCATCAATAAGTGCACGATGTTCAGAAATATCATTAATGGTACTTTCTTTCCCATCACTTTGGGTATGGAAAGTATATCTAGGATGAGGCGACATTAGTTGTAGGGGATATTTGTCGTAAAGTTCCTTTGTACTAGGTCCTTCCCATGAAGCAACGTATTTCATTATTGGAAGTCTGTCTGGATCGTCTGGATCGAAACGCTTTAAGCTAGACGATTCAAATTCTATTTTACCAGATTGGGTTTGTAATCCTTTCCTATACTCTTCAGTATAATCTCCTGGAAGAGGTGTTAACTCAGGTGTATCTTTTTCTTTTCCCTCAGCAAACCATCTCATAGATACAGGATCTCTACTCTCTTCTGTAGTAGGCGGTATTACATAATATCCTCTTTTTAAGAACTTCTTCCAAGATATTTTAGTTTTTAAATCTGTTGCATCAAAGAAACGTTTGCACCAGTCAAATTCGCTATGACCTTCAGAAAACGGATTTGCTAATTCTAATCTTTTCGATATTTCTAAGAATATTTCGATATCTGATTTAGACTCACCAATAGGTTCGATACATTTATGTTGCATAACAGCTACTCTATTATTCACTTGTGTAAAAGAGTTAAATATATAACCACCACAGTTCGCAAATTCACTGATATCAAAACGTTCGAAGTTTGTACATGCAGGTAATATTACATCTGCAAACTTTGACTCTCCTTCATGCCAAATAGATTGATTTACAACAAATTCCAAGCTATCTGTTCGATACATATTTACATACCTATTTGTATCAGGCATAGTTCCAAAATGTGATCCACCGTATTTATAATACATCTTTACAGGCGAATGACCTGGAGCAGGATATTTATATTCAAAAAATTGACCTTCAATAGACATAGGATCTGTAGAGTACCCTGATGTCTTTCCGTCGATTACTGCTTCCGGTATACGCAAACGTGGCACTACTTGTTTGACTGTATTTACAGAAGGTAGCTGTGGCATCCTTTGATACAATGTAGTACCATGACCAGGACCTGTAAAATCTCCCGACATGCTGCCTTCAGCGTAACCAGGAAAATAGAATCTCGTATCTACAGGAGTACCTTGTTGTACACCTCCCATATTTACGCCAGGTTTACCCATACCTTGCATTCCCATTAAACACACTACACCTCTTGCCCAATCTGTTCCAGTAGCTGTTCGACATGCTCCACCAAAACCAGTAATACCACCTGCGGTTAGATATGTTTTTTTCGTTCCCCATTCTCTAGCTAATGCGCGAACATCTTTAGCTGGCACTCCAGTCTCTGTCTCTTGCCACTCTGGAGTCTTAAGAATACCATCATCTCCGCCAAGGATATAATCTTTCCATATATCAAACCCTATCGTACGAGTAGCTACATATTCCTTATCATATAAATCTTCTGTTATCCATACATATGCAATAGCTAAAATCATGGCACTATCTGTACCAACTTTTGGTGCAATCCATTTTCCACCCATCAAAGCTGCAGTATGATTGTAGAATGGATCAATATGTACCATTTTTATTCCTAGTTCTTTTAACCACATACGTCTAATTGTTCCTTCAGATGCACCGTAAACTCCACTAGTAGACTCAGGATCACTAGACCAGAAAACAACCATTTCAGAGTTTTGCATACAGTCTTCTACTGTGCTATAAGCTTCCCCTCCACCATTTCGAGAACTATGTCCCCAGTGATGAGTCGCACCCCAAAACCAACCTTCCCAACTATCTGGATTGTGAGCAATTGGTGTCCATCCAATGGTATTAAAAAACCTTATTCTCGCTCCTAGCCAGTATCCTAATGCACCCCAGGTATGATGAGATCCACTTCCATTCATAATTGCCCCTGGACCATGGTCTTTTTTCACTCTCTTTATTTCCCCTGCTACTATATCAAGAGCTTCATCCCAACTTATTCTTTCATATCCTGAAACACCTCTATTTTGAGGGTTTCTCTCTCCATTTGGATCGAAATCTACCCTTTTCATAGGATACTTAATACGATCAGGAGAATAGATCATAGATTTCCATGCCATAGTATGAGGACTAACAGTTGTCTTTTTGGGTGGAGTAAAACTTTTGCCTTTAGCTTTAATCGTCCAAGGATCTGCGTCTTTATCATCGAAATCTATAGGTGTAATTCGTATAATTTTTCCTGCCTTTACGTAGACAAATACTGGACCACCATTGGTATTATTCGTATAGCGCATAACACCTTTGCCCATATCTGTTCCGTATTTAGTGCCTACAGTTAATAGCATATTTAGTGTCATAGCAAACCAATTAGATAGTTCATCAGGACCCCACATTTCTAGTTGACATGCTTTACACGCACTTACAAACTCTAATTGACTTCTAAATGGTGACATGACTCTAAGCATAACTCCAGGTGACTCATAAGACATAATAACATCAGGCTTTTCATGTAACCCACCTTTTGATTTAACCTTTCCGTCTTTAAATATGTAGTATCGACCTAAGGAATTGTCTCTTAGTTTGATTTGTACTATCATATTTTTTTCCTTAAACCTTTCTGCGATATGAGAAAATATTCGTCTTTCAAGGTTCATAACAATACTTAATCCAAGAAGTATAATTGATACAATTAACCTTTTGAATGGGATAAATCTTTCAAAAACCATCATTTTTAAATCACTCCTTTTAGATTTCAATTAATTCAAATGTAATTATTATAGCTAGAAAAATAAATTATATACCTTTGGTATACCAACTATATTTAGTATACGGTTTATCATTTCATTTGTCAATGAAAGAGATACCATATAATATACTCTACTATTCCATCATAATGCATAAATCTACATTATATTTATTAAATACAAACCCCTATAACTCTTGATATTATCATATTAATTGGGAATAAAATTTCTTATTCAAATTATACACGAAGTATAAAATACAAAAAGCTTAGATCAATAGCTTAATAGCCACAATAGCTGTCATCATTATAATTGCATACTTAAATAATTTTTCATTAATTTTCTTTATAAGAAAAGATCCAATCACTGCACCAAAGGCAATTGCTGGGATCAATATGGCAGTAAACATAGCATTATTTAAGGATATATTATGCCAGAAAATTACCTGCAAAGGTATCTTTGAAATATTCACGATAAAGAAAAACCAAGCTGTAGTGCCGAGAAATTTATTTTTATTAAATCCCAATGATAACAAATACACGCTAAAAATTGGACCTGCTGCATTTCCAATCATAGATGTAAATCCTGTGAGTATACCAGCAAAACCATGAAACCAAAACCCCTTTGGAACTATAAGCTTGTCACCTTTTACTTCACAATATATCAATATTATCAAGCATAGCATTATTGATATAGCAATTATAGATATAAAAGTCTGATCATTAATAAAATTACCAACAAAAATGCCTAATCCAAGTCCTATTGCCGTCCATGGCAATAATTTAATAACATCTTTCCAATCTGCATGGCGATTATAATAGTATAAAGCAAAAACATCCCCTACAATAAGCATAGGTAATATTATGCCTGTAGATTCTTTGCCACCGAATACACTTGCAATAATTGGTATAACAATCATTAAAAATGCACTGATACTTGTTTTAGATAAACCGACAAATATAGCTGAAATTATTAGTAATATCCATTGAATCAATGTGAGATCTATACTATTAATAAAGTCACTCATAGATAAACCTCCTTGTAATTTATGTACTATTTACACATTTAAGTCATGTGGTATACCAACAGTATATAGCTTTTGTAGATACTTTGTCAATTTAGATTTCGTGCTAATTATTGATAAGAAACACGTTTTGCAAGTTTCTCTACATTTAACAGACTACCCCAAAGCGTCTCATATCTACCTCTTATCTCATTGTTTTCGCAATAAAAAAATCCTATCAGATAAATGAATACTATTTCCGAATAAGATTTAACAAAACTCCTATCTAACTTTAAATGATATTATCTTCAATGTCATCGTGATACTAAAAAAGGATCTCCTATAATCTGTTTATAAATTTATTATATTAATACAGATTATGAAGATCCTAAGTTGTCAGTATTTTTAATAATTTAGTCGATTTACGTTTTGAGAGTTAATTTTTTATATGTGATTAAATACATCCACTGTAAGTATATGTTCTTTCTGGTACGTCATTAACATCATCTTCATCAATTTCTGCAACACAACGAACCATAGAGCCGTCACCCATGTACCATCGGATTGGGAAGCAGTTAAATCTGAAACGTTTACCTGAAACTTTATCTAAATTTCCACCTAGGTTTTCAACACCTACTATACCGTGACCTAACAATTGTTTATGGCATGGCTCCCATGTACCCCAACATCCAATTGCTTCTAAATCACCAAATTTAGCATCGTATGCTTCTTTTCCATGAATTCTGATGAACTCATCTTTATCAAATTCAGCATATGCTTCTTCACCAAATTGTTCTTTGTATTCTTCTGTTATTGGTCTTCCTGAAGCACCCATTAAGTTTAAACGAGTCGCTCCGTTATTACCCATAGCTGTATGAAGAGGATGATCAAGAGCCTGCATATCCATAGCTACACATTTAACTTTGTTTTTTACAAACCATTTTCCCGCTTCAACTCCTGTACCGCATGAATAATGATAGTAATCTTTTGAATCATCAAATTGACGATGCATACCTGTATTTAAGCAAACGACCATTCCTTCTAATTCTTCTGGTTTGATATTTGCACGCTTGCAAGCATCTTCAAGATGTTCTGGTAATATTAATCCCCATTTTTCCACTTCGATTTCAAGGCATACTGCATCACCTGTGTAAGCATCAACAGGCATTTCATGAGTGTACCGAGCACGTCTTCCATCAAATTCAGTTTCCATAACGTGACGTGGTGCATCTGCATGTGTACCAGTGTGTTGAACACAATCTATTCTCTGAGTAAGAACACCGCCTTTTGATAAACTGTGCATAGAATCTACTACTGGCTTTGCAAAATAAGGCCAACGTGGTATCTCTGCACTAAAAGGATGTGTTAAATCTACAAATACTTTTTTTCCCATTTTTTATATTCCTCCATTTAAATTAATTTATATTTATCACATAGTACGTGATATTACCTTATTACTTCATATGTCCTTTTACATTCCAATTTTGTAGTCCAAGAATTTCTCGAGTTTCTTGTGGAGTAGCAACTTCCTTACCCATCTCTACTACAATTCTTTTTGTTCTTTCGACAAACTGTCTATTGGATGTTGCTAATACTTTATTTGCATAGAATATATTGTCTTCCATTCCCACTCTTACATGACCACCTAAAGCTAGTGCAGCATACATAATTGGCAGATGCATCTTTCCTATTCCTAGAGCTCCCCAAGTACAATCAGTTGGTAATAGGCTCTTAAGGAATACTAGATTCTCTACCGTTGCAGTCATTCCACCAGGTACTCCAAGTACAAACTGAAAGTGAAGAGGTGCTTTAATAAATCCCTTTTTAAGGTAATAAAGAGCATTGTATACCATACCTGCATCAAATATCTCAATTTCTGGTTTTACATTTGCTTCTTGCATAGCCGTGCCAAGTTTCTCTAGGAATCTAGGGCTATTTTCAAAGACAGTAGTATGTTGCCAGTTCATCGTTCCACAGTCATAAGACGCGATTTCAGGTTTTAACTCTGAAAAAGGTTTAATTCTCACTTCATCTGATAGTCCTATTCCACCAGATGTTGTAAGATTAACTACAATGTCACACTTTTCTCTTACTAATTTTACTGTTTCTTCAAATTTTTCATAATTCATAGATGCTTTGTTCTCATCGTCCCTAACATGAATATGTGCAATACTTGCACCTGCATTATAACAATCTAAAATGTCATTTGCTATTTCCTCAGGTTGAAGTGGTATATTAGGTGTATCTTTTTTTGTTGGCCAAGCACCAGTTGTTGCTACTGTTAATATAACTTTATTATCTAGATTACTCATTGTATTCTCCTTTCAACCTACTATCTTTCTACTATCAGTGTTGTTCCCATTCCGCCGCCTATGCAGAGGGTTGCAAGACCCGTCTTGCAATTTCTTGCCTTCATTTCGTAAAGTAATGTTACTAGTATCCTCGCACCTGACGCCCCTATTGGATGCCCTAACGCAATTGCTCCACCGTTTACATTTACTATTTCTGGATTAATTTCTAAATCTCTAATAACAGCTATTGCTTGTGCTGCAAACGCTTCATTTGCCTCCACAAGGTCTAAATCTTTTACAGTAATACCTGCCTTTACTAATGCCTTTTGTGTTGCAGGAATTGGTCCACACCCCATAACTTCTGGTGCTACTCCACCTGATGCGTATCCTTTTATTGTAGCCATAATTTCAACGCCTAGTTCCAAGGCTTTGTCTTTTGACATGACAATAAACATAGCAGCGCCATCGTTAATTCCTGAAGCATTTCCTGGTGTCACTGTTCCATCTTTTTTAAATGCAGGTTTTAATTTTGATAAAGACTCTGGAGTCGTCCCAAACCTTGGGAATTCATCTGTATCAATATTTGTAATCTGTCCTTTTTTCTGTGATATAGACACTGTAACAATTTGCTCAGTAAATCTACCTTCTTTTATCGCTTTCTCAGCTTTATTTTGACTGGCTGCAGAAAATTCATCTTGTTCTTGTCTAGAAATTCCATATTGTTCTGCAATATTTTCAGCAGTAATTCCCATGTGTATGTCAGTAAACGCATCAGTTAAACCATCTTTAATCATAGTGTCTACTATCATTGTATTACCCATTTTTGCTCCCCATCGTTCCTTAGGTAGCACATAAGGAGAGTTACTCATGCTTTCTGTACCTCCAGCTAATACAATGTCTGCATCTCCTGATTTTATCATTTGAGCTGCAAGACTTACTGATCTGAGTCCAGAACCACATACCTTGTTTAAACTCATAGCAGATACGGTTTCAGGAATACCAGCTTTAATGGCAACCTGTCTTGCCACATTTTGACCCAATCCAGCAGAAAGAACATTACCTAATACAACTTCATCAATATCTTCACTTTTTATACCTGCTCTTTTAATTGCTTCTTTTGCAGTGATTGCTCCTAAATCAACAGCTGATAGGGATTTAAATACCCCACCAAAGCTGCCAATAGGAGTTCTAACCGCAGATACTATAACTACATCTCTCATGTTGTCCTCCCGGTCATTTCGTAACTTTAATTAAATATTTAAGTAAATTATCTCTAGATTCTTGCATCTCTTCAGGTGTCCATTCTTGGAATCCTTTACCTGTCTTAAATCCTAAATCACCTTTTTCAACCTTTTCTTTTAGTAAGGGAGACGGTTCTGTAGAATTTTCCAAGTGTTTCAATAAGTAAGTATGAATTGAAAGTGCTAAATCAGTACCTACCATATCTGCATTTTCCATTGGTGACAATTGTGGTAATCTTAAACCAAAACCATATTTAATAGATTCATCTACAGTTTTCGCATCTGCTATTCCATTTTCAACTATAGAAATAGCTTCTCTCCAAAGTGCATGCTGTAACCTATTAGCTAAAAATCCTGGAACATCTTTATTCACTCTAACTGGTTTCTTTCCAGCAAATTTCAATACATCATATACAGATTCAACAACTTCATCAGATGTGAATTCCGTCCTTACGATTTCAACTAATGGTATTAAGAAAGGAGGATTCCAGAAGTGAGTTCCAACAATTCTTCCTCTATTTTTACATAAACTTCCTATTTCTGTAATGCTCATAACGGAAGTATTACTAGCTAAAATCGTCTTTGGATCACATATTTCATCCAATTGTTTAAATAAATTTTGTTTCAATTCCATGTTTTCCGGAATATTTTCAATAATTAAATCTGCATCCTTTACTACATACTCCATATCCTGTGATATTTCAATATTATCTAGGACAGCTTGAATATTAGCTTTGTCAAAAGCGCCATTGTCAGCCATAACAGTAAGATTATGCTCTATATTTTGTAATGCAGTAGAAGTTTCTGGATTCCTAGACGAAATCTTAACTTTCTTTCCTGCAACTGCAAATATTTGAGCAATACCACTGCCCATTAGACCTGAGCCAAAGATAGCTATGTTGTCGATTTTATGTGTCATATGTATCGCTCCCTTCATATTAACCAGCTACAGTTCCACCATCTACTGGAAGTACATGACCGTTGATATAATCAGATGCAGACGATCCTAAGAATACTGTTGCTCCAACCATATCTTGCACTAAAGCTGCTCTTCCCATTGGTATTCTATCTAAGAATATCTTTTTAAGTTTTTCATCTTCTAATACTTCTTGTGTTAAAGGTGTCCAGAAAATTGCTGGTGCAACTGAGTTTACATTGATGCCAAACTTTGCCCATTCCGTTGCTAATTGTTTTGTAAGTATTGAAACAGCACCTTTGCTTGTAGCATAAGCTGCATATCCTCCTGGATGACCATTAAAAGCTCTAACTGAAGATACTGTGATTATTTTTCCATAGCCTTGTTCCTTCATTACTTTACCAACAGCTTTACATGTAATAAATGTTCCCGTAACATTTATATCTAGAACTTGTTGAAATTCATCAAGTGGGAACTCTTCTGCTGGATGTCTTTTAGCTATTCCTGCAACTGTTACTAAAATATCTATTTTCCCAAATTTTTCTAAAACCTTTTTTGTCATTTCTTCAACTTGATCTTCATTTGTAGCATCACATACTACTGCTAATGCACGTTTTCCAACTGCTTCAACTTTTTTAACTGTTTCTTCTAAAGTTTTAAGAGTTCTTCCTGTTACGACAATATCTGCTCCATGGAGTGCTAACCCTTCCGCTACACCCTCTCCTAGAGAACCTGCTCCACCAGTTATTACAGCAACTTTTCCTTCTAAAGAAAACATATTTTTCATTTCTGTGTTAGACATTTTTTCCATCTTAGAATCTCCTTTATACGTTATTTACTACAACAAGCATCGTTGCAGGCATATTCGTTTCATTAACTATTTCTCTACCTTCAAAAGGCGCTATGAAAACAGAATCCCATTTCTTTAGGATAATTGTTTCTGTCTTAGATTTGACTGTTACTTCTCCTTCTAACACAACATAAACTTTCTCTGTTGGCGAATCTTCATATGCATATTCTGCCCCACCTGCAGGTAAAAAATGAGATAAACCCATCCAAAAATTTTCAATTCCTGTTTCTTGTAAACCGTGCATTTTCAATGTGGAACAATCAAAATGCAAAGGTGCTTTATAAGGTTTGATTTCACTAAAAGTTACTTTTTTCATGTTCTTTCACCTCCTTTCATAAAATATCCATAGTCTTTAAGTTGTCATCTATTGTCAAATGGGCATCTGTTTCTCTAAGTATGTCATTAATATTGATACCTGGTGCTAACTCTTTTAATACCAACCCATTTTCAGTAACTTCTATCACTGCCATTTCTGTTACAATGAGATCTACTCCACATACAGCTGTAAGAGGCAATGTACACTCCTTTAATATTTTCGGATTGCCTTTTGCAGAGTGTATCATACCAATAATTACTTTTTTTGCACCACTTACTAAATCCATAGCTCCACCCATACCTGGAATCATCTTGCCTGGAATCATATAATTTGCTAGACTACCATTTTCATCTACTTCTAAGGCGCCTAGAACTGTAACATCTACATGTCCACCTCTAATAATTCCAAATGACATAGCACTGTCAAAGTAAGCAGCTCCATCATTTATAGTTACAAATTGAGCACCAGCATTTACAACATCTACATCCTCTAACCCTTTATCTGGTGTGTTTCCTAGGCCTACAAATCCATTTTCAGATTGTAGCACTACCTGAACACCCTTTGGTAAAAAATTCGCAACCATAGTAGGTAAACCTATACCTAAATTGACTACATCTCCATCTTTTAATTCTTTTGCAATTCTCCTGGCAATAATTTCCTTTGCGTTAATACTCAAGGCTTTTCACCTCCTACGATGTAATCGACCAAGATTCCTGGTGTCATTACGTTGTTTGGATCAATTTCTTTTACCTCAACTATCCTTTGTGCACCAACGATTACTTTATCTGCAGCCATTGCCATTAATGGATTAAAGTTCCTTGTAGAAGCATTGTAAAAAACATTTCCAACTTTATCAACTATACTTCCTCTAATTAACGCAAGCTCTGCCCGAAGCGGTAATTCTAATAGATATGCAATTCCATTCACCACAATCTTTTCCTTGTTCTCCTCTACTAATGTTCCGATACCTGTTGGTGTAAGTACCCCGCCAAGTCCATGACCACCACATCTGATTCTCTCAGCTAAAGTTCCTTGTGGAACTAATTCTACTTCAAGTACTTTATCATTCATTTGTTTGCCCGTTTCAGGGTTTAGTCCAATATGCGATGCAATAACTTTTTTAAGTCTTTTTTCTACTACTAGTCTTCCAATACCTCGATCTGGTAAGCCTGTATCGTTTGCAATTATTGTCAAGTCCTTGATACCTTTATCTAAAATTGCATTAATAAATATTTCTGGAGTACCAACACCCATAAAACCGCCAACCATAATTGTCATACCATCATGGATATGTTCCATAACATCATCAATTGAGATTATCTTATTCATATGAGACCACCTTTTAATTTACTCACTATATTACTAGCAAATTTCATGCCAACAATACCATATCGCAATATTAAATAGCTAACCTATGGTATGACTACCTTTGCATATCCACTCTATTTATTTAATCCAATCCTATAATTCCTTATTGATACAAATGTGTATCGATATACATAACAAAACCACAAGAAACACGCTTTGCGAGTTTCTCGCGGTTACATGGTAGTCGCCTAATGTCTGCAAGCAGCCACTTGGCTCATTACTTCGCGATAATAAAAAAAGCACATCATCGAGTGCTTTTTGGTGTAATTCATTATTGAATTACATATGATTCATCTTTGTATCGTTTGATTTCATATTTTCGTTCTAAATATCTGGCTTTAGTTGCTTATATTAGATATTAAAATTTTATAAATTAAAATCTCTCTAATATCTTTTAAAAACTAAGTATCAACTATTCTTACCAGTTGCTAATTCCTAAAGATTTTGCTTTCCTCACTACAGTTGGTTGAGATATTCCAAGAATTTTAGCTGCTTTATAGGTACTCCCTTGTTCTTTTAAAACTTTTTCGATTATTCTTTTTTCAAAGTAATATAGTTGTTTTTTTAGTTCTAAATTCTTTGAGTCTACATTCCCGTGAATTTGGTCCAATCCAAGTAACTCTACTATATCGTTTTGTGTGATTGTGTTACTAGTATTAACAATCAATAGTCTCTCTACAATATTCATTAATTCCCGTACATTTCCAAGCCAATCATAATTTTGCAATGTGTGAATTGCACTTTCATCAAAATTAATTTCTTTATTATATTTTTTGTTAAACTTCTTAATCATCATGTGAGTTAATAATGGAATGTCACCTTTTCTCTCGCGTAGAGGCGGAATATAAATTGGTATTACATTAAGTCTATAATACAAATCCTCTCTAAAATGTCCTTGTTCAATTTTTTCTAGTAAATTTCTATTTGTTGCCGCAATTACTCTAACATCAAGACTAATTGGTTGAGTACCTCCAACCCGCGTGATTTCCTTTTCTTGTAGCACACGAAGTAACTTCGATTGTAATAATATTGGCATTTCACCTATTTCGTCTAGTAAAATCGTTCCTTTATCTGCTATCTCAAACAAACCAATTTTTTGTTTTTTGTCAGCTCCTGTAAAGGCACCTTTCTCATATCCGAACAATTCTGATTCTAATAGATTTTCAGGAATTGCAGCACAATTCACTTTTATATATGGCTTTTTATTTCTTAAACTTCTTTGATAAATTTCTCCAGCTACAACTTCTTTTCCCACTCCAGTTTCACCTGTGATTAAAACCGTTGCATCTGTAACTGCAACACTTTCAATTAATATTTTAATATCTTGAATACTTTGACTATTTCCAAGCAAATTACTCTCTTTCTTTCGAATAATTTCTAACTCACTTAGATACTTAATGCTCTCTTTTTCAGTTTTCTCAAGTTTTTGTTGTAATTCAAGTAATTCCGTTAAATCCCGCATAACTGTTAATACTTGAGTAACATTTCCCTTTTCATCAAAATAAGGATTACCTGTAATAAGAACTTTTTTGTTATTATTCGTTATAGTTGACATAGCTGAGATTTTTTTCTTTTGTTCTAACACCATTAGAGAAACAGCTTTGCTAAAATACCCCTTATCCAGCAGTACCTGCATATGGTTTCCTATTATCTCACTCTCTTCTAGTCCAGTAATTTTTGTATAACCGGTATTTATTTGTATAATGATTCCATGCTTGTCAACGACACAAATCCCATCTGATATAACATTTCCTATTTCAAAAGCATCTATTTCCCTACTTCTGTATTGATTGTATTTATGAGTTATTTCTTCTAATTCATTTTTATATTTATTATTTATTTCCAATATTTTAACGATAACATCTTCTATATTTCCATCCTTTTGAATTTTCATTTCTTCCAACTTAGTCAATATTTCAGGATTAATCTCTAAGCTATTTATTTTTTCACTCATATTTACACTCCCTATTCAATCATAAATTTATTATAACACTGATCTTGCCGTATAATTAACATTTCAATGCAAACTATTAAAAACATACCTATACATAATTTTATAGCTTTTATATTTTACAAACCACAAGAAACACGCTTTGCGAGTTTGTCGCGGTTACGCGGGAGTAGCCAAATGCCTGCAAAGAGCTACTTGGCTCATTACTTCGCGATAAAAAAAAATAAGTACCATACCCTTTCGGATATGATACTTACCTGAGCTATTACTCAGCCATTTTTTTATATTTTGCATATCTTTCTTTTGCTTCTTTCTCTGTCTTTTCAAACAGTTTATCAGCAAGATCTGGGAAAGTTCTTTTAAGTGATGTATATCTTACTTCACTACTAATGAAATCTTGGAAATCTTTTGTCGGTTCTTTAGAGTCAAGGATGAATGGGTTTTTTCCTTCATTAGCTAATAGTGGATTATATCTGTATAAGTGCCAGTATCCAGTATCAACTGCAAACTTAGTTTGTGCTTGCGTTCTACCCATGCCTTCTTTTAAACCGTGATTAATACATGGTGAATACGCAATGATCAGTGAAGGTCCATCGTAGCTTTCAGCTTCTTGTATCGCCTTCATAAATTGATTTTTATCTGCTCCCATTGCTACTTGCGCTACATAAATGTAACCATAAGTCATTGTGATTGCACCAAGATCCTTTTTCTTAATCTTCATACCAGATGTGGCAAATTTAGCTACTGCTGCTGTAGGTGTAGCTTTAGACGCCTGACCCCCAGTATTTGAATAAACTTCAGTATCAAAAACTAGTACATTCACGTTTTCACCAGTGGCAAGCACATGGTCTAAACCGCCATAACCAATATCGTATGACCATCCATCACCACCAAATATCCAGACAGATTTTTTTATTAATTGGTCTTTATTATTTAGTATAAAACTAATATTTTTATAATCCCCTTGGTATCCTTCTAGGGCTTTTACTAACTGAGCTGATGTTTGTTTGGACGCTTCTCCGTCGTTCATAGTTTCTATCCATGCTAGAGACGCATCTTTAACTTCATCTGTCACATCCGTTTGTAACAATTCTTCTAAATAGTTTTTAATAGTATTTCTAGTCTTTTTAACTCCTATGGCCATACCATATCCAAACTCAGCATTATCTTCAAATAAAGAGTTAGCCCATGCAGGTCCTTTGCCCTCTGAATTCGTAGTATAAGGAGTTGAAGGTGCAGATCCACCCCAGATAGATGAGCATCCAGTTGCATTAGCTATCATCATCCTATCTCCATATAATTGAGTAACTACCTTAGCATAAGAAGTTTCTACACAACCAGCACAAGCTCCACTGAACTCAAGTAAAGGTTGTATAAATTGACTACCTTTCACTGTGTTCTTAGGCACTAAGTTATCTCTATAAGGAATTGTTGTTGCATATTCCCAGTTTTCTATTTCTTTTTCTTGTGTACCTATTGGTTCCATAATTAGTGCTTTTTCTTTTGACGGACAAATATCAGCACAGTTACCACATCCAGTACAATCTAGTGGAGAGACTTGGATTTTATAATTATATCCTTCTAATCCTTTGCCGATGGCTTTCTTAGTTTCAAAAGAGTCCGGTGCGTTTTTAACTTCCTCATCTGTTAATAAGAAAGGTCTAATAACTGCGTGTGGACATATGAAAGAACATTGGTTACATTGAATACATTTATCAATTTGCCATTCTGGCACATGTAATGCGATACCTCTTTTTTCATATGCTGATGTACCATTTGGAAAAGATCCATCTGCTGAGTCTTTAAAAGTAGATACAGGTAAAATATCTCCTTCTTGTCTATTCATTGGAATCAATACCTTTTCAATGAATTCTGGATTCTTTTTCTTATCAGTGAATTGATCCTTAGCATCTGCCCAATCTTTAGGAACTTTTACTTCTACTATAGCCTCTATTCCTAAATCAACTGCATCGTTGTTCATTTTTACAATTGTTTCGCCTTTAGTACCGTAAGATTTCTTAATAGCATTTTTCAAGTATCCGATAGCTTCATCAAGCTCTATTACATTAGATAATTTAAAGAATGCTGCTTGCATAATCATATTAGTTCTTCTACCTAACCCAATTTTTTCTGCAATTGCAGATGCATTAATAGTATAGAATTTAATATCATTTTCAGCAATATATTTTTTCATTTCAGCTGGTAAATGTGTATTTAACTCTTCCTCAGACCAGATAGAGTTAAGTAAGAAAGTACCACCCTTCTTTAAACCTTTTATTAAATCATATTGATAAATATAAGCCTGTGTCGAACAACAAATAAAGTCTGCTTCATCTATTAGATACGTAGATTTAATAGGTTTCTTTCCAAATCTCAAATGGGATATTGTAACACCGCCAGATTTTTTACTATCATAAGAGAAGTAACCTTGAGCGTACAAATCTGTATTGTCTCCAATAATCTTTATTGCACTTTTGTTAGCTCCAACTGTACCATCAGAACCTAATCCCCAGAATTTGCAACGAATAGTCCCTTTTGGAGCTGTATTAATTGTCTCTTTTACTTCTAATGATTTAAAAGTTACATCATCTTCTATACTGATAGTAAACCCATTTTTAGGTTCCACTTCTTTTAAATTATCAAAAACAGAAAGAATGTGAGAAGGTGTAGTATCTTTTGATCCTAATCCATATCTACCACCTACAACTACTGGTGCATTTTCTTTATTATAGAAAAGTGTTCTTATATCTTCGTATAACGGCTCTCCTAACGAACCTGGTTCTTTAGTTCTATCTAAAACAGCGATCTTTTTAACAGTACTTGGGAAAATATCGAAAAAATATTTTTCAGAGAAAGGTCTATATAATCTTACCTTTATAACGCCAATTTTTTCTCCTCTTTCAAGCAAATAGTCTATTGTTTCTTCTATAGTCTCTACTACTGAACCCATAGCAATTATAATGTGCTCTGCATCAGGCGCACCATAGTAATCAAATGGCTTATATTCCCTACCAGTAATATCAGTGATCTCTTTCATGTAATTTGCTACTGCATCTGGAACCCATTGATAAAACACATTAGAAGCTTCACGTGCTTGGAAATATATATCTGGATTTTGAGCAGTACCTCTTGTTACTGGATGTTCTGGATTGAGTGCTTTATTTCTAAATACTTGCAATGCATCATAGTCCACTAACTTAGCTAAATCTTCATATTCAATTTGTTCAATTTTTTGTACTTCATGAGATGTTCTAAAACCATCAAAAAAATGAAGGAAAGGAACCTTAGTTTTAATAGCTGTCAAGTGTGCTACACCTGCTAAATCCATAGCCTCTTGTACACTATTAGAAGCTAAAAATGCAAAACCAGTTTGTCTTGCTGCCATAACATCTTGATGATCTCCAAATATAGAAAGGGCATGGCTAGCTAATGCTCTCGCACTTACATGAAATACTGCAGGTAATTGTTCCCCAGCAATTTTATACATGTTTGGAATCATAAGAAGTAAACCTTGTGATGCAGTATACGTAGTTGTCAATGCACCTGCTTGAAGAGAACCATGTACTGTACCAGCTGCACCTGCTTCTGATTGCATCTCTACAACTTCAACTGTTTGACCAAAAATATTTTTTTGACCATGTGCAGACCAATCATCTACCGACTCAGCCATGTTTGATGAAGGCGTAATAGGGTATATAGCAGCTACATCAGTAAAAGCGTAAGATATATACGCAGCAGCTGTATTCCCGTCCATTGTTTTCATTGTTTTTGCCATTATGGACCTCCTAAATATGTTGTTTTTTTTAATTTATAGTAATCCTACTCTTGAAAAAAGAAACTTCAACAATAGAAACACTTGTTAACATTTTAACTATACCTGTTATTATTTAATGCAAACCAGGCTAACCTAAAAACAATACCTATTTAAGGCAATATTTTTTTAAATTATACCATAATCATAATTGCTTGTATATAGTATTGCGCAAGTAATTATGATATACTTTTATATCATATATGCTATATTAATCACTGGTAATTGTTAAATAGTACGCATTATAAAGTTTTTTTGTTTTAACAATGAATATATCTAATGTAAAAATAGACTTGCTTTTATTAAATTACCTTCAAAAAATATAATAGTGTTATCATAGAAGTATTATGTTAATTTTTTGTACACTGTATACAATATTGTTTATTAGGTATTTATATTAGAAGGATTAAGTTTAAAAATACTTTGCAATGCGTTTGCAACACCTTCTTTATCATGATGACTTGTTATCATATTAGAAAGTTCTTTTATTTCAGCACATGCATTTTCCATAGCTACAGCTAAACCAGCATATTTAAACATTGATATATCGTTATTTCCATCACCAAATGCTATAATTTTCTCACTAGGAACGTTAAGTGAGTTAGCCAATGTTTTAAGCCCATTTCCTTTAGTAGCGCAAATATTGTTAATATCTGTACACTCATTCTTAAAGTCAACAATATTTATGTTTTGGAAAGTTTTAAGTTCTTGAAGAACATCAAAATACTCTTCTCTACTTCTACTCGTAGGATGGAAAAAAATTTGATAAATTTCTTCATTAAACCCTTTGTGATTCTTGTTATATTTATTAATAATTCTATGATTGAATATTTCATCTGGAAAATCTCTCTTATAATTTTCAATATAATTACTTTCAAATGGAGTAATATTATTAGAATAATATGTAGATATGCTATCCCATTGTATTTTTAGTTTATCTTTCCCTTTAAACAACATTTCTAGTACACTTTGGGAAAGTTTTTTATCTAAAGGTATTTTATTATATATAGTATTTTTTTTATTATCATATGTAAATGCACCATTACAAGCTATTGTATAATCTGCATCTATTAATTTAGAATAATAAGTACAAGCATTATAACTTCTTCCTGTTGTAATTACAATGCACATCCCTAAAGATCTTAGCGTTTTTATGACTTGTAGTGTATTGCACGTTATTTCATGTGTTGAATTTAGCAGTGTACCATCTAAATCCAAAGCTAATATTTTGTAGTCCATAATGAACCTCCTGCAAAATTTTATGAATACATCTATTATATCCCCTCACATAGGAAATCTCAAATTTATTGTAATATTACTAATAATATATCCATTTAATTGTACTGTTATTTAACTTTACAGTCTGTATGAATTTGTAAATAGTTTACAGGCATTCAATCTCTCACTTATCGTTTTTTTATCTCAAAATCGCGAATGGGGGGGGTCTTAGTGCCTGTTAATACGAGATTAATTCTAAGTAATAATTTAAAAATTTCCTACATCATACATGATTCTCTATAAAAGCCTTCACGAGTTTCTCTACAGCCCCTTGACTCGTTACCTTAGCGATAATTAAAAAAATCCTGGTTGGATAATCTATCCACCAGGATTTTTAAATTGAAAGTACTATATTAAAATTCTATTGGCCTTCTGATATATCAAGTTGCACTTTGTCATCAGCTTGTTCAGGGATAACAAGATTTGCAACTATGGCGGCTATACAACCGATAGCAATAGCTGCTTGGAATAAGTAACTTATTATACCAGGCATTACACCAACGATAGTCATTGGCAATAGTCCTGTTCCAATCGTTGCTAAAATGGCAATACCCACAACTAAATTGTTACGTTCTGTAGTCGGATATCTTTTAATACTATTTATACCACTCATAAGAACGGCGATGCATACTATACCATACACTCCCCATATAACAGGTGCAGGGACAATTGCAATCAAAAACATAAGCTTAGGGCTAAATGCCATGGCAACTGCTATTACTCCAGCTCCTATGGCTGCATATCGGCTAAACACTTTTGTTACAACGAGAACGCCTGTGTTTGAGGCGTAGCTGCTAATCGGCAAACCTCCGACTAATGAACCTATAAAGACACCCAAACCTTCTCCCATAACTCCTCTGTCTAAACGAGCGTCGTCTACTTCATCTCCACTCATTTCTGTGATAGTAAACCATGTTCCAATTGACTCGATCATACTAATTGTCATAATTACCAAAAATACTAGAATTGTATTAATTTCAAACTTTGGTGGTCCAAATGGAAATAATTTGGGTATAGAAAACCATGAAGCAGATCCTATCGGTGATAAGTCTACTTGACCGAAGAATGACGCTACAATTGTTCCAATTACAATTGCATAAATCACACCGCCGATACTAAGTATTTTTCCAAACCTATTATTTTTTCTACCCAGTCTCATAAATATCAATAGCAAACCGAACGTAACTCCTGCAATTAAAAAGTTTTCTCCAGGATTACCTGGAAGATCTACGATAGACGTAATAGTGATTGGCATCAAAGCTATACCAACGACAATGATAACTGTTCCAGCAACTAATCCAGGAATAAACTTTTTAACTAGTTTACTGAATAGTTTAAAATAACCCAAGATAACAATAAATAATGATGATACAAGCAATGCTCCAACAAGTGTGGCAAAGTCTGCACCCATAACTACTGCTATTATTGCTCCAAAAGTAGCAAATGATACACCTTGTATTACCTGCATCTTAAGAAAAAAGCCAGCTTGAATAATTGTTGCAATACCACAAGCTAAAAATGTCATCCCTATGAAAGATGCTGCCAAAGTTACATCCATTTGAAAAACGCCTATTAGAACAAATGGACCTAAAAATAAATTGCACGCTAACAGCGACTGAAAGCCGTAAAATAATGACTGTTTAATACTTAATTTTTCATCTGATTTAACCCTTACTTGAGTAGGATCCATGGGCCACTCATCTCCTTTTTTCGTAAATAATTTTAAATCGTATTCTTAAAATAATGTCAAACTTTAAATTAAATAAACACGTGTTTCTTCTGACTCTTACCTCCCTTTTCACTTCACTATCATTGCTTGTCCCTAATGTGAATTTGGTATACCAATAGTATATAATTGTAATACAGGTTTGTCAATACAATATTTTAAATAATCTTCGAAATACAAATTGACCTGGTTAAATTTTAATAATACTTGAATCTATATCAACTGATGCTTGTTAATCAGCGACTAAAACTCAAGAAGAGGATTTGCAAGCCCTAATAGTTTTGTATCGTAATACATACATCTACAAGAAGTCGTTTATCACTGTCTTAGCGATAACAAAAATAGCTTAGGAACATATCGCAATTGTTCCTAAGCTACATAAATAATCATTTTTTTGGTTTTTTCTTCACCAACACCATTTGACAAATATCCGATCAATCAAGCTTTGTACGAAAAAAAAACCAAAGTTTTTTCAACTTTAGTCTATAATTAATGTTGGTGCCGAAGATCGGAATCGAACCGATACGGTCTATTAGGACCGCAGGATTTTAAGTCCTGTGCGTCTGCCAGTTCCGCCACTCCGGCATTGTTATGGAGGCGGCACCCAGATTTGAACTGGGGATGAAGGTGTTGCAGACCTGTGCCTTACCACTTGGCTATGCCGCCATTAAAATGGAGCGAAAGACGAGATTTGAACTCGCGACCCTCGCCTTGGCAAGGCGATGCTCTACCACTGAGCCACTTTCGCATAAATATATTAAGTTATAATGTGTTCGACAAGTATTGTGTAATACTTTAGTTTGCCGTACTAAGTGATTCACACAAAATCGAAGATTTTGGTTCTCTACTTATACCACTGGCATTGAGATGCTAGATGCAAGAGGTTAGAAGTCGAATTGCTACATGGTAGCAAAGTAGTTCTCAATTAATAACTGGTGCCTTGAGGCGGAATCGAACCACCGACACGAGGATTTTCAGTCCTCTGCTCTACCGACTGAGCTATCAAGGCGTATTTGTTTATATTATATGTATTCTAATTTTTTGAAGTGAAAAAAGTAGTTGTAATTTGTTGCTCAGAGATTTTTCGTTATTTAAATGCTCTTGCATTTAAATTGCTTCGCACCGTTTCGAAACCGCCTCGCGGTTCGACCCCTACGTGCCTTTACTTTGTACTTTTAATTATTCATTGTTAATTCTTAATTATTAATTAATTAAATGGCGACCTGGAACGGGCGTATATGCTTCGCATCTACCCTCTTCGCTAGGCGCTCAGAGATTTTTCGTTATTCAAATGCATTTAGCATTTGAATTGCTTCGCACCACTCAAAACCGCCTCGCGGTTCGAGCCCTTTGTGCTTGCTCATGTTTTAATCTAAATCCTAAATTTTCAATTCTAAATTGTTTTTTAATGGCGACCTGGAACGGGCTCGAACCGTCGACCTCCAGCGTGACAGGCTGGCATTCTAACCAACTGAACTACCAGGCCGCATTTTTTTGTTTCTACTAAATAAATGGTGGTCGCAATAGGGCTCGAACCTATGACCCCCTGCTTGTAAGGCAGGTGCTCTCCCAGCTGAGCTATGCGACCATTTTGTTCTCATTTTTGAGGACATTTACTAGTATACAGTAGGGCTATAATAAAGTCAATACCTATTTCATACTTTTTTTCTAGCCTATAAAAACATGTTCTACAACCTCTCTGGAATTGCTTAAACGTTAGTTGATCCAAACTATCATTGATATTTGTTCAGTAGGGAATGAAGAAACCCCTACTGAATAAAGTTTCACTTTATTTTAATAATTCTTCTAAATCTTCTTTGTAAAACATGTACTCTTTTCCGCAGAAATGACATTTGATTTCTGCTTTTTCCTGTTCTTCTATTATCATTTTAATTTCTTCAGATCCTAAAGAAATAAGACCTCTTTCAAATCTATCTTTATTACAATCACAATAGTATTTAACTAATTTCTCTTCAGCAAATGAAACATTGTAGCCATCAAACAGTAACAGTAAAATTTCTTCTAGTGATTTACCCTCTTCTAGTAATATAGTAATACTTGATACTTCTGTTATCCTTTTTTCTATATGTTCTATTAGATTTTCGCTATAGCCTGGTAATAATTGAATAATAAATCCTCCAGCTTTTTCAATGCTTCCATCTGGATTCACTAATACACCTAGTGCTACTACAGACGGCACTTGTTCTGATGCCATAAAATAGTAAGTAAAATCTTCTGCTATTTCGCCACTTACTATCTCTACTGTTCCGATATATGGATGTTTTAAACCTAAATCCTTTATAATTGTTAAAGTTCCTTTTCCAATTGCTGATGAAACATCTAACTTACCATTTTCTTTAAGCGGAATATAAATATCAGGATTGTATATGTCAGCTTTCAATTCACCTTTTACATTACCTACTACAAGAATATTTTCTGCAATGCCGTCACCTTTTATTTGAGCTGTTATTTTATCTTTTTCACTTTTAAGCATCATAGTCATCATTGCAACTGCAGTCATAGTTCTTCCTAAAGCTGCTGAAGCAGTAGGTGATGTACCATGTATTTTTTGTGACTCTCTTATCATCTCAGTAGTATCCGCTGCAAATAGCCTTATAGGTTGTCCTTCAATAGTAGCACTTATCATATAATCCATGTTATTCTCCTCATAATCTTAATCTCAAGTATAATTTACTAATTACTTCTCACCTTATTGCGCAAAATTGTATTCTTTCAGCTTCTAAGTCAGGCATCTGAAAAGAATCAAACTTAAATAATTCTACAGATGTAAACCCCACTTTTAGTAACATATCTATAATATTTTCATTTTTATAAGCTTTTTGATAATGTATTTCTTCTGACCTTGTATAATCGTTATCTTTATCATTCTTTACAAAAAAATTTAAATAATACTCGATAATGTCTGTATCTTCATCGTAATTATTTTCCCATATATAATTTATTTTATCTGATGTGTAAGTAAAGACTTGGTCTTTATACACTTGATTAATCTTATAATATGAATTTATATCGAAAGTGAAAATTCCATTTTCTTTAAGCCCTTTATAGACATTTCTAAACATTTTCATAAGCTCGTCTTCTTCAAGTATATAGTTTACAGCGTCACAACATGATATAATCGCATCATAAGACATATCATATGCTTGAGAGTCTACCATATCTCCATATATCCACTTTATATTATTATTTTTAAGGAAGGCTTTACTATCTGCTATAGCTAGCATGTCTTCTGATAAATCTACTCCTACCATTTTATATCCCATATCCGATAGAGGAATTGTTATATTTCCTGTTCCACAACCTAAATCCATGACATCTTTAACTTCTACATTATATCTTGCAAAAATCTTTTGAATATAATGTGTCCAATTTATATAATCTACTTCTTCTGTCATTAATTCATCGTATATTCTTGACATTTTATTGTACATAATTCTCCTCTAATGAAAAAATCTATTTTTATTTTTCTTTCTTCTTATAAAAAGTATAACGATTAAAACGATTAATATGATTCCAATTGCTAATAAAAGAAATGGTTGAAACTCTCCTTTAATAAACTTATTGGTAAATTTCTCCAATTCACTTGGTTCTGTACGAGTTTCTTTTATTCGCGAAAGTTCTTTCTCTGGAATTAAGTCGATTTGTTGTTCTAGGTATCTTGCCATATAAGTATTTAAACTTGAATAGTTTAATTCATAATCTATTAAATCATACATTTTCTCATATTGTTTTAATTCTCTATAGCTTATAACTTTGTTGTATAGGGTTTTATATTGAATCTTTTCATCAATTTCACCAAGATCAGTTGTTCCTATTTCTATTAAGTCGTAAATAGCCAATGCTTGATGATACTCTTTAATCGCTATATACGCATCTACCATTAACAAGTAAACGATATTTTGATTCTCAGTATTCTTTGAATCGGCTATGTATTTCTTGCCACTTTCAATTACCCTACTATAATCTCTATTATTAAAACTAGAAATCATCGTATTAATTTGCCCATTTTTAATTTTTCTTAATTGTGAAATTATTTCATCATCTACAAAATAATAATTAAAAGCAATATCTCTATACATATCTCTTCCTGTCAATGTCCAAATGTATCCATACTCATCTAGTATCTCAGTAGGCTCTACTTTAAAGTAATTATCAAAATTGTATATCTTTACCGTTTTTGCATTGAAGCTAGCCTTAATATTTACCTCTTCAGGCTGGGAACCCCAGCTTTTTAAATGTTCCATATCCATATCTACAGTTACTTTTCCTGAATAATCTTGTTTATTCTCTATATTATACGTAATTGTAGCTGTAGCTGTTTCCCCAGGTTTTAAGTTCATTGGAATATTAAAATTTCTCCAATTGTCAAAATCAACATCTAATCCTTCTATAGTTTCGTTAATTTTACTGCCACTAACTATTATTGAATTATAGTTATATGGTGTAAAACTATTTTTAAAATTACTTATTTTTAACGAGGTTAATGGCGTCCCCAAGGTTAAAGATTGAGTTTCTTTACCATTATTTTTCATTTCATATGATGCTGTTACCCTGCTAGTCTGAGAGTTATCAACAGAAATATCAATTTTTACACTTTGCAACTCAACTTCTCCGTTAATTAAGTAAAGACCATTGAATAACGAGGATCCCTCATCTGCTTTAATTAATTTAATAGGTAAAGACACAAGTATTAACGTTATAAACAATATAGTAATAAATCTTTTTTTCATTATTTTCCTCTCATATCACTGTTCTATTATTTTTGCATATATTTCTACCGCATTTAATAAAATTATCTCGTTAAAATTAAATTTACTATGGTGTAAATCATATATAAAATCTTTTTGATTATTCTTTGAACCCAAATAGAAGAATAGTCCTGGTACTTCCCTTTGATAATAAGAAAAATCCTCTGCTATCATCATAGGCAACACTTCTTCATAATCAAAATCATTTACTATTTCAACAAATTCTTGATAAAGTCTTTGATCATTTACTACAGGTGGGTACATTTCTATTACATTACAGTCAATCGTACAATTAAAAGCACTTTCAACACCTTTTGATATATCGAGCAACCTCTTTCTCATTCCATAATAAGTTTTTTCATCAAATGCTCTCATAGTACCGCTTAATTTAACCTCACCTGCTACTACATTTACTCTCGTTCCACCATTAATAGTACCTATTGAAAATAATGTAGTCTCTATTGGATCCATGTTTCTACTAACAATTGTATTTAGTGCATTAATTAAGTTAGCAGAGATCATAATTGCATCTACACTTTTATGAGGTGATGCTGCATGTGCACTTGTTCCCCGAACTGTAATATAAAACTCACCAGTTTGCGCCATTAATGGACCAGGCTTACATCCTATTTTCCCCTCATCAATAGTAGGCATGATATGGCATCCATATATCTTTCTAACAGCATATTTTTGCAACAACCCCTGTTCTATAATTACCTTAGCACCTCCAGGGCCTTCCTCTGCTGGTTGAAAGATAAGGAGTACATTATACTTTGATACAATCTTATTTTCAACTATATACTTGGCAAGTAATAGCATTATAGTCATATGTCCATCATGTCCACATGCATGCATCATACCTTTATGAATTGACTTATACTCACAAATATTATCTTCGTCTACAGATAAACCATCCATATCTGCTCTAAATGCAATAGTTTCGTCGCATTGTCCTGGTATAAATGCCACAATGCCTGTAGTCGCAACTCTTTCAATATTTTCAATCCCCAAATCTATTAAATATTTGTAAATATAATCAGAAGTCTTGAATTCTTCAAAACCCTCTTCTGGAATTGTGTGTAATTTTCGTCTTATTGATACTGCTTCTTCATTTAATGCCATAATGCCCTTTCGCACTATCATAACCTCCAATAATAAAAAAAACTATGAACCATCCTCATATCTTTATAATAATATAATAATAAACACTACATTATATTCCTTTGACATTTTTGAGCCGTTATATTATTATAACTTAAAATAAAATTAAAAATATAGGGTTTTTCATTTATTTTCAATACTTTTACTGTTATAATGATAAACAACAATGCTATAATTAAATATCTTTTGATAGAGGTGCATTTATTATTAGTACTATTAATGATGATATCAGGATCAGTTGAATTAATGGGAAAGGAAAAAATGCCGAAGTAATTTTTACCTGAGGATAAAAATTGCTGGGATTATCGTAAATAACGATAATACTGTCATCTTAGTGATGGGGAGCTATCTGTTATGTTATAATTTGTTTTATACAAACATATTTTTTAAAACATACAGCTAGTTTTTTATAAAACTAGTTTTTTTTATCGCGAAGACAATGAGCCAAGCGAAAGGAACTTTTCGTAAGCATCTTTATCTACTCCAGTCAAACAGCTTGCTAATTTGACTAGCGTAGATAAAGGTGCCGCAAATGAAAACTTGTTTTCATTTGGCGAATGTCCGCGTAGAGAAAAACTCACAAAGTGAGTTTCTCAAAGTTAATTAATTGGAGGGGAATATAAATGAAAAGATACAATGTTGCAGTCGTTGGTGCAACTGGAATGGTTGGCAGAAAGATGTTAGAAGTACTAGAAGAAAGAAATTTTCCTGTAGAGAATCTTTACCCTATGGCTTCCGCAAGATCAGCTGGAGATAAAATAACTTTTATGGGTAAAGAATACACTGTTGAAGAATTAAACGAAAATTCATTTGACAAAGATATTGATGTAGCACTCTTTTCAGCTGGAGGTAGCACAAGCGAAAAGTTTTCTCCTATTGCAGCAAGAAATGGAGTCATAGTAATTGACAATAGCAGTGCTTTTAGAATGGATAAAAATGTTCCTTTAATAGTTCCAGAAGTAAATCCAGATGATGTGCAATGGCATAAAAATATTATTGCTAATCCTAATTGCTCAACTATACAAGCAATGGTTCCATTAAAAGTATTACACGATGCATATAAAATTAAAAGAATCATCTACTCTACTTATCAAGCAGTTTCAGGTTCTGGTGTTAGGGGCTCTCAAGATTTAGAAGAAGGCATTAGTGGTCAAGAAAACAAATTTTATCCACATCCTATTGCATTTAACGTATTACCACATATCGATGTTTTCACTGAGAATGGATACACTAAAGAAGAAATTAAAATGATCGAAGAAACAAAAAAAATATTACACGATGATAATTTGAGAATTACTGCTACTACTGTTAGAGTTCCAGTATACTATGGTCACAGTGAAAGTGTTAATATTGAATTCGAAAGAGACTTTAATTTAGAAGAATTAATAAAATTATTAGAAATATCACCTGGTATTGTAGTTCAAAATAATGTGTCACAAAACAACTATCCTACAGCAGTAGGCGTAGCAGGTAAAGATGAAGTATATGTGGGTAGAATTAGAAGAGACGAGAGTATTGAAAATGGCATTAACCTTTGGATTGTAGCAGATAATATTAGAAAAGGTGCTGCTACTAATACAGTACAAATTGCAGAACTATTAATGAATAAAAAATTAATTAAAGGAGTGTAATTATGAGCTTATTTCAAGGATCCGGAGTAGCCATTGTTACTCCATTTAACAAAAATGGTATAGCATATGAAAAATTAAAAGAACTATTAAACTGGCACGTAGAAGAAGGAACAGATGCAATAATTATTTGTGGTACTACTGGTGAGACTCCTACTCTATCTGAAGATGAACATAAAAAAGTAATTAAATTCACAGTAGAAATAATAAATAAAAGAATACCTGTTATCGCAGGCACTGGATCAAATTCAACTGCTCATACTATATCCATGTCAAAGTACGCACAGGAAGTAGGCGCAGATGGCTTACTTATAATGAATCCTTACTACAATAAAAGCACACAAAAAGGTATCATTGCACATTTTGAAGCAATTGCACAAGAGGTATCCATTCCTATTATTATTTATAATGTTCCAAGTAGAACTGGATGTAATATTACACCAGAAACTATTTCTACACTGGCAAAAGTTGATAATATCGTTGCTGTTAAAGAAGCAAGTAGTGATATTGTACAAATTGTCGAAGTAGCAAGGTTATGTCCTAAAGATTTTAATATCTATTCTGGTAATGATAACCAAGTAGTCCCTATTTTATCCTTAGGAGCAAAAGGTGTTATAAGTGTCTCTGCTAATATAATACCAAAAGACATGCATAATATGGTTTATCTATACTTAGAAGGAAAAGTTCAAGAGAGCCTATCTTTACAATTAAAGATGAATAGCTTAAATAATGCCTTATTCATAGAGTCAAACCCTATTCCAATCAAAACTGCTATGAATTTAATGGGAATGGAAGTAGGTCCTTTAAGAATGCCTTTGCTAGAAATGGAAGAAAATCATATAACAGTTCTTAAAGATGAAATGAATGCATATGGCATATTATAGGAAGGTTGATAACATATGATTAATGTACTTTTATCTGGATGCAATGGTGGAATGGGTAGAGTTTTACAAGAACTAATTAGCAATGAAAAAAATATGCAGGTTATAGCTGGATATGATAGCACTGAGAATAATAATAACTCTTATAAGGTATATACTGATATAGATAAATGCAATGAAAAAATTGATGTCATTATTGATTTTTCTCACTATACTGCTTTTAATAGTGTTTTAAAATATTCATTAGACAAACAAGTAGCTCTAGTAATGGCAACAACAGGTCTGACTGCAGAAAATGAACAGTCCCTTTTGAAAGCCTCTAAAATTATTCCAATATTTAGAACAGCAAACATGTCAATTGGAATCAATGTACTCTTAGGATTAGTAGCAGAGGCAGCAAAACAATTGGAAGAATTTGATATAGAGTTAATAGAAAAGCATCATAATAAAAAAGTAGATTCACCAAGTGGTACAGCTTTAATGTTAGCTAATGAAATAAATGATGCATTAAATAATTCCCTAGAGTACACATATGGAAGAGAAGGAAAATCCACAAGACGAAATAGTAAAGAACTTGGTATTCACGCAGTAAGAGGTGGCACAATTTCTGGTGAACATACTGTTATATACGCAGGCGAAGATGAGATAATTGAAATAAAACATACAGCCACATCTAAAAAGGTATTTGCAAAAGGCGCAATAAAAGCAGCAAAATTTATTACTAATAAAGAAAATGGATTCTTTGATATGAGAAAAGTCCTAAAATCTTAGCTCAACCTATACTAATTATGTGTATATTCAATTAAATACTAATAGCTTACAAATGTGAGCAGAAGGAGTAGTACTATGACAAATGAAGAATTAAAAAAACAATTTGATTTAACCGATCCGTACCAAATCGCAAAATATATAAAAGCAGTTACAAAGACAACTCCTGTTAAGGCCTATGTAAATGGTAATCTTAGCTCTGATGATTTAAAAGGGATAGAGTATTATGGAAACCCTGAATCATGCATTATTTTTGCCGAAAAGTCCACTTTAACAGAATTTCTTGAAAAGTTTTCCGATAAAATAAGTACTTGTCGCTTTGAATATGATAGAAGAAACTCTGCAGTCCCTATGCTAGATGTAACTGAAGTAAATGCGAGAATTGAACCTGGTGCTTTCATTCGTGAAGGTGCTCATATTGGCAATAATTGCGTGATTATGATGGGTGCTGTTATAAACATAGGAGCAAACATCGGAGACGGAACAATGGTCGATATGGGCGCCGTAATTGGAGCTAGAGGTCAACTTGGAAAAAATGTACACCTTGGAGCAGGTGCAGTAGTGGCAGGCGTGCTAGAGCCACCAAGTAAGGCTCCAGTAATAATTGAAGACGATGTTCTAATAGGTGCTAATGCTGTCATACTAGAAGGTGTTCACGTGGGTAAAGGTGCTGTTATTGCCGCTGGCGCAATAGTTACTAAAAATGTACTTGCAGGAACAGTAGTTGCCGGGTCACCTGCTAAAGTTATTAAAGAAACAAAAGATGAAAAAACCATATCTAAAACACAAATGTTAGAAGACTTAAGAGGTTAATAATCTATATCTATTTATTGATAAATATTTCAATTAATATGGTGATTACCGTATATAAGGGAGAATCTTTTAGTGAAAATACTTGTACAAAAATACGGTGGTACCTCTGTAGGTACTATCGAGAAAATCCAGAATGTAGCAAAACGTATTATATCAAATAAAAAAAAGGGTTATAAGATGGTCGTAGTATTATCTGCAATGGGAGACAATACTGACAAACTATTAGAAATGGCATATGAGTTATCTGATAATCCACCTAAAAGAGAAGTTGATATGCTTATATCAACAGGTGAGCAAGTATCAATTTCTCTTCTATCTATGGCTTTAAATGAAGCAGGATATGCTGCTATTTCATTAACTGGATCACAAGTTGGCATTAAAACTGTAGGAAACCATATGAAATCTCGCATAGCAGATATAGATGATAGCACTCTTAGAAAACATTTAAAACACGATAAGATAGTTATTGTTGCAGGGTTTCAAGGCATTAATGAAAATAGTGATATTACTACATTAGGCAGAGGTGGATCTGATACATCTGCAGTTGCAATTGCAAGCAAACTACAATGTCCTTGTGAAATATATACAGATGTTGATGGAATCTATTCATTAGATCCGAGAGTATATCCTAAAGCAAAAAAATTAGATTCAATTAGCTATGAAGAAATGTTAGAAATGGCAAGCCTAGGTGCTGGTATTATGCATGGAAGAGCTATTGAGATTGGTCAAAAATATAATATTCCAATTTACGTTGCGTCCAGTATGGGTGATAAACAAGGTACTACAATTAAGGAGAGTGATAAAACCATGGAAAGTACTGCAATTACAGGCTTAGCAATAGATAATAATGATGCAATGATAACTTTAAGCTATGTGCCCTATAGTATAAAAGTTACTGCTGAAATATTTGATAGGCTAGCAAATAAAGATGTGAATATTGACATGATTAGTCAAACTTCTCCTAGAGATAATACAGTTAATATATCTTTTACGGTACCTACAAACGAGCTAACAGAAGCAAAAGAAGTTTTATCGTTCTTTGAATCAAAATATCCTCAGATAGGATTAAGTATAAATGAGCGTATAACAAAATTATCTGTAGTTGGTATTGGTATGAGAAGTCAATCTGGTGTTGCTGCTAGAATTTTTGTTTTATTAGCTAATGCTGATATAGAAGTTGATATGGTTACAACTTCAGAAATAAAAATCTCATATGTAATTAATACACAAGACCAACAATTAGCTGTAAAAACTATAGCAGAAGAGTTTAACCTATAATCGAACTATTAGTCACTAATCTTAGAATAAATGACTCTAGAGGATACGTTGTAGTTTAGTACTACGTTCCTCTGGGTATATAAAATTCATTTACTTAATGCTTATGGTAAGTACAATTTAAGGAACCAGAGCTCTTAAGAATCCCATGTGGGATTCTATTTTTTTATGTAGTAAACTTCTAAATCATTTACCCAGGATCAAGACTTTATCCTGTTGTAATGTATATGTTGAACTTTAGAGTTTAGTTCTCTGTAGAACGCTTAAGAGGTATGTAATCATGTCTCATCTGGGCACTCTTTCATTTCGCTTGGTTCTTCCTTTATTAATTTTGAAATTGATACTTCATAAGCCACTTTTTCTTGTATATCTCCCCCTACTAATTTCTTCTCATAATTTCTACTCTGTATCCTTCCCCATATATTAATACGATCTCCTATTTCTAAATTTTTAGCGTATCTTGCATTTCTTCCCCATGTTATACACGGTATGTAATCAGATTTGTTATACATTCTATTAACTGCTAGCAATATATCACATATCTCTCTTCCAAAGGGTGTCTCTCTATATATTGTTGGTTTACAGATAAAACCATTTAAAAAAATAGAATTAGGATTACTTCTATCTGGACTATCTTCATCGGTCAGTACTATATCTTTAGCAAATATTACTAGAATAAGTTTACTTCTTTCATCAACTTTTCTATTATATGACCTCAGCTGCCCCTTAATTGTTACCTGATCCCCTAATCCAAATGATTGATCTACTAACAATCTCTCTGATATAATAACAGGCAACTGATCGATATTATCACTAAGCCTTGGTACCTCGATTTTCACTTTGTAAAATACTTCTCCAAATATTGTATGACTATATTCGAAGTCACTCACTAAATCTCCAATTAAAGTGACTTTGTTAGTTTCTAGTAAATTATCTGACATGATAGTTTTCTCCCTTCAAGTATAAAATGATTTCTAGATTATATTATTCATCAGAATAAAATTTTAGAACATATCTTTTAGTATTGTTCTACATCCGATCCATACAATTAAGTCATTTTTATTTAATTTAGGTAAATAGTCACTTAAGTAATTATTAAAGGTCATATAATGAACAAACTTTATCTTATTCCTTATAATTACTTCAACAAATAGCTTTCTACTATCTTTGTCTAGTAATTTTTCTGTTAACTTTCCCACTACACATATATTTGCACCTTGTATCAATGGAAAGTCTTCAATAAAATCATTAATAGTTGCTTCACAGGATAAAAACTCTAAATTCTCTATAGCAATTACAATATATAAATCCTTATAAAAAAGATATTGTAAAGTTTCAAAAAACATTTTAAATGAATAACTATCCTTAGCCAAATCTATCAAGAGTGTTATATCTTTATTTTTTTTAATTTCTAACCTGTTTGGAATTTGGTTAATTTCTCCTAGGCCTAAAATCATTTTTTCAATATTTAAATCAAATATTATGCCAGTAGTAATTGCAGCTAAAGTATTGTATATATTTTGATATCCTATCAGGTTTAACTCAACAAGTATCTCTTGAACATCAACTTCTTTACCTGTCATAGTAGTAATACCTCTTTGCAGATAATAATTATATTGTATCTTCTCTTGAACAATTGCAATAGTAGATGCTGTCACAGTATTTTTGTTATTTAATCCGTAGGTAATAATGTACAAATTTGAAATCCCTTTTATTACACTAAGACTTTTATCGCTATCAGAGTTTAATATAACACTTTTACTATTATTAATTGCATTCCTATATAATGTTAAATCTTCTAATGAATCTCCACATGTATTAAAATCGCTAAAGACTATACAGTCAAAAAATATGTTTTCAACATGGCTCACTGAATGAAGCTCTATTATAAGATATTCTACATTATTTCTTTTCATCTCTTTTATAGCTTCGTGGTCTGCATTAATAGATAATTTGTTTCTATTTATACGCACCCCTAGATCGCCTATTACGCCAACATTTTTATTACACTTTGAGAATAAAGATTCCAGTATAAACAATATTGATGTTTTGCCGTGAGTTCCTATAATACCTATAATTTTCATATCTTTTCTCCTAAGTAAAATTTTAAAAGTCTATATTAGTATATGTAACATTTTACTTTTTAGTAGTGTTAGATAGTTGTCTTCCTGTGTGGTCAATAGTATAGTTTTCTTTGTAGATCAACTCAGATATAGGAACTATTTCATAACCTTGATCTTTTAATTCTTTTATAATAGTCGGTAATGCAGCCGTTGTGTATTCTGCATTGTTGTGAAATAAAACGATGGAACCAGGCCTTATATTTGATACAACCCTATTTATTATTTGTTCTTTACCCTCATTCTTCCAATCTAGGGAATCTACATCCCATTGAATAGTAAAGCAACCTTGCTCTTGTGCAATTTTTATTACATCATCGCTATATGACCCAAAAGGTGGTCGAAATAAAACGGTATCTTTATTGGTGAATTCAAAAATTTTATCATTAGTTAATTTAAGTTCTTCAGCGATTTTATCTTTATCTAGTTTTGCCATATCGGGATGACTATTTGAATGATTCCCAATTTCATGACCTGCTTTTACTATCGCTTTAACTTGATCTGGATATTTATCTATCCACAAACTAACTAAAAAAAAAGTAGTCTTAATTTCTTCATTCTCTAATATATCCAATATTTCTTGAGTATATTCATCTCCCCAAGCTGCATCAAACGATACAGCTACAACCTTTTCTTCTGTCTCAACACTATAAATTGGTATCAATTTATTTTTAGCTAAAAATACTGATGATAGATCTTCTCCTTTAGATGAAATAAAAACTACTGCCAATATTATCACTACTAAGATAATTGAAATAATATACATAGCTTTTTTCGATAGAAAAAATACTTTCATAATATCCCCCTCCTATTTTAACTTCAATATTAAATAGTATTTAAGAGATAACAAGCTTATTCATCTTTAATAAAAAAAAACCTTAATTATAAATCTTATTTTAAATATCTAACTTTCTGGTATAATGATATATATGAAAGTTGGTGACATCAAATGTATTTTGATTCAGAAAATATACTAGAAAACAAATTAATTATACTATATGCTCTAAACCATTTTAAAACTCCACTTACTAAAGACCAAATCACCCAGATAATATTGGAAAATATACAAATCAGTTACTTTGATATCCAATTTTTAGTTGATAGCTTAAAAAGCGATAAATTCGTCGTTGAGTTTTCTGATACAGGAGGTCTATATTATTCTATTTCTGAAACAGGCAAATCAACATTACACTTATTTGAAAGTAGGGTCCCATCATATATTAAAGAGATAATTGGTATGTTCATATCTCAAAACAAAGACAAATTATTAAAACAAGTAAAATATCAGTCAACATATAAAAAACAAGGTGATGGAGTTTTCATAGTAAATCTTAAATTATTCGAAAATGATATATCCCTTATAGATTTAAATATAAACGTTGTAAGTATAAAGCAAGCAGAATTTATGTGCTCAAATTGGGATAATAATGGAGATAAATTGTATACTGAGATTATTAATACTCTTATTAAATAAGGTTAAACTTTATTCAGTAGGGTTATCTTATGCCCCACTGAATATTAATTAATCTCTCTTTTTTTAGGAATTTAACTCCCACTTCATTATTTTACTAAACTCTTGTACACATTCCCACAGTTTGAACAGCTATGTATGCTAGAGACAATAACTAAAATGTAAAAATTATATGTTTGTTTATTATATTAACTATAGACAAAGACAAAGCACCCACACGTTACATTCATAACATGAGAGTGCTTTTTAGTTGTATTTTAAAGATTAATTCTTATAGTTTATTTATTATTAAATCAACGTTGCAATTACTCATAAAGGGAGATAAGTAACTATTTTAGACAAACTTAAATCAAACTAAGTAATGTTATATCGTCCAATCAAAACTACATATTATTTTAGCTATGAGATTTGCTCTTAATTGATTTATCTTCATCTTTTAACAGCATGCTCTTATAAATTAACTTGTCCAATTCTTGGCTTATGTTTATTACTTCAGGTTTTTGTAAATTTTCAATGTTACCATCTATTAAAAAATCCATTTTATCCTTTAAATGTTTTATACATACGTAAACGTTTCTCATATAACACATCCCCTTTATTTATGTTTATTTACGTTATATTAAATTTTATATGATAATCTGCCTTATTTCAACATGTTTCATACAACATCTTTCGACAAAAATCACTATTATTTATAATATATTAAACAAAAGGGAACTCTTGACTTACTTATGCTTTGTTAACATTTCCATCACATTATTTAGCATTTTTTCGTATTTTTCTTTCTTATCTTGTTCTTGTTTTATAATATTTTCTGGTGCCTTACCAACAAAGCCTTTATTAGATAACTTTTTTGTTACTCTTTCTACTTCTTTTTCTAGATTATTTTTTTCTTTTGTTAACCTTTCGATTTCTTTTTCTCTATCTATTAAGTCAGACATGGGAATAAATATTTCTCCACCATTTATAACGCCACTCACTACATTTTCAGGTATTTCAAATTTTTCAACAGCTTTTACATTTGTTGCATTTGCTAAACTCATAATATATTCTTTACCTTTTAAAATGATATTTTCCGTTTCTTTATCTTGAGTTGTAATTAAAATTTCTGCTTTTCTAGAAGGTATTACATTCATTTCCGCTCTAATATTACGAATAGTTTTAATAGTATTCATAATTAATTCAATCTCATTTTCTTCTGTAGCAAAGTTTAATTCTTCCATGTAAATAGGCCACTTTGCATTCATAATAGTTTCTTCATTTACTAAATTAGTATATATCTCTTCAGTAATAAAAGGCATAAAAGGATGTAACAACTTTAGAACATTTTTTAGTACAAAAGCAAGTGTATACTGAGCAGCAACTTTATCGTATTCTTTATCTGTATCTTTATACAACCTAGACTTAACAAGTTCAATATACCAATCACAAAATTCATTCCATATAAAATCATATAATTTTTGTGCTGCAATTCCTAGCTCATATTTACTCATATTATCAGTAACTTCAGTTACAATATTATTTAATCTGCTAATAATCCACTTATCAGCATTTTGTAAATTGTCTAAGGCTATACACTCTTGTTCTAATGTATTTTCGTCAATGTTCATCATTACAAACCTAGATGCATTCCAGATCTTATTTGCAAAGTTTCTATTAGATATCACTTTATCATCTGACCATCTAATATCATTGCCTGCTGCATTCCCAGTTATAATAGTAAATCTTAAGGCATCTGAACCATACTGATCTATAACTTCTAATGGATCTATACCATTTCCTAAAGATTTACTCATCTTTCTACCTTGGGAGTCTCTTATAAGTCCATGAATATATACATCTTTAAAAGGCGTCTCGCCAGTATGTTCTACACCAGAAAAAATCATTCTTGCTACCCAGAAAAATATAATATCGTAAGCAGTTACTAGTACATCAGTTGGGTAGTACTTTTTTAAATCTTCTGTTTTGTCTGGCCAGCCTAATGTTGAAAAAGGCCATAATCCAGAGCTAAACCATGTATCTAATACATCCTCGTCTTGTGTTATACTATTTGAATTACATTTAGAACAAGTATCAGGCTGCTTTTTAGCAACCATTACTTCTCCACATTCATCACAGTAATAAGCTGGAATTCTGTGCCCCCACCATAGCTGTCTCGAAATACACCAATCTCTAACATTTTCCATCCAATTGTAGTAAATCTTATTAAATCTATCAGGTATAAAGCGTGTAGTTCCATTCTTAACAACCTCAATGGCTGGATCAGCTAGTGGCTTCATATCCACAAACCATTGCCTTGAGATAATAGGCTCTACTATTGTATCACAACGATAACATGCACCTACATTATGATCGTGTTTTTCAATTTCCACTAAATTACCTAAAGTCTGTAAATCTTCTACAATTCTATGTCTAGCTTCCATACGATCTTGACCTTGGTACTTCCCAGCCAATTCGTTCATAGTAGCATCATCATTCATTACTCTTATCTGTTTTAGATTATGTCGTAGACCTACTTCGAAATCATTGGGATCATGGGCTGGAGTCATTTTTACTACACCAGTACCAAATTCCATATCTACATAATTATCGCCTACAATTGGTATCTCGCGGTCCATTAATGGTAGAATAACAGTTTTTCCTATTAAATGTTTATACCTTTCATCTAATGGATGAACTGCAACTCCTGAATCACCAAGCATTGTTTCTGGTCTAGTTGTCGCTACGACTAAGAATTCATTACTGTCTTTAATTTGGTATCTAATATGCCAAAAGTGACCTTCCTTTTCACTATACTCTACTTCAGCATCAGAAAGAGCGGTCTTACAATCAGGACACCAGTTAATAATTCTATTTCCTCGATATATCAAACCTTTGTCATATAATTTAATAAAAGCCTCTTTTACTGCTTCACTACAACCTTCGTCCATAGTAAATCGTTCTCTCGACCAATCGCAAGAAGCACCTAGTTTTTTAAATTGATCAGTAATCCTCTTTTTATAATCTCCTGCCCAGTCCCACGCTCTACTTAAAAATTCTTCTCGTCCTATATCTTCTTTTGACAGACCTTCTTCATTTTTGATCTTCTCTACAACTTTTACTTCTGTTGCGATACTTGCATGATCTGTACCGGGCAACCACAGTGCAGCGTAACCTTCCATACGCTTCCATCTAATTAAAATATCTTGCAAAGTACCATCGAAGGCATGACCTAAATGGAGCTGACCTGTAATATTAGGTGGTGGCATAATAATAGTATATGGATCCCCCTTAGGATTAATCTCAGGCCTGAAGTATCCCTTTGACTCCCAGTGAGAATATAATTTTTCTTCTATTTCTTTCGGATTATACACAGTTGACATGTTGGTTTCCATCTCATCACTCCCATTAATCAATAATACTTTGTTTATAAGTGGATATAAATACGTCTATAAATATCTTCATTACATTTATAGACATATTAAAAGCAATCGCAAGGATTGCCTGTATTTATTATAATCGATAATATTCGACTAATACTGCTAATTAGTTGCGTGATTAAATACATATTATAAGTCATCATTATACTAATATTTGCTTTATAATACAAGCTAATATTACCAAAACATATAAGAATATACGATTAATTTGCCTGTAGAATAGAAAGTACATTAATTAGTATTAATCAATTTATCTAGTATATAAATAAGTATGATAACTGCGCCTACAATTATAATTGCTGTTAAAGTTGCAGATATTATTTTTGCAGTTTTAGTAGTTACTTTATCTTTAAAAAACTTATTAAAAACGTAGTATACACCTGCAAAAATTCCTTCAACCACAATTTCAAAGACTAATTCTAATAAAATTTCCATATTTTTTATCCTTTAATCAGCTTTATCTTTGTATTTTGATTTGATTCCACCAACAATAATCAACGCTACTGCTACCATGAGAATTGTCAATGAAAGGAAATCTGGTATTGGCGTAATAAAGTTTATTGTTAAAGTATGTATTACAGATACTATTATTCCTAGTTTTAACAAGGGAGATATTGTTTTTTTCATCTTATTCACCTTTTTATAAAGTATATTCATTAATTATTATTTATGTAACCTAAAACTATCACAATAGCGACAGTTCTTTGTATTAATGTTATATCCACGTTAGCAATTCAATTATTACTGAAATTAAATCTTTTTGTATCTTCTTAACATCAGCTTCTGGTCCACTAAATTCAGATTTTTCTAAATTGTCTTTCAATGTAATAATAACATTCTTTTTTTCAGTGTCGTTATTAAATTTATTCTCCATTTCATTAAGTTTCTTCAGTAATTCTTTTTCTCGATTTTCACTCATCATATACATCTCCTTTAAGATTATTAGTCAAGTATAATTAATATTAATTAAATATACAAGTCACATGTGGTCAATCAATGTTATTTGGTAACATTTAAACTATTTTTAGTAAAATCAAAATATATTCTATAGAACTTTTAATCTTTTTTATATGAAAGCCTAACTTAACTATAATACACGGCAATCGCATGAAAAGTGCATTTAAGGGTTCTGCGCGAACGCTTTTTAAAAAAACATATTAAAGCAGCTAGCTATATAGAGTATTTTTATAACATTACAAACAATACCTTCGCTAACTTCATTCCATCTTTTCTATTTTTTTCATGCGATAGCCCTGAACTATAATAAAAAGCAAGCATTGATTTATAAATAGATTATATAATTAGTTTGAAACTTATTTTTTGGGTTATATACAATAAGTAAGCACTTGTATTTAAGAAACTCTTCTACATGCTTCAAGTAAGATAGGTAAATTTGGGAACAGTCTAACTTTCCTATCTTAAAATAATATTAATTTTAACATTAAATCTGTTATGGAAAGGACGAAAAAATTGAAATCTATCAGAGAGAAACTAAGCGCAAAACTATTTATTTTATCAATTGTACCAATTGTACTGTTTATATTACTATCGTTATTTTACATTGTTCCAAGTGTTAGAGATGATATCTACGAAGCTAAAAAAGATCAAGTTAAATCAAATGGAGAAATTGGTTTAACAATTATTGAACATTATTATAATTTAGAACAACTGGGTGATTTGACTAGAGATGAAGCTCAAAATGCAGCTATAGAAACTATTGAAAATATAAGATATGGTAATAGAATGGAAGACTACTACTGGATCAACGATTTTGATCATATTATGATAATGCATCCTTTCAATACAGCTCTTGAAGGGCAAAGCGTTAAAGATAATCAAGATCCTGATGGAGTTTATCTATTTCAAGATATGGTAAATGTAGTAACTGATTTAGGAGAGGGATATGTAGAATATCAATGGCAGTACTATGATAATGCGGAAAGAATAGAACCTAAAATAACCTATGTCGTTGGTTTTAAAGAATGGGGATGGATTGTAGGGACAGGCATTTACATAGAAGACATCAAACCAATCGTTTTAAATAGGACTATAGCATTATCAGGGTTTATATTAGGTGTCATAATACTATCACTAATACTTACCTGGACTCTTTCTAACACCTTGGTTGTCAATCGTCTTAAAAGTGTTGTCAGAGTAGCAGATGAATTTGGAAAGGGAAATCTAAAAGAAAAGGCATCTGATATTAGTAAAGATGAAATTGGACAACTTGCAAAAGCGTTTAACAATATGGGAGAAAATCTTCAAAGTATTTTTAGAAATATAGGTATGAATGCTGATAGTGTAGGTTCATCATCTCAAGAGCTCAGCGCTAATATGCAAGAAAACGCAAGTGTATCTATTGAAGTTTCTAGAGCAGTAGAAGATATTGCCCTAGGAGCAAATAATCAAGCAGAGAAAACAGAAAATGCTTCTGAGAATGCAAATGAATTAGGAAATTTAATTAATAAAGATCAAGAGAAAGTAAGCGAATTAGATTTAATCTCTAAAAATGTATTTAAGCTAAAAGAAGAAGGTATAGACATAGTAACAAGATTAATTAACGCTACACAAGAAAGTGAAAGTTCATCTAAAGAGGTATATCAAATAATTAAACAAACAAAAGAAAGCGCTGAAGCTATAGATATAGCAAGCTCTTCTATAAAAGGAATTGCAGAGCAAACTAACTTATTAGCATTAAATGCCAGTATCGAAGCTGCACGCGCTGGTGAAGCTGGTAAAGGTTTTGCTGTAGTAGCTGACGAAATAAGACAATTAGCAGAAAGAAGCAATGAACACTCACAAGAAATCTCAACAGTTGTAGTCACACTAAATACTAAAGCATTTGAGGCAGTTAATACCATGAAAAAAGTTACGAATGAAATTGTAGCTAAACAATCAAAGGAAATAAAAAATACAGAAGAAAAGTTTAAAGGAATTGCAGAAGGAATACAAAATATTCAACAAAAGGTAAAAGAGCTTAAACAATCATCAGAACAAATTCAAATAAAAAAAGATGTAATAATAGATAATCTACACGATTTAGCTGCTATCGCTGAAGAAAATTCTTCGTCTACAGAAGAAATCTCCGCTTCTGTAGAGGAACAAACTGCAAGTATGGAAGAAGTATCAAATGCAAGTGACCAGTTAGCTAAATTAGCTGATAATATGCAAAGAGAAATATCAAAATTTAAATACTGAAAGTAAGGCTGCACTATAAAAAGTGTAGCTTTACTCATAGTATCAAGTTTTAAGCCATGTAAATAGTTTTGTGTCATTTTCATAAGATGAAATCAAGAAAATTAGAGCACTCTCATTAAATATTACGCAATTCTATGAAGCTTAAGTCATAGTAATTTCTTCTCTTTATAAAGATTTATTAATTCATTGCCTAATTTTATAATCATTTCGATTGATTGTTCTTTTGCTATCTCGGACATATTACTGGCCATTGAATCGAGAATATCTTTGTTTCTCACTAAATGATCTACCACTATACTAAGTTCTTTAATCTTATTAACTTTAATTGCCATACCTGTTTCTACAAGAAAATCAGCATTCTCTTCTTCTTGTCCTGGAATATAATACGGTATAATCATTGGAATATTTTTTATAATCGCTTCTGTTGTTGTAAGTCCACCAGGCTTAGTAATAATTACATCTGCTTTATCCATTAATTCTGGTATCTGTTCTACAAAACCGTATACTTCTATTTTTTTAGAACCATTATCCTCTTCTACAATTTTTTCTATTCTTTTCTTCATTCTATGATTATTTCCACAAACTACCATAATTTTTAAATAATGTTCGGTTTTAATAAGACTTTGCAAGGCTTTTTCTAATTGAGATGCTCCCATAGAACCTCCCATTAACAGGACAGATAAATCTACATTATAATCTTTTTTAACTACGCCACTATAATCTAGGAATGATTTCCTAACAGGAATACCATAAGAATGAATTTTGGAATCCCGTACACCTTTACGCATCATAGTTTCTTTAGTATACTCACTACCAACAATATAAGCATCTATATCATCGTTGATATAAGCTCTATGTATCATATAGTCAGTTACTATGGAAATAATAGGCGTATTAAACTCTCCTTCACCTTTAAGAGTCCCTAAAACATTTGTTACTAATGGGTGGGTTGCAACAATAAGGTCTGGCTTCTCTTCATTAATAATTTTTAACAAACGTTTTTCGATAACATCTGTTATTATAGCAATAACATAATGACTTATAGTTTCATTATTTGCAGCTCTATATAACCTTCCGTATGTTCTAGGAGTAATACTTACGATTCTTTCATAACCCTTAGCTATAACATTATCTAAGAGGGTATTGGTTTCCTTAAAAGTATCATATGTAAATGCATCATATCCCATATTTTCGAAATGTTCTCTTAATGAATTTGCAGCAATATTGTGTCCACCACCAGTGGAAGCAGAAAAAATCAACACTTTACTCACTTTATCAACTCCATATGTAATTTGACACTATCTTAAATATTGTATCTTATTTTAAACATAAATCAAAGAATAAAAGAAGAATATATTAAAAAATGTCAAAAAATCCATCCTTTTTAATAAGTATTCCCTTAAATACCAATCGATCTAAGTCAGTTTCTTCACCTTGAAATCCTTGTAATAAAAAATCATTATACGTCTGAGGACCACAATATTTTATAATATTGATTATCTTGTCCACATCAATCAATATTAACGCCTCCTTTAAGAGAGTACTCTTTCTTATAAGTACCTGTTACTAAATCGTAACATGACGCATGATTGTGTTCTACCTTATTTGGTAAAAACATTTTAACTTAAGTGTTTATCTGTTTCATGTTTTTTCCAAACCTAAGCTTTTATCTTTATTACACACGATGTATCAATTATTGATTGAAAGTAACGATTGTTTTTAAATAATCTGCATAACATTATATCTCCTAATCTCCTTTATAGTATATATATGCACTATAAAATAAAATAATAGACCTTTTTTAAAATTTGATAATTCTATAATAACTATTTAAATATATTGTTGAGGTACTCTACTAAACTCTTGAAATGATATTTTTTCATAGATTACTTCACCATTGAAGAATAACTCATATTTTTTTTTCTCTATTTCTATTTTTTCAATGCTTTTACCTTCATAATTATTTATTATTTTTACTCTAAAAGGTCTTTGTTTATACATTTCTGCACGCTTAATAATGAACTTAATATATAAATCTGCATCTGGAAATGAATAACCACAAAAAATAATATTATCTACTTCATATAAACTTTTATTTACATTATGATAAATGTTATTTAGATAGTAATTAGATATTTCTTTATAAAAAGTAGGAGGAACTATTATGGATTTAAACAAGTTATTACAAGTATTGCAGGAGAAATTTTCGCTTAATCTATTCAAAGTCTCTCCAGAAGATATTATAAATTCATCACAGACATCGCAATACTTCCAATTTAATGATCCATATATTTTATATAAAGGTAAACTAATGTTATTGTTATTTCTATAAAAGTTTTTAAAACCATAATCAACATTTATATTATTATTAAGTATCGCACTATCAATTAACAAATCATAATTAGTAGTGATTAAAATAATTTTGTTAATCAATCCCTGTCTTTTCAGCGTACCAATCATTTGATTGTGATGCTTTGAGTAGTTTATTAACTTCATATTTAATATTTCAGCCATAGAAAAAATAATTCCTTCTTTGATTTCATTTATATTAAAGTAAAAGGATTCTCGTCTTTTTTCCGCTGTATAAAGCAATCCTAATATTTCTTCGAATTTTGGAAACTTTTTAGCGTCCTTAACATTAATATTATATGTTTTCATAAAAAACTCTTCTAAAATATTATAATATTTATCATCTGTCGAAAATTCTTTAAAGTATTCAAAAAATAATTCATCTTGCAACGGTGCGCCTTCCGATTTAGATGCACCTGCTCCTAAAAAGATTATTGTCTTCACAGGCGTGCTCCTTTGTTTATCATTGTAATGGAAGAATTATAAGGGCAGTTATTATGTTATTATCTAATTCTTTCTCTATATTATTATTTATATAGTACTTCATTCTATACAAAATATATTAACTTGATTTTTAGAACCTACTAATTTCTTTTTTCTGAAATGATTCACCACTTTATTTCTTCAGAATATAATGAAATTGATAATTAAATAAAGGAGGTTAAAGTTTTGAAAAAATTTAGCATTTTAATTTTTATTCTGCTTATTGTTTCAATTGTACTTTTCGGCTTTATAGGATGTGAAAAAGAGGATGTCACAGTCGTTAAGTTAAATGAGGTAACTCACTCGGTATTTTATGCTCCTCAATACGCTGCTATTAGTCAAGGTTTCTTTTCAGATGAAGGATTGAAAATCGAAATAACTAACGGTCAAGGTGCCGACAAAGTACTCACGGCCGTAATTTCAGGCGATTCTGATATAGGGTTTTGTGGACCAGAAGCATCGGTATATGTCTATAATCAAGGTAAAGAAGATTATGCAATATCTTTTGCACAACTAACAAAACGCGATGGTTCGTTTATATTAGGCAGAGATCCTGATCCTGATTTCACTTTTGATAAATTAATTGACAAAGATGTTATTGGTGGAAGAAAAGGTGGTATGCCTATGATGAACTTACAATGGGTTTTAAAACAAAATGGTATAGATCCAGATCAAGATGTTAATATCGATAGCAGTATACAATTTGCTGCAATGGCTGGAGCTTTTAAGGGTGGAACAGGTGATTATGTATCATTATTTGAACCAACTGCTTTAGCATTAGAAAAAGAAGGCGCTGGATATGTAGTAGCTTCCTTAGGTGTTGAAAGTGGAGAAGTCCCATATACTTGTTACAATGCCACAAAAAGCTACATAGAAGAAAACCCAGATATAATACAAAAATTTACTAATGCAATTTATAGAGGTCAATTGTGGGTTAAAGAAAATTCTCCAGAGGAAATTGCTCAAGCTATAGTAGAATTTTTCCCTGACACCGATATAGACGATTTAACTGCTGTTGTAAAAAGATATAAAGATCAAGATTCGTGGAATACAACTCCAATGTTAACTCAAGATTCTTTCGAACATATGCAAAATATTATGGAATCTGCAGGAGAACTTAATAAACGCGCTCCTTTTGATGATCTTGTAAATACAAAATTTGCGGAGACAGCTATAGAAAATATAAAATGATTTGGAGGTGGAACTTATGCCTACTCCAGTATTAAGTATTGAAAAACTAACAAAGATATATCATAGTTTAAATGGTGAGACATTAGCAATCAAAGACTTTACTCTTGATATTGGTGAAGGTGAGTTTATTGTAATAGTAGGCCCTAGTGGATGTGGTAAAACGACAGTCCTTTCCATACTAGCAGGTTTACTTTTCCCTTCTTCGGGATTGATTAAATACTCTAATGATGAAGTTACATTAGGTTATATGTTACAAGATGATCATCTTTTCCCTTGGAGAACTATACTTGATAATGTCTACTTAGGCTTAGAAATTCAAAATAGAGCCACTACAGAAAATAAACGACGTGCTGAATTATTGATTGAGACATATGGATTGGGTAAATTTAAACAACATTATCCAGCCCAATTATCTGGTGGAATGAGGCAAAGGGCTGCATTAATACGCACATTAGCAATAAATCCTGAAATACTGCTGCTAGATGAGCCTTTCTCTGCACTAGATTATCAAACAAGAATGGCAGTAACAGACGATATTGGATCAATCATTAAAAAAGAAAAAAAAACAGCTATAATGGTTACCCATGATTTGACTGAAGCTATTTCACTAGCAAATCGCATAATTGTACTCACAAAAAGACCTGCTGTAATAAAGCAAATTTTTGATATAAAGCTGACATCTACTGATCACTCACCTACCCAAAACAGAAATGCTCCTGAATTTATGAACTATTATAATGAAATATGGAAGGAGCTTGATGTACATGTCTGAAAAAAATTTTTCTAAGGAACATGAACAGTATATTAAAAAATTAAAGACTAATCGATTTAATGTAATCGCTACTAGGACTATTCTCCTCGTGTTTTTTATTATCTTTTGGGAGGTTGCCGCTGAGTTACAATGGATAGACTCTTTTATAACTAGTCAGCCTACTAGAGTTTTAAAAACATTAGTAAATTTGTTTACAGAGGGAACATTGTTCAAACATCTTTTTACTACCGTATTAGAAACTATTATTGGCTTTACAACCAGCACTATTTTAGGAACCGTCATAGCTATTATATTATGGTGGTCTCCTTTCATCTCAAAGGTGGCTGACCCCTACTTAGTGGTGTTAAACAGCTTACCAAAAGTTGCCTTAGGCCCTATAATACTCGTTTGGGTTGGAGCCGGTCCAGTGGCAATAATTGTAATGGCTGTATTAATTTCTCTTGTCGTAACTATTAGTGGTGTTTACAGTGGCTTTACTGACGTAGATGAAGCTAAAATAACCTTAGTTAAAACTTTTGGTGCTACAAAGTTGCAAATCTTAACTAAAGTAGTTTTACCTGCTAGCTATCCAACGATTACCAATGCATTAAAGATCAACGTTGGTTTATCATGGGTAGGAGTAATTATGGGAGAATTCTTAGTTTCAAAAGCGGGTCTTGGCTATCTAATTGTTTACGGTAGTCAGGTATTTCAATTAGATCTCGTTATGACCAGTATTCTGATATTGTCATTAGCTGCAGGGGTTATGTATCAAATTATTGCTTATATTGAAAAGAAACTTATACCATATAAATAAAATGACCCTAAACGGGTCATTTTTATTGTTATTATCGCGAAGTAATGAGCCAAGTGGCTGCTTGCAGATATTTGGCGACTACCGCGTTAACCGCGAGAAACTCGCAAAGCGTGTTTCTTGTGGTTATAATCGTCAAATTAAACATTAAACTCTTTTGAAAATTTGTAATCTACTTTAATTAACTTACCACCGATTTTTTCTTGTTGTTTTTGATCTATAACATAAAGCATACCCATTACCATTAATGCAGCTGATACTATAGTCGTAGCAATTATTATTAAATATTTCATATCCGTCCACCTCTCACACTTCTTCTTTATATATTATATATCTTTAATTAAAATTAATGCAAGTATTTAGATCTAAACGTCATGTATTAAAACTTGATTAGATGTAAACTACCGAAATCACGTTAACTTCTGCGCATCGTATAGGGATTTATACATTCCACCTAATTCCATTAATTCTATATGGGTCCCTTGTTCTTTAATTCCTTCATCTGTTAAAACTACAATCCTATCAGCATTTTGAATAGTTGCAAGTCGATGTGCGATGATTAAAGATGTTCTACTCTTAGAAAGCCGTTCAAAAGATTTTTGTATAATCTTTTCATTCTCATTATCTAAAGCTGAAGTAGCTTCATCTAATATTAGAATAGGAGGGTTTTTAAGAAAAATCCTAGCAATAGAAATTCTCTGTTTTTGTCCACCTGATAATTTCACTCCTCGCTCCCCTGTATGAGTATCGTAACCATTTGGCAGCTTTATTATAAACTCATGAGCATTCGCCAACTTCGCCGCATTTATTATTTCTTCTTGGGTAGCAATTGTTTTTCCGTATTTTATATTTTCACTAATAGTTCCTGAAAACAGAAATACATCTTGTTGTACAATTCCAATATTATCTCGAAGGCTTCTCATTGTAATATCACGAATATCTTCATTATCTAAAAGAATACTTCCTCCAGTCACTTCATAAAATCTCGGTATTAGACTACATATAGTAGTTTTACCTGCACCTGATGGCCCTACAAAAGCTATAGTTTCTCCTGCATCAATTTTTAGGTTTATATTTTCTAATACTGTTTCATTATCACTATAATTGAAATTCACATTTTTAAATTCAATATCACCAGACAATTTACCTACACTTCTTGCATCATGTCTATCGATAATATCAGGATTTACGTCTAGGGTTTCTATAAATCTATTAAAGCCTGCTCCTGCTTTTTGATATGTTTCAATAAAATTTGCTATCCTTTTAATAGGTTCTAAAAATATAGAAATATATAATAGGAATTGTACTAATACACCAATGCTAATTTGATTATTAATCACGAATAATCCACCAAAGAAAACTACTATTAAATGCAGTAGATTTGAAAAAAAACCTATCCCGCTATAAAATTCACCCATCACTTTATAAGATTCTTCTTTTGTTACTCTATGACTATTATTACCAAGATCAAATTTTTCTTCTTCATACCATTCATTACCAAAGGATTTAACTACCCTAATTCCTGAAATACTATCCTCTATTTGTGCATTAATATCAGCTAATTTTATTCTCATTTCTCTAAATACCTTACGCATTTTTTTATTTTTAAAGATAGTAAAAACAAGCATTACAGGTACTAGTAAGAATATGATTAAAGCCAATTGCCAGTTAATTGTAAGCATTATAATAAACGTTCCTACAAGGGTAATACTAGTTATGAATATATCTTCTGGTCCATGATGTGCAAACTCAGCTATATCAAATAGATCGTTAACTAAACGTGACATTATATGTCCTGTCTTAGTATTATCAAAGTAATTAAATGATAATTTTTGTATATGATTAAATAAATCACTACGCATATCAGACTCTATTCTAACACCTAGCACGTGTCCCCAATATGTGACAATATAATTCAATATTGTTCTAATAATATATAGTCCCATTATTACAATAGCTATAGTATACAACAAGGACAAATCTCTTTGAGGTATTGCCTTATCTATTACTATTGCTACTAGAGCTGGAAATATTAGATCTAGTACAGACATAATTAACGCACATCCAAAATCTAATGAAAATAATTTCAAATGTGGTTTATAGTATTTTGAAAACCTTCTTATCAAATTTACACCTCATTCGCTTTAGCACTAATAAACGTCCCAATTTCTTTACCATCTAAAGCATCATAAATATTTTGAATATCATCTGAGCAAGTAAGTATTGTGGGAATATTTTTTTTTGAAGCAATTTTTGCAGCGTTTAGTTTTGTTATCATACCACCTGTCCCAAATTCATTCTTAGAATCTTCGGCAAGGCTTAATATTTCTTCAGAAAGTTTATCTATATGAGAAATCAGCTTTGCATTAGGATTCTTACATGGGTTTGTATCACATAGGCCTTCAACATCAGAGAGAATTAATAATAAGTCTGCTTCTACTAATCCAGCTACCATAGCTGACAAAGTGTCGTTATCCCCTATTCTATCCCCTTCGATCTCACTAGTTGAAACTGTATCATTTTCGTTTACAATTGGTATTACTCCCATTGAAAGTAACGTACTCATTGTATTAAATGCATTATTTTCCTTGATCTTACTGCAAAAAACATCTCTTGTAAGTAGAATTTGAGCAATTTTTCTATTGTATTCACCAAAAAACTTTTGATACAATTCCATAAGAATTGCTTGCCCGATTGCCGCTAATGCTTGTTTCATATTAAGTTCTTTCGGTCTTTCTATAATACCTATTCTACCCATTCCAGCGCCTACTGCGCCTGATGAAACAACTACAATTTCTTTACCGCTATTCTGCAAATCTGAAATCACTCTTACTAATTGATCCATTTTTTTAAGATTAATATTACCATTCACATAAGTAATTGAAGATGTTCCAATCTTAATAACGACTCTATTTGCTTGCATAATATTTTTACGCATTAAACTCACTCCTATTTTAAACACTCAATTATTATTCTCTCTGCATTTAGACTACATATTTTTTCAATTTCAACTGGAGAAAATCCTGACTTTTCTAGTTCAATCATTAGTTTTCCTAACTCACCAATATTGGCAATCTCAAGTTCGCCTTCTATGCCATCAAAATCGGAACCTAATGCTAATGCGTCAATTCCTGCTTTATTTCTAATATGTTTTATGTGTTTTATCATGTGATCTATTTTACTAACATTATCATTTCCTAGGAAATGAGGATGAAAATTAATTCCCATTATCCCACCTTTATCTGCTAATTCTTTCATCATATCATCTGTGATATTTCTTGGGACACACGTAATTTCTCTTGCGTTAGAGTGGGATGCAATGACAGGCGTCTTTGAATGGTTTATGCAGTCATAAAAGCCACCGTCTGACAAATGTGATACATCTATAATTATTCCTAACTCGTTCATCTTCTCAATCACTTCAAACCCAAATGGTTTTAGCCCTTTTGACATCAAATTTGTATTCATAGAGTTTGGATAACCTATACAGTTCTCATAATTCCATGTCAATGTAATTAAACGAAGACCTAGTTTGTAGAATTCATCTAGTCTTTCAATTCTATTTTCAAGAAAATCGCCTTCTTCTATAGTCAAGAATGCCGACATTTTACCTTCTTTCATATTTTCTTCATAGTCTCTATAATTATTAGCTAAACTAATATACTCCTCATTAGCTTTAATTTGAGATGAGTACACTTTATAGAACTCTTTTGTATAGTCGTAAATATTGTATTTCTTATCTTTAATTAATTCTCTATCTAAAAACAAAGCGAAAAATTGAGCAGTTACTCTACTGTTAATCATTTTTTTTATGTCAACAGAATATGAATTTTCATACAAGTTCTCATTACCTATATGAAAAATTTTTTGTACAGTATCACAATGAAAATCAATTATATTCATCTCTTCACCTCAACAGTCATATTTTATTATAATACAATAGCTATAAAATGCAAAATAAAGTGAAAATTTATTCAGTAGGGGTTGAGTCTTAGTCTGTTAATGCGTAATTAATAGCATATATACGTTATATTATACTTGGATTAGAGTACATTATGATTTTAAAAAAAGACTTCTAGGTCTAGACTAGAAATCTTCACAATTCAGATAATTTTATATTTTATTAAATTTAATTTATATTAGTTATAAAGTATACAATATCTCTACTGCTGGACTTTGAGCTTTTTCAAGTTCATATATAAAACCCACCATAACTATTGCGCTACAAAAAATAGAGTGTTCAATATCCTTATTATACTGATTTTCAAAGGTTTTAAAGTTTGCATTCTGTATATAACCAGTTTGAGTCTCACCTAAAAAATCGTAAATATCAAAATCCATGCATCGTTCAAAATTTTCATTTATTCTATGTTTCACATTATCGTCTAATTTGTAGCTATGAACAACTTCGGATAATTTATTTTCATACCTTCGATGAACCTTAAAATCATTAATAGATCTCATCTTCATATTATGTGCTAAACAGAAAGAGTCACACACATAATGGGATAGCATTCCTAATGAAAATGATATACCCCATTTATTCTTATTTTTATTTATTATATTTTCAGTTTGCATGAAATAATTATTATAGACTTGTTTAAGATTATGTATCCTTACTCTTTTTCTAATGTGAAGATCAGGATATACTGCACCTAACTCTAATGTATCTCGGTCTAGTTTAATATCAATTTGATCTTCAATAATATCTGCTGTATGATTGGCCAAGATAATATGGGATTTTAAGTTCAAAATGAAAGTCCCCTTTCCTATAAAGCTATTTTATACTATATAAAATAAAATTCAACGATTATTTTGTAAAACTGTTAATTTTTTTTTTACTTACTTATGTTATTATACTATAATACTACTATTCTTTAAAGGAGGAAATCATGGTAAAAAAAGGTGAAACCATTGATATTACAATTGACGATATAAAATTTCCAAATAAAGGAATTGCATATATAGAAAACAATAAAAAAATTATCATTAAGAATAGCATTCCTGGACAAAAGCTCCGTGTTAAAATAAAGAAGAAAAAAGGTGATAAAGTTGATGCAATACTTCTAGAAATTTTAGAAAAAGCACCTAATGAAGTTGATGGTCCATGTCCAGTATTTAAGGAATGTGGTGGTTGTTCTTATCAAAACCTAAACTATGAGGATCAACTATTACTAAAAGAGAAATTCATACTAGATATTCTTAAGGACTTTCATTTAGAAGATATATATGAAGGTGTTGAAGGTTCAAAAAAAACTTTTGAATACCGTAACAAAATGGAGTTTTCATTTGGAGATGAGTATAAAGATGGTCCTCTAACTCTTGGTCTTCATAAGAGAGGTAGTATGTATGATATAGTAAATACTAGTGTGTGCCTCTTAGTAGATAATGATTTCAGAATTATCCTAACGAGTGTTCTTAATTTTGCTAGTCATCATAATTATACTTACTATCATAAGAGAAGCCATGAAGGTTTTCTTCGACATTTGGTGGTACGAAAAGGTATAATGACTGGTGATATTCTAATCAACTTTGTTACTAGCTCTCAAGGTCAGTTACATGAAGATGATTTAGTTAATAGTATACTTAACCTTCCCTTACTAGGAAGCATTAAAGGTATTATCCATACCACAAATGAAAGTATGGCTGATATTGTCCAAAGTGACAAATCAAAATTGCTATATGGACAAGATTTCATTTACGATAAGTTATTTGATCTATCTTTCAAGATTACCCCTTACTCCTTTTTTCAAACTAATACAATTGGCGCAATGCAGTTGTACTCTACAGTAAAAGAATTTGTAGGTACAATAAGACATAATACTATTTACGATTTATACTGTGGAACAGGTACTATTGCTCAAGTATTATCCTCTAATGCGGATAAAGTTATAGGCATAGAGATAGTGGAAGAAGCTGTTGTAGCTGCAAGAGAAAATGCTAAACTAAATAAAATAGATAATTGCGAATTTTATTCGGGAGATGTACTAGATTTGTTGGACAATATTAAAGAATCTCCGGATATTATTATCTTAGACCCACCTAGAGATGGCATACATCCAAAAGCAATAAGTAAAATAATAAATTTCCAACCCAAAGCATATATCTACGTATCCTGCAAACCTACTTCTTTAGCACGAGATTTACCTTATTTTTTACAGGCTGGGTATACCGTTACAAGGTTGAAATCTGTAGATATGTTTTCACAAACTCCTCATGTGGAGACAGTTGCTCTGCTGACAATAAAATAAATGTATAAGCCCTTGAGAATTGCGTATTTTAGGTGTTCTCGAGGGCTTCCTTTTTTTTTGATTGTAAGATAAGTATAGAGAATCAGTACAGGTAGTTGATGATAAAGCTATAAGTTATTATCTATATTTAAATAATAAAGAGAAAAAACTTGAAGACACTCTATTTGATTGTAGGAATGCATTACGAGAAAAAGGAGAACAATCAGATAACCGTAATGCAGTAAGATACTTCTTTGAAATATAAAAAGCAGAAGAAAAAATAAATACCATGCTATTAAATCTCGTTTTGATTATAATGATTAAGGGCTATATAAAAAGAAATTAAAAGGAGTGTACAGATATGGATAGAGTAGTAATTACAGTACTGGCTCTTATAGCCGCAGGCGTAGTGATGTCCCTTCTTCTTTCAAGATATGTCAGAAAGAAATGGGTATGGTATATCCCAAGCGTGATTGGAGTGTTCGTCATCACTTATTATTCCTTGAAGATTCAGTTTGAAAACCTGGACGGGCATGAAGAACTTGGATATATCATCCTGATTCTGATGATGATAGCCGTTATGATAGGAAATCTTCTGACAAATGTACTCATCAACCTGAGAAGAAGAACTAAGAAAAAGAAACGGTTTGACGAAGAAAACACAGAAGAAGAGTTAAAGAAAGACGAATAAATTAGGCCGCTATAGATTTTAAAAATATATTAATCTACACATATCCTGAAGTAAACCCATTTCAGTTTTTATGTTGCCGCAAACTTAGAGTTTGGGGCTTTTTTTAATGTCACAATATAATATAATGAGCTAGAGTTATTACAGATATTTTATAATTAAAAAATTTAAGGGATATTATATTCGAAAATTAATATTAATAATCTTTATATAATATCAAAAAAATATATTATAATATTATATTTTTAGATATAATATTAAAAAAGCATGAAAGTTATAGTTAAACGAGGTGACTTATAAGTGGACAATACTAAAAAACATGATATATCTATTTTTGCTGAGTTTGTAGACAAGGATCTGGAAATAGAATTTTTAAATTATGACATGAAACGTTATGAAAAATTTATTGGACCCCTTGTTCTTATATTTGGAATTATATATATGATTTTTTTCGTATCTGATTACTTTGCTATTAAAAACTTATCTTCATTAATTATTATATTATTCATCAGGGTCCTGTTTTTAGTTATTTCTATACTTATATTTTTAAAATTAAAGGAATTTAATAATTCAAACAACTTAGTTTATATTATAACAGCTTATGAACTATTAGCTATCATCGGTTTCTTAGTGATTATTAATCATTACGATTCCCTTTCTTACTTGTTATCTATCAGTGTTATTATTATAACTTTAGCTATTTATATTACTCCAAACAAACTTATATTTTCACAAATCACATCAATTTTATTAATTTTATCTTTTTTTATATTTCACTTAAAACGTATACAATCTATTGAAACCTTTATGTTCTTAAAACTTCTTTCGTATAATCTAATTACTATTATTTACTGCAACATAGGTGCATATCTGACCAATTTCTATAAGAGGAAACAGTTTGCAGATAGCAAAGAACTTCTAAGAGTTTCTATAACCGACCCTTTAACTGATATCTATAATAGAACTAAATTTAACGAAGAACTCGATCAATGGGTTAATCATTACAAAAATGATGAGTGCACCTTATCTTTAGTTATGTTTGATATAGACGACTTTAAAAGGATTAACGATGGATATGGTCATCTTATTGGCGATAATGTTATTCAAAATATAGTGGACACAATAAAAAAAATAATTCGAAACACTGATATTTTCGCTAGATGGGGTGGTGATGAATTCGTAATACTCCTACCTCATACAGATAAACATCAGGCAATGGAAATGATGGAACGGATGAGGCTTTGTATTCAAAACTCAAAACATTACAAAGGAGAAAATATTACTTGTAGTTTTGGACTTGTGACACTAAGAAAAAATGATAATGCTGAATCTTTGTTACAAAGAGTAGATAGACTTCTTTTCGATGCTAAAGATTGTGGTAAAAATGCTATTGTGTATGAAAAAGACAGAATGATAGAACAAATACGGATTTAAGTCTCTTTATCTAAAGAAAAACAAATCCCAACAAAAGGCCTGCTATAATCCCTGCATTACCATGGTGACTACTCATTGAATTTGCTTGAGGAATAAGCTCATCATTAACTATATAAATCATTGCTCCAGCAGCAAAAGCTAAAGAGCCTCCTATAAACACAGGAGATATGCTAAAGAATACTAAGCCTACTGCTGCTCCAATAGGCGTCATTAAACCAGCTATAAGTGTAAATAAAAATATTTTCTTAGGTGGTAACCCTCCAGCCATTAGTGGCCCGGCCATAGCTAAACCTTCTGGGATATTATGTACTGCAATAGCAATGGCAATAAATAATCCTGCCTCTGGACTAGCTTCTAAACCTGCACCAATAGCCAAACCCTCAGGAAGATTATGAAGTCCAATTCCAAAGAGAATTAAGTATCCAGTTCTTAACAATGGATTACGGACAGCCTTGATTTTCTCAGGGTTCTCTACTACAAGGTTATCATGAGCTGATAGATGTGAATGAGGTATAATTTTATCTAATAAAGACATCATTAAACATCCCAGGATAAATCCTATAACAGCGCTAGTCATAGATCCTAAAAATACTGCTTCCGGCATAAGTTCAAACACTGAAATTGCAAGCATTATTCCTCCCGCAAAACCTAGTAAAGTAGCCAACATTTTTTCACTTGGTTTCCCAAAAACAATCAATAAAATTACACCTAATGAAGTAGAAATTCCTGCAAAAAAACTATATATCAAACTACTCATTTTATTTTCCTCCAATATCTACAATGTTCTATAATAAGCATACTTACCCTATTTCCTATTGCTAAATCACTCTATTCAATTTATTATATACAAATTTTTATTGTCCTACTATGAAATATTATAACTCAAAATTATTACTCTCTACTGTTAAATCTATTGCTGTATTAACTCTAAAAAGTTAAGTATTATTATACAATATAAATAGTTTACTTGTTTCGTCAATATGAGCATCATGGAAATCAATTCTTCTTCCTGCCTTTGACTAATTCGAGTATTTATAATAGAATTAAAATTGTATGTAATGCTATAACGTTGCAAATATAGAAAGCAAGGTGAGCCGCTAAACAATGAACTACAAAAGAATAAAAGATATAATTCGTAATATTATATTTGGAACTGAAACTCCAGCAGGAAAAGCCTTTGATATTGTATTAATACTTATAATTGTCGCAAATAGTATTGTAATTATTGCTGAAAGTGTAGATATCATTAGATTTTCTTATGGAACATTGTTAACAATATTAGGTTGGTTCTTTGTAATAATCTTCACTATAGAGTATATACTAAGACTTTTAGTTGTTAAAAAGAGATTTACTTATCTCTTTAGTTTTTTTGGAATTATTGATTTGTTAGCTATTATACCAACATATTTAGCTTTTGTATTACCTCAAATGCGTTTCCTCGTAGTTATACGAGTTTTTAGATTACTTAGATTATTCAGCATTTTAAAAATGGGGCGCTATATTGATGAATCCAGTCAATTACTTCGTGCACTTAAAGCTAGTAAAGCCAAAATTAGCGTCTTTCTCTTTACAATACTATTTATAGTCATTATTGTTGGCTCAATGATGTATATTATTGAAGGGCCTGAAAATGGTTTTGATAATATCCCAGAATCTATGTATTGGGCTATTGTCACGATTTCCACAGTAGGCTATGGAGATATTTCTCCTCAAACTCCTTTAGGTAAAATACTCTCCAGCTTACTAATGATTATTGCATATGGAATTATAGCTGTACCTACTGGCATTATTACTAGTGAACTAGCCCATACATCAAAAAATCCACTGCCGACAAAATTTTGTAATAAATGCAATTCAAAATATTCTGGTGATAATCATTTTTGTTCTAAATGTGGCGCTAGCCTTAATTAATATTTTGTTTTACAATTGAATAAGTTGCTTAAATATCTCATTTTACGTGTATCATATATACATATTTTTATTAATCAATAAATATCAAATTAAATATTTTAAATAAAATTTATCTATGTAAATAATTAATCTAAAAAGGAGAATTCTATGAACAGCAAAATCAAAAACCCTTATACCATGTCAATTGACGAAATCGTTAGACATACTAATTCTAATCTAGACTCAGGCTTAAGTTCAGAAGAAGCTCAAAAAAGATTAAGTGAGTTTGGCGCTAATATTATAGAATCAGGTGAAAAGATTTCTGTATTGAAAATTTTATTTGATAATATAAATAATATAATTGTATATCTTCTTATTTTAGCTTCTGTTGTTTCCTTTCTAATGGGAGACCCTATTGAGGGTTTTGCAATAATCGTAGCAGTAGTTATAGCTGTGTTATCAGGCTTTATTTCAGAATATAAAGCTCAAAAATCTGTAGAATCACTTCAGAATATGATAAAAACAGTATCTAAAGTAAAAAGAGATTCTGAAATTATTGAAATTGAATCTTCAAAACTTGTATTTGGCGATTTAATATTTATAGAAACAGGCGATTCTATAACAGCAGATGCAAGAATTATTGAAAGTAAAAACTTTGCATCTATTGAGTCAGCTTTAACTGGTGAAGCTGAAGCCGTTGAAAAAGAACACGATTTTTTGGCAGAAGACGACACTACTATCGGAGATAGAAAAAACATGGTTTATACAGGAACTGCTGCCACTCGTGGTAATGCTTATGCAATAATAACTGCAACAGGCATGGATACAGAAATTGGTAAAATAAGTGATATGCTCAATAACAATGAAAAGAGTTCTACTCCCCTTGAAATACAATTAGATCGCCTTGGAAAAGCTCTTATAATTTTCGCTGCATTTGTAGCTTTAGTAGTTTCCATCGTAGGAATATTATCTGGAGATGAAATCTACTCAGTTATTAAGATAGGGGTTATTTTAGCTATTGCTGCTATTCCAGAAGCTTTACCTGCTGTATCTACTATTACCCTTGCAGTAGGTATGAAAACTATGTCAACTCATAACGCGTTGGTTAAAAGCCTGTCAGCTGTTGAAACACTAGGCTCGACAACGGTAATCTGCACAGATAAGACAGGTACATTAACAGAGAACCAAATGACAGTTAAAGTTGTTTATACTTCTGATAAAAAACAATACGAAATAGAAGGTTTGGGATATGTTCCTAAGGGAGATATCTCTGAGGATGGTAATGTCATTGAGCCTAAATCAGAATCAAGCTTAAACTCCTTAATTATCGCGGGAGTACTTTGTAGCAATGCTACCATTGTAAATGAAAATAATGAATATCGTGTCATTGGTGATCCTACTGAAGGTGGATTAATAGTACTAGGAAAAAAAGCTTCTATAGAAAAATCTATACTTGAAAAAAATGGATATAAAAGAATCGGAGAAATTCCATTTAGTTCTAAAGAGAAATTCATGGCTACCGCTTACATGCATGAAGACGGAACTAAAACAATGTATCTTAAAGGTGCACCTGATGTTCTTATAGACTTGGCAAACTTTGACAACGATAAAATTAAAGAATTAACAGGTGTAAACGAAAGTTTTGCTGAAAAAGGGATGAGAGTTTTAGCTATTGCGGAGATAAAAGGGTACGATGGAAATGGTTCTGAAGAATCTATGCGTATCCATATGACAAAAGGTATAGACTTACTTGGTTTTACAGGAATTATTGATCCTCCTAGAGAAGATGTTAAACAAGCTATTAAAGAAACACAAGATGCTGGTATAAGAGTAATTATGATTACTGGAGACCATCCTAAAACAGCTAGAATAATTGCAGACAAAGTCGGTATATCAAATGCTACTAAAGTAATAACAGGCAAAGAAATGGATAATATGTCTGTAGATCAATTGGCAAAAGAAATCATGACTACTTCAATTTTTGCTAGAGTCTCACCTGAAAATAAACTTCAGATTGTAAAAGCTTTAAACATAGATAACCAAGTAACTGCAATGACGGGAGATGGTGTCAATGATGCCCCTGCTTTAAATGGAGCTGATATTGGTATTGCAATGGGAATAAGAGGTACTGAAGTAGCTAAAGATGCCTCTGACATGATTCTCACCGATGATAAATTCTCAACTATCGTCGATGCAGTAAAAGAAGGTAGAGTTATCTTTGAAAATATAGAAAAATTTGTATATTTTTTATTTTCTTGTAATGTAGTTGAAATCTTAGCAGTACTTTTAACCATTATATTTAGGTTACCAATGCCGATTTTAGCTCTTCAGATTCTTTGGTTAAACTTGGTAGTAGATATACTGCCAGCAATGTCTCTAGCTTGGGAACCTGGAGAATCAGATATTATGCAGAGAAAACCTCGAGATCCGAAAGCTTCTATAGTAAATAAAAAATTTCTATTAAAAATAGCTGGAAACGGAATATTAATAAGTCTTGGCTCATTAGCAGTCTTTGTTTATGGTATCTCTCAAGGTTATTCAATTGAAATATGTAGAACCATGACTTTCTCTACTATGGCTTTTGGACAACTTTTTCATATATTTAATGTTAGACATAAAAATAGCTTTGGTATAGATAAAAGTCTACTTAGAAATCCATATTTAATAGGAGCATTAGTAAGTTCTGTTTTGCTTCAGCTAATAGTAGTGTATGTTCCATTTTTCAATACAGTTATAGGAACGATGCCCCTGGATTCATATAAATGGTTTATTATTGTATTAGGGTCACTAATCCCTACCGTGTTAGTTCAATCCTATAGACTTATACCAACTAAGGCTAAGACTCAATAACTCTGTAAATACAACAAAGCTGCTATACTTATTAAAGTTATAGCAGCTTTATTATACTTCACTTAATACTACTTTATTTCTATTTGAATCCTTAGCTATATATAGTGCACTATCAACTCTATTTATCCAACAATCTAAACTTTCAAATTCTACTAATTCTGCAACTCCAATGCTTACAGTCATTGAACCTATAATACTAAATTTATGTTCTGCCACGGATTTTCTAAGTCTCTCTGCATATTGCATAGCATCATGTGCATTCATATGAGGAGCTAAAACTAGGAATTCTTCTCCACCCCAACGAGTTAATATATCACTACTGCGAATCTGATTTTTTATTAGATTTGCAAATTCAATAAGAACATCATCACCTACCTTATGACCGAAGTTATCGTTAATATGTTTAAAATAATCAATATCAAGCAGCAAGAGCGCTATTTTACTTTGTTGGCTATTAATCATATCTATTTGAGCATTGACATTATTTAAAAGATACCTTCTATTCCATACATTAGTTAACTGATCTAAGTAAGCAGACTTTTCTAATTCATCATTAACTTCTTTGAGCATTTCTCCTGTCTTTTTATGTTTATCTAGCTCATCGTTTAAAGTGATTCTAAGTTGTAGATTCTTAATTATTGTACTTAATTGTGTACATACTGATGCGACTAGTTCTTTATTCTTTACATTGATAAACTGACTGTCTTTGTTAAGTATACTAATTCCACCATAAAACTTTTTATTGACGAAAATAGGAGAAAATGTGGAGTTTAAATAATCACTATTAATTAAAAGCGCTAATTCCTCCTCTGTAATAAATTCATTATAATTAAAACTGTATGAATAATCTATATTCGATTTCCTAATAAACTCTTTAGGTAAAGTTTTTAGTTTACTTTTTATTTCTTTCTCTAAACCTATGCTATCATACAAAATTAATTCATTGCGACAATCATTATATAAATGAAATACGATACCACTACCCTTAAATTCTTTTTGCAGTAGCCCGATAGTTTGATTTAATAAACTCTGAATATCTAATTCTTCTATATTAGTCTCACTGAACTCGTATATTTGATTTAAAAGTGATAAATGGATGTAAGCGTTATTTATTTCATTTTCAAGTTTAATTCGCTCTGTAATATCCCTTACTATAGCTAATCCCATATCTTGTTCTCCTAATTCGATACTAGCAGATACTATTTCTACGGGAATTAAATGTCCATCTGAATGCTTATGGTATGTGGTAAAATGAGTTATTTCTCCCTCTTTAATATCATTTTGTAATTGTTTATAATTTTCTATCTCTTTATACTCTTCTGAGCCGTCAATTTCACCTACCGTCATTGCCATCAAATCACTTTTACTGTACCCTAATGTTTTACAGGCTGAACTATTAACATACATGATTTGTCTATTTTTATCTACCCAAAAAACTCCATCAGGTATATTTTCTAAACTTTTCATTGCTATAATAAGTTTTCTGCTTTTTCTTAATCTATAGCTTTTAATAAGTTTATTAAACAAATAACTTCCCCCTATTTTCTCGTGCAAGCACGCAAAATGATATGAATTCTGCGAGCCAATCTGCTGCAGATTTCACCTCAACAGCTTCGCTGTGACCGTCGTTGGCACTTGCTCATAGAATTCATTTCCTTTTCTCGTGCAAGCACGGAAAATAACTTGAATTCTGCGAGCCAATCTGCTGCAGACTTCACCTCAACAGCTTCGCTGTTTTGGTCGTTGGCACTTGCTCATAGAATTCATTTCCTTTTCTCGTGCAAGCACGGAAAATGACTTGAATTCTGCGAGCCAATCTGCTGCAGACTTCACCTCAACAGCTTCGCTGTTTTGGTCGTTGGCACTTGCTCATAGAATTCATTTCCTTTTCTCGTGCAAGCACGGAAAATGACTTGAATTCTGCGAGCCAATCTGCTGTTTCGCATATTATATCATACATAATAATAAATTAGTGTAAATTTGTAATTTCTTTGTAGCTATAACCATTGCTATTTTTCTCAAGATTATCTTGCAATTTTATTATTAAACACATAGATTAAGAAATTATATAATTACTTATATACATATCTGGTTTATTAAGTTATACTTTTAAATGAAATGCATATTCTCTATTGTAAAATTCTGTATCTTCGAAAAACTTAAGATCTCAGATATCAGCCTTGGAAAACATCTTTATATAAGCATATCATCTATAAACACTCATGTAAAAATAGAATTGTTTGGTAAAATTTTTGTCTATATATTATTTTATATAGGTATAAGTACATTTAACGAGTAGTTATATTAGTTAATCAAACAACAAATTTATAAAATATTCGCAATAAATTATGCAAACAATAAAAAATATGTAATTATCATATAGGAAGGTAAAGGAGTTCAAACATATGTCTACTGAAAATATTAAACGAATGAAAATATTAATTGAAGAAAAAAAGAAACAAAATAGTAAGAGGGTCAATACTAATACAAAGCCTACTGCAAACATTAAAAATTCAAGTGGAGGATCTAAAAAAGCCTATAAGAACACTAAAACTGGCGGTTGTTTTGATAAATAAAGTGAAAACGCAGGATAATCTTATATATTTTAAAATTTTCTACTCTATATGTAAATATTGTTTAACTAAAAGGAGAAATTATATTGTTATTTGAAAACTTAAATTTAATTAAGCCTATTGAAAAGGCCTTAAAGAACGAAGGTTATACAACATCAACACCAATACAAGCTAAAGCTATTCCACCTTTACTAGAAGGAATGGATTTACTTGGATGTGCTCAAACAGGCACAGGTAAAACTGCTGCTTTTGCAATACCTATACTACAAGGTCTATCAAATGATCAAATCAATACAAAAGGACCAAGACAAATAAAAGCATTAGTATTAGCCCCTACTAGGGAGTTAGCAATTCAAATCCACGATAGTTTTTGTGCTTACGGAAAATATTTAGGTCTTAAAACTACAGTTATCTATGGTGGTGTATCACAGCATCCCCAGACTAACGCTTTATTAAAAGGAGTGGATATTTTAGTAGCTACACCTGGAAGACTCTTAGATTTAATAAATCAAAAGTTTATCCGTTTAAATAGTATAAAGTATTTCGTACTTGATGAGGCAGATCTTATGCTTGATATGGGAATGATTAACGATGTAAGAAAAATCATTAAGTATATTCCTTATGATAGGCAAACAATGTTTTTTTCAGCTACTATGCCTAACGAAATTGCAAAACTTGCAGACTCTATACTAAAAAATCCAATAAAAGTACAAATCACACCTGTTGCTTCTACAGTTAATTTAATAAAACAAACAGTATATTATGTTAATAAAAAAAATAAAACCCAATTACTTATACACTTACTAAAGAATAAATCTATCGTCTCTGCCTTGGTATTTTCTAGGACAAAACATGGAGCAGATAGAATAGTTAAGTCTTTAGAAAAAGCAGGCCTACAATCTCAAGCAATTCATGGAAATAAGTCTCAAAATGCGAGACAACTGGCCCTTAATAATTTTAAAGAGAGAAAAACCAGAATATTAGTAGCAACAGATATAGCTGCCCGTGGAATAGATGTCGAGGAGTTATCTCATGTGTTTAATTTCGATTTACCAGAAGTTCCAGAAACCTATGTACATAGGATAGGTCGTACTGGAAGAGCAGGTCTTGGAGGAATTGCTATTTCATTTTGTGATCAAGAAGAAAAACCTTTGCTCAAAGGTATTGAAAAGTTAATAGCTAAATCCATAACCCTAGTTGAAGATCACCCTTATCCATTAATAGAGACAGCGTCTGAAATAAAAACAGTAAATTCACGAAAACATGCACCGCTCAAAGCTACCTCACGCTATGAGGATAGAAAGGGCAAAGCAAAGAGTTCCTATAAAGGTAGCACGCGAAAAAGCGATAAAGCTAAATATTCTCGTTAAAACAATAAACTCATTATAAAAAGATGGGTCAATTTACAAATCGACCCATCTTTTTATCCCATACTACGGGCACTAAGATTTCTGAGAAAAATCCCTGCAAAATAAAGTTTCACTTTATTCTCTAAAATTATGTTTACAGGTAATACTCAAGGATAATATCCTGATTCTTTAGAATATCACATACTCTGTCAACTGAACCCTCTATAGGTATGCACGCATCTGGCTTAAAACTGTCAAAAGGTGATTCCCCTATATTAATAACTAAAATATCATGCGGTTGGTTTAATAATTTTAATTTTTCTGCCTCATAATCATCTAAATTAAATACTGTGGTAATAAAAATTTGTCCTGAATCTGTCATAATTCTAGCTAATTCTCCAATATGTCTTATCTGTTCATCCCTACCTCTATAGTCTAATACTATATCTGAAGCTATACTCTGTAGAATACTTCCTACACCAAGATAATAAGCATTATAGTTCATCTTAAATAATTTTTCTTCTAACTCTTTAGCTACGTCTTGAATTCTACTTTCATTACCTTCATTTCCTGAGGTAATAACGATAAACTTAGATTTATGTCCATAAGCTGTATTTCTCTGTGCTGAAGTGATAGTACCCTTCTCCCATTGAAATTCTCTATCTTCAATATAATTAATTAAGGTATTCTCATTATCAACACTATGTTGTATTATTCCTCCTCCTGATATTTCATAATTATCTACAATAACAAATCTACCTGTCATATCAATATCTGAAATAGAATCAAAAGCTAGAGGTTTTACTGTTTCCAAAATACATTCTGCAACATCATGCCTTTCAACTTGATCCTTAAATGTATCTATTTGAAGTTCTGCTGCATCTATTATACTTGATATCTCTAAGAGTTTAACTCCAATTTTCATATTTCCAATTTTCAATTTATAATTTTTATTCTTTACAAAAGGTGCTTTACCAACCCAAAATATATTTACCTTAAAGCAAGAGCTAAGAGATGGCTGTTTCTCATCTGCTTTAACCATTAATTCACCTGGTTGTATGTAAATTTGAGTGCTAAGTGTTACCCCTGTTGCTTCATCAGCATAAGCAGTATCTCTGTGCTTTACATTAAAGCCTTCAATACTTTTTATAGTACTTTTCTTTTTTGAAGGTAAAAAGATCACTTTATCCCCTGTACGAATAGTCCCACTTAAAATAGTACCAGCTACAATTCGTCTATCGTCACCTTCTCCAGTAAATTTGTAGATATCTTGTACTGGCATACGCAGTGGTAGCTCACTATTTTCTTTCTTATTTTCGAATACATCCAACTGTTCTAACACTGTAGGTCCATCATACCATTTAGCACGAGAAGATTTTTCGGCTACATTATCCCCATCAAAAGCACTCATAGGTATAAACTCTACTGGATTAATATTTATCTTATTTAAAAATCGCGTAAATTCAGTACGTATGTTATTATAAACATTCTCATCAAAATCCACTAAATCCATTTTATTAACTAGTACAACTACTTGCTTAATCCCTAACATAGCGACTATATGACCATGCCTCTTTGAATTTTCTGCTATACCTTCTTTCGCATCTATTACGAGAAGCGCAGCCTCTGCCCTTGATGCTCCAGTGACCATATTTTTTAGAAATTCTATATGCCCTGGAGCATCAATAATAATATAATCTCTACTTTCTGTTTTGAAAAAGCACCTTGCTGTATCAATAGTGATCCCTTGAGCCTGTTCATCTTTCAATGCATCTAATAAAAAAGCATATTCAAAAGGTCGAGAATTCTTTTTGCAGTATTCCTTTACAGATTCAAGTTTACCCTCTGGGAGAGAACCTGTATCTGCTAACAATCTACCAATTACAGTACTTTTACCATGATCTACGTGTCCAACTATTACAATATTCATCTGTTCTCTAGTATTCATATTACATGTACCCATCCCTTCTTAGCGTTTCAAGACCTCCACCATCATCTTTATCTTGAGCCCGACCAGATCTTTCTGCAATATTTGCAAATTTACCACTTTTTAATTCTTCAATAATTTCACTTACATTTGTAGCTGTTGATTCAACTGGTGTAGTACATGGATAACATCCTAATGAACGATATCGTTTGCCACTTCCTCTATCAAAATATAGTGAAGTAATAGGTATATTTTCTCTCTCAATATACTCCCATATATTCAGTTCAGTCCAGTCAAGAAGTGGGTGTATACGAACATGGGTACCTGGCGCAAAATCTGTTTTATACTGATTCCAGAATTCTGGCGGCTGATCACCTACATCCCAGTCATTTTCTTTGTCTCTAGGTGAAAAATATCTTTCTTTTGATCTACTACCTTCTTCATCTGCTCTTACACCTACTATAACGCCTGTATACCTGTCTCTATTTATATCAGGTATATATTTTCCTGTTGTAAGATCCATAATATATCGATCCCATTCTCCTGATAACGTGTTTTTCAATGCTTCAGATTTTAAAGCTTTACAGCAACTGATACGATCTATCTTTCCATCAGGAAAAGTGTTTTTTTCTAGTATTGCCTTGCTATTTTCACCGTAAATCATCGTTAATTTCCATTTAAACGCTAGATCGTCTCTATATTGAATCATCTCTGGTATCTTAAAATGAGTGTCCACGTGTACTAGAGGTATTGGCACATGGCCAAAAAATGCTTTCCTCGCTAGCCATAAAAGAACTGTACTGTCTTTACCAATTGACCATAACATACAAATACTCTTAAATTCCCTATACGCTTCTCTAAGTATATGAACACTTTGTGCCTCTAATTTATCTAAATGATTCATTTTATTTCCCCCTTAGTATCTGTATAAATCATCTCTGTTTCTAAATCCGTATCCCAATGTAATCCACATTCTTTCTTATCAGCATCCTCCCACCACCATCTACCACTACGAAGGTCATCACCTTTATTTATGGATCTTGTACATGGCTGGCAGCCAATACTTGCAAAACCATCGTGATACAATTCACTATAAGGCACATTCTCTCTTTTTATATAATTCCAAAGATCTTTTTCATTCCAGTATGCAATAGGATTTATCTTATAAATAGAATGTGTTTTATCCCACTCAAAAATTTCTACATCTTGACGAGTAAGAGATTGCTCTTTTCTCAAACCACAAATCCATGCATCTACAGTAGTTAGTACTCTTCGTAATGGGCGAACTTTTCTTATTTCACAGCAATTTTTTCTCAACTCTACACTTTCGTAAAAAGAATTTGGCCCATAGTCTGCAACCATCTTTTCTAGTTCTTCACTTTGTGGTACATACAATTCATAGTTGAAGTTATATCTCTTCATAGTCTCATCCATAAGATCGTAAGTTTTTTGAAAGTGCCTACCTGTATCAATAAAGAAAATTCTTGCTTTAGGGTTAACTTTCAATAATATATCTGTAAGAACCTGATCTTCTATAGAAAGACTTGAGGCCAGTGTAATTTTTGAAACACCTATTCTCTCAACCATATATTTTATAATCTCTTTAGGTTCCTTGTGTACGTATTCTGCGTTTAGTTTATCTAGATTAAATCCTTCCATTTTACCTTCCCCTTTATAGTAGCATTAGATTACATAATCTTCTGGTACAAACACTTTAAAATCTTTAGGTCTCATATATACAATTTGCTTTGATTTAAATTCAAGTTCCTTATAAACTTCCTTGGCTATTTCGGCTTCGATATAATCTCCATTATCTAATCTTTTAAGTTCTATATTTACTATTGGCCCAATAGCCCTAATAAACACAATCTCAGCAGAAATATATCCTTCCCCTTGCTCTTCTAGTTTTATTTCTATATCATGAGGACGACTATACCTTACTTCATCTGTATTTATTTGATAATCATTAGCCCCTACCTCTACTACTCCTTCATGTAATCTTCCATGAAATAAATTTACATTCCCAAGAAAGTTATAAACAAAGGGATTCGCAGGATTATCATATACTTCTTCAGGTGTACCGATTTGCTCTATTTTTCCTTTGTTCAAAATCACAACTCTATCAGCCACATCAAGAGCTTCTTCTTGATCATGTGTCACAAAAACACTTGTAATAGGGTATTCATTATGTAGATTTCGTAGCCACCTACGAAGATCTTTCCTAACCTTTGCATCTAAAGCTCCAAATGGCTCATCTAATAACAAAACCTTAGGCTCTACAGCTAAAGCCCTTGCAAGAGCTATTCTCTGTCTTTGACCGCCTGAAAGCTGTGCTGGATATCTATTAGCTAACTCTTCCATCTTCACCAACCCTAGTAATTCATAAACTTTTTTATTAATAGCATCTTTACTAGGGCGTAACTTAGAAGGTCTTACTTTTAAACCAAAAGCTATGTTTTCAAAAACAGTCATGTGTTTAAAAAGCGCATAATGTTGAAATACAAAGCCAACCTTTCTATCTTGAGTATTTCTTCCTGTATTGTCTTCACCATTTAAAACAATACTTCCACCATCAGAAGTTTCAAGTCCAGCAATGATTCTCAAAAGAGTGGTTTTACCTGAACCTGACGGACCCAATAGAGCAATTAATTCTCCAGTTTTTATGTTTAAATCAATACCACCAAGAGCCTCATAGGAATCAAATGATTTTGTAATATTTATTATATCGATGCTCATAACTTGCTCCCCCCTCATTTTTATAAACTACAAAAATACACTACACCTCTGTTGTGAATCGTCATATCATCGCAAGCAGATATTTGGCTCCTTATCTACACAATTAAACTAGATCTTTTGCTGCTTTATTTTCCAATCAGAAATATTTTTAATAATTATATTTATAAATGCTATGCCAGTTAAAAGTGTTGCTACTGCAAATGAAGCAGAAAATTGATACTCATTGTATAGTATCTCCACATGCAGAGGTATTGTATTTGTAAGCCCTCTTATATGGCCTGATACAACTGACACTGCACCGAATTCTCCAGCAGCCCGTGCGGCAGTGAGCATTACTCCGTATAATAAAGCCCATTTTATATTTGGAAAAGTTATAAGGCAAAACGTTTTAAAACCACTTGCACCTAGGGTAAGAGCAGCTTCTTCTTCTGTAGTCCCTTGTGCTTCCATTAAGGGAATAATTTCTCTTGCTACAAAAGGGAGTGTTCCAAATAGTGTCACTAGTATAATAGCTGCTCTTGTGAAAATTATACTTATACCCCATTCATTTAGTAATGGAGCAAAAATTCCATGAGTAGTACTAAATAATAGGACAAATATTAGTCCTGAAACAACTGGTGAAATTGCGAAAGGTAAATCAATGATTGTTATTAAAAAACTTTTACCTTTAAATTTAAACTTTGCTATAGACCATGCTGCCACTAATCCAAAAATAGTATTTATCGGCACTACAATTGCCATTGTAATAAATGTAAGTTTTATAGCCTCTAAAGCCATAGGCTCACTTATTGCAGCAAAGTACACCATAGCACCTTGCTCAAATGCTTTTATAAATACTAGAAAAAGAGGTATCAATAGCATTAGCGTAAAAAACAATAATGCTATTCCAATAAGTATGATTTGAACAGCTATTGGATCTTGTTTAACATTATTTCGATTAGTGCCTCTAACACAAGGGATATACTTAGCCACTTTATCACTCCTATCATCACTTATGTCTATTGCTTACCCACCATTGGAAAAAATTTATAACTAGTAACATTAAAAACGATATTACAAGCATCATTGCTGCAATTGCAGTAGCACCTGCGTAATCATACTGCTCTAACTGGGTTTTAATTAAGAGTGGAACAATCTCTGTTTTTAGTGGCATATTTCCCGATATAAAAACAACTGAACCATATTCGCCTATAGCTCTAGCAAAAGCAAGGGCAAAACCAGTAATCAATGCAGGTAGTAGTTCAGGAAAAATAATCTTTCTAAATACTTGCAACCTTGTTGCTCCAAGACACATAGCTGCTTCTTCAACTTCAAAATCTATGCTTTGTAACACAGGTTGAACTGTTCTAACTACAAAGGGGAAACTAATAAATATTAGTGCAATAGTAATTCCCAAAGGTGTATAAGACATTCTTAATCCAAGGGGAGCTAATAGCTGGCCTATCCACCCATTTGGAGCGTAAAGTGTTGTAAGCGCGATACCAGCTACTGCAGTTGGTAATGCAAAAGGCAAGTCAATTAATCCATCTACTATTTTTTTTCCAGGGAATGTATATCTTTCAATAACCCATGCAATAAGAAGTCCAAAAAATACATTTACTATTGCTGCTATTGCTGAAGTACCAAAAGATACATTTAATGCAGACAATACTCTTTGGCTAGTTGCTAACTCCCAAAAATTCACCCACCCTATACCAGAGCTATTTACAAAAACCATTGAAACAGGAATTAGAATTATCAATGTTACGTAAGATAAGGTAAATCCCATGGTAATATTAAACCCAGGTATAACACTATGCTCTTTTAGTTTAAATGGCTTAACTGTTGAATTCATTAATTTGCCTCCTAAATTGTTATACTAATAATACTTTGTTAATTGAGCACCTCTAGGTTTTCAAAAGTGAAATATTTGTTAGATTTTCACTTTACTTAATATAAATTTGATCGAATATACCACCATCCACAAAATGTTTTTGTTGTGCTTTTGTCCATCCTCCAAAAATTTCATCGATAGTAAAGAGCATAATTTCTGGAAAAATTGAAGCATATTTTTTTGCTACATCTTCATTAACTGGTCTATAATAATTTTTAGCAGCAATTTCCTGACCCTCAGTACTATATAAGTATTTAAGATAAGCCTCTGACACCTGACGTGTTCCTTTTTTATCGACTACTGAATCAATGACAGCAACTGGTGGTTCAGCTAATATACTCATAGATGGCACGACTATTTCAAATGCATCTTTATCAATTTCATTAACAGCAAGATACGCTTCATTTTCCCAAGTAATTAGTACATCCCCTAATCCTCTTTCAACAAATGTTGTAGTTGATCCTCGTGCTCCTGAATCAAGTACAGGTACATTTTTATAAACTAATTCAATAAATTCTTTTGCTTTTTCTTCATTGCCGCCGTTATTTTTAAGAGCATATCCCCAAGCTGCAAGATAATTCCAACGTGCACCTCCAGAAGTTTTAGGACTAGCCGTTATTATCTCTATCTCCGGTTTAATTAGATCATCCCAATCTTTTATATTCTTTGGATTACCCTTTCTAACGAGAAATACAATTGTAGAAGTATGAGGTGATGAATTATTTGGCAAACGACTTTGCCAATCTTTATTAATAATCTCTTGGTTTTTATTAATTGAGTCAATATCATAAGCTAATGCTAGACTTACTATATCTGCCTGATTCCCATCTAAAACAGTCCTCCCTTGACTACCTGAAGCACCATGAGATTGCAAGATGGTTACATCTTCCCCTGATGTTTCTTTCCAATACTTTACGAAGGCAATGTTATATTCTTGATATAGTTCTCTGGTAGGATCGTATGAAACATGTAGAAGTGTTACCTTTCCTTTTTCTTGAACTGGACTACAACCTACCAGCAATGATAATAACGTCATTACTACAACTATTATAGAGATACTTTTATGTAATCCTTTCATGCACTCACACCTTCATCGAAATACCAATACGTATAATTCGTATATGTTTAGTTTATATAATATGCTCTATGATTTTCATTGTCAATAGATTTTTATTATTATTCATATATATTTAGTAAGTTTAATTGCAATGTCACGGCAATCCCATGAAAAGTTATTTAAAGCACGCTTTTTAGTTTTATTTTTTATCATTTAAAGGTTCTTCGAACTTTTAAAAAAATATATCTGAAAGTAGCTAACTTTATTGAGTATTTTTAAAACATTAGCAAACGATAGCTTCGCTAAATTTGACCTTTTACTACTGTAATGTTAATATTTCTATATAAAGAGAAACTTTATTAATTAGGGGGTTTTCTTCATCCCCTACTTAATATTAGTTCTCGCGAAACAATAAGCCAAGCGAAAACATGTTTTCGCTAGTACCTTAATGACGGAGCAGTTAAATAGCTTGCTAATTTAACTGTGGAGTTATTAAAATACGTAAATGAAAGTTTGCTTTCATTTGGCGAATGTCGCGGCTTTTACAGGCACTTAACTCCCACTTATCTTTCTTTACTATCTTGAAATCTTGAAGTGAGAGTCTTAGTGCCTGTTAATGCGGGATAAACATAATTATCTTTTCAAGTAAACGGAGGTTTGATTAATGAAACAATTTAATGGAGACTTAAAACAAATAGGTCGTATGATCGACGTTAGTGCTGTTAGAACTGATGTTACACTTTCTGAAATCGACCAACTAGTAGAAGTAGCGAAGAAATATAACTGTATCTGTACATTTGCTATGCCTTGCTTTACAAAATATCTTGTTGATAAGCTTATAGATTCACCAAATACAATGGTTGGTGGTGTTGTCGGATTTCCTTCCGGAGCAGATACTTCCTCAATCAAAGTCCTTACTGCTAAAGAAATGATTGCTACAGGATGCAAAGAACTCGATATGGTCATTAATGTAGGTGCTTTAAAGTCAGGTAAATTCAATATAGTTAAAGATGATATTAAAGCTGTCGTAGATGCCGCAGAAGGTATACCTGTAAAGTCTATATTAGAAGTTGGATACCTTACAGATGACGAAATTGCTAAAGGAAGTGAGATTGCAGTAGAAGCAGGTGTTACATTCGTTAAAACAGGTACTGGGTGGGCGCCAAAACCAACTACTGTGGAAACCATAAAGTTAATAAAATCAGTCATTGGAGATTCTACTCAAATTAAAGCTGCGGGAGGTGTCAGAGATCTTGATACTTTGCTTAAGATGATTGATGCAGGATGCAGTAGATTTGGAATAGGAATACGTTCAGCTATAACAATATTTCAAGAAGCCTATAATCCCTCAACAATCGTGATTTCAGACACTATTGAAAATTTAAATCCAAATGACACTTATTAGTATGTACTATCCTATCCTAAAATTACTGGATAATGGAAGGAGATTAAATGGAAAAAAAACTTATTAATAAAGTAGCCATGGTGACAGGAGCTGCCCGAGGTATAGGAAGAGAGTACGCACTCAGACTTGCTAAATTAGGTGCTAATATCGTCATCACTGATATTGACTTAACTGCTGGAAACTACAAGGAATCAGATATTTCTGCAAATACAGTTAAAGAAGAACTTGAGAATTTAGGTGTAAAAGCCCTTGCATTCCAAGGCGATGGCACAGATGAAGAATTTGTTGTAGATGTAGTAAAATCTACTATGAATGAGTTTGGTCACATAGATATACTTATAAATAATATTGGTGGAACTGGTGGAGCTGGCCCTGGACTTGCTACTGAAATGTCAGTAGAAAAATTTAAGAAGGTAATCGATATTAACTTAACCACAACTTTCATATTTTCTAAACACGTGGCAAATATCATGAAAAAACAACGTAGCGGAAAGATTATAAATATTTCATCAGTAGCTGGGGATGTGCCTCTTTTTGTTGTTCAACCACATTATGCAGCAGGAAAAGCAGCTGTAATATCTCTTACCAAAACTCTAGCACTAGAATTAGCACAATATGGTATTACCGTTAATGCGATTGCACCAGGTTATATTAGCACAGTCAAATGGGATGCTCATTTTAGTAGCCAAGTAGAAGAATTAGTTAAAAAAGTCCCTATAGGAAGGATTGGTACAACAGAAGATTGTGCCAAAGTAATTGAATTTCTTGCTACTGATTTATCTGATTATCTTACTGGGCAAACAATTCAAGTAGATGGCGGATTATTAGCACTAAACCCCTCCTCTACAAACACAGACACATATCACTTGTAGTTTCTTAGTTATATTTAAAAATTTTGGTTAATAGAGTAAAAGAACGACCTCATAGACGTTCCTTTACTCTATTATTAACTAGGTCGCTAAAATCCAAATTTTTTAAACGCGTAGAAAGCGCTTTCTTGTTATAGATTGTTTTCATAGACTATTTTGCATACTTCTCTTATGAAAATGTCCATTTCCTTATCATTACCTATGGTTACTCTAAGGTAATTATCTATTCTAGGCATTTTAAAGTATCTCACTAGAATAGCTCTCTCTCTTAACTTCATAAAAATATCTACTGCTTTTATAGAAGAGTGGTTAATAAATAAAAAATTTGACTTTGAATCTATAACATTAAACCCTATCTTTATCAATTCAGAAGTTATCCTCTTTCTCGTATCCATAATTTTATTTCTTGTTTCTTGAAAATAATTTTCGTCATTTATAGCTGCAATGGCACCCTTCAAAGCCAACCTATCTAATGTATATGAATTAACTGAATTTTTAACTCTATTTAGACCTTCTATTAAATCTTTATTACCAAGTGCATATCCCACTCTTAATCCTGCTAAAGAACGAGACTTAGAAAATGTCTGAATCACTAGTAGATTTGGATACTTATCCACTAGAGCTACTGCAGAATCTCCTCCAAAATCAATGTACGCTTCATCTACTATAACTACTCTGTTAATATTTTTAATTAATACCTTCTCAATATCTTCAAGTGGTATACAATTTCCTGTAGGCGCATTGGGATTTGGAAAAATTACACCACCATTTTTTTTATACAGTTCTTTTATAGGTAATGTAAAATCCTCATTCAAAGGTACTAACTCATAATTAATTTTAAATATATTTGCATATACAGTGTAGAAACTATAAGTTATATCTGGAAATATAATAGACTCAGATGAATCAAAAAATGCCATAAATGAAAATGCTAAAACTTCATCTGAACCATTTCCTAAAAAGACTTGATCTTTGTCTAGATTATAATAGTTTGCTAAGGCTTCCTTTAATTCACTTCCATTTGGATCAGGATATAAACTCAATTTATCATCTGTAACTAACTTAATAGCATCGATTACTTTATTAGACGGCGGATACGGATTTTCGTTAGTATTAAGTTTAATGTATTTTTTGTCTTGAGGCTGTTCACCTGGAACATAAGGTTCTAAATTTTGTGCAAGTCTACTCCAATATTTACTCATATTTTCACGCCTTTCTGCTTAATATGCAACTATATTAACACTAGATATGATAAAAATATTATTACGGCTCATAATGATCTTCTTCGTAATCAAACTCTATCTTTTTCATAGTTGATCTATTTGTAAAGCATTTATCTTTACTATTATTTATATCGCTATTTTTTAAGCGATCGTAAGTGTCTTCTTCATAATCAAATTCTACTCTAAAATCCTTGCCATTTCCGATGATTATCACTCCTTGTTTATAAAATAATTCTTGAATGTAATGTAAAATTGAAGAATGTTAGTTAAATTTATTCTAGCATATAAGAATATAATAAACATCATTAGGTCTTTAGTCAATCCGATATATATATATCGGATTGACTATATATTCTCACAAACAACATTATTTTATAAAAATTGCACATACTATTTACATTAACAATTATAGATTTTACCTGAGGAGGTTACTATGTCTACTACTATTTTAGAAAAAAAAGAAGGTCGTGTAAGCTATCATGACTCTGTTGAAGAGATGCTTAAAAGGATTAAAGAAGATGGTCTTTCAAGTGTATTTTCAAGATGGGGTGAGCAAGAAAAAATTCGCTGTAAATACTGTCTTGAAGGCTTAAGCTGTCAACTTTGTACACAAGGTCCTTGTAGAATTAGTGAAAAAGCAGGTGCAGAAAAAGGTGTTTGCGGAATTGGTCCAGATGCAATGGCTATGAGAAATTTGCTTATGCGTAATATTATGGGTGCAGCCACCTATGGCCATCATGCATATGAAGCTTTTAGAACACTTAAAGCTACAGGCGAAGGAAAAACATCTTTTAAAATAACTGATGTAGATAAGCTTAAATCCATGTGTGAAAAGCTTGGAATTAAAACAGACCAAGACACTAATCAGTTGGCAATTCAATTGGCTGATCTTCTAGATAAAGAAATGAAAGTGAATCCGGATCAGGAAAGTATGATGGTTGAGGTCTTTGCACCAAAAAAGAGAAAGCCATTATGGAAAGAATTAAATATTTATCCTTGTGGAGTCCAACATGAAGTAGAAAACTCAATTGCAAGTTGTTTGACAAATGTTGATGGTGATTATGTATCCCTGGCAAAAAAAGCTCTTCGATTAGGATTATCTACAATATATACAGCACAAATCGGACTAGAAATGACACAAGATATTTTATTTGGAACTCCTATGCCCCACGAAGTAAATGTTGATATGGGTATTATGGATCCAGATTATATTAATATTGCTTTTAATGGACATCAGCCATGGATTGCTGTTGCTACTCTACAAAAGGCTAAAGAATCTCACTATCAAGAAATGGCAAAAAAAGCTGGTGCAAAAGGACTTAGAATTGTTGGTTCTATTGAAACAGGACAAGAATTACTACAAAGGTTTGAAGTTGATGATGTCTTTGTAGGCTTAATGGGAAATTGGTTGTCTATTGAACCATTCCTTGCAACTGGAACTGTAGATGCTCTAGTTATGGAAGAAAACTGCTCTCCTCCTGCCATCGATCAGTATGCTGAGAAGTATCAAGTAGCTCTAGTCAGTGTAAGCACTATTATAGGAGTTCCAGGAACTCAACACGAAATGCCTTACTACCCTGCTAAAGCTGATGAAATGGCAGAAAATTGTATTAATATTGCTATTGATAATTTTAAAAAGAGACATAATAAAATATTACCTATGGTTCCCAAACAAAAACAAAAAGCTATTGCAGGTTTCTCAACAGAGGCTGTGCTCAAAGCAATTGGAAATGACTTAAATGTATTAGTAGATGTTATAACAAAGGGGCAAATTAAAGGGATTGTTGCCTTAGCAAACTGTTCAACTTTACGAAATGGTCCTCAGGATTGGAATACTGTAAACCTTACTAACGAGTTGATTAAAAGAGATATCTTAGTAGTTTCTGCTGGATGTGGTAACCACGGTTTAGAAGTAGCAGGTATGTGTAATTTAGATGCAATTGAATTAGCTGGAGAAGGTCTAAAAAGCGTTTGTAAAGCCTTGCAAATTCCTCCTGTACTAAGCTTTGGAACTTGCACTGATACAGGTCGTATTTCTATGTTAGTTACCGCTTTAGCAGATCACTTAGATCTGGATATATCAGATCTTCCAATTGCAGTTACTGCTCCTGAATGGATGGAACAAAAGGCCACTATTGATGGTTTATTTGCAGTTGCATATGGTGCCTATACCCATCTTTCACCTACTCCCTTTATCACTGGAGCTCCAAAACTTGTAAAACTTCTTACAGAGGATGTTGAAGGATTAACTGGTGGAAAAGTAGCTCTAGGTGATGACCCTGTTCAAGTAGCAATAGATATAGAAACACATATCAATAATAAGAGAAAAAAATTGGGTATGTAAAACGAGGGAATTTCCCTCGTTTATTTATTATCACGAAGTAATGAGCCAAATGTCTGCAAGCAGCCACTTGGCGACTACCGCGTAACCCGATAAACTCGTAAATCGTGTTTCTTGTGGTTTGCAAAGACCTTGATCCAAGCGTTTTCTTGTGGCTAAACTTATCTGACTAGCTTATTGAGTTGCATTCTTTTCTATCATACTTGAACTTGTTAAATCTATTTAATTATTAACAAAACTATTAATTAATCAAAGAGTATACCGATATAATTACTTCTGTAATTAACATAAGAAAATGGAGGTTTATTTCGCATGGGATTTTTGAAAAAAATTACTATTAAAAAGAAATTATACTTTTTGGTAATACTACTTTCCATCGTTACCATATTTGTCGGTATATATGGATTGAATGGGATTAAAACTACAAATCAAGGCCTAGAAACGGTGTATAACACAAACGTAGTTCCACTTGAAAATCTAAAAAAAGTTTCAGATTTATATGCAGTGAGTATTGTTGATATATCACATAAGGTTAGAAATGAAAATATTTCATGGTCACAAGGTTTAATAAATATCGATAATGCAAATAACGGTATTTTAGCCTTATGGGATAGATATAAAAAAAGTCCTTTAACTACTGAGGAAGAAAAGCTTGTAGCAGAGGCTGAAGTTCTTTTTAAAGAAGCTGATCTTTCGGTAGAAAAATTGAGAGAAATTATAGTACATCAAGATGAAGAGGCCTTAGTTGAATATACCACAAATGAATTATACTTTAAAATTGATCCCATTACAGAGAAAATAGGGGAATTAGTCAATCTTCAATTAACAAATGCCGAACAAGAATATAGAGAAGCTGAAAAACAATATAATAAATCTCGTACACTTTTATTAGGAATTATAATCATAAGTTTAGGAGTTGCAGTTGTTCTCTCTGCTTTGGTGGTTAAATCAATTACTAATCAAATTGCGATTATGATGGCAGGGATAAAAAAAGATGAAGACGGAAACATAACTATTAAGGAGATAGATATTAAAACACAAGATGAATTAGGTGAATTAGCAAGATCATTAAATATTATGACCTCTCAGATTCGAGATTTTATATTAACAATTATATCTTCATCTACAAATCTTGCATATGCATCTGAAGAATTGACATTGACTAGTGAACAATCTGCTATTGCAGCTAATGAAGTATCTCAAGCCATAGATGAAATCGCAAAAGGTGCTTCAGCTCAAGCAATAGAAACTGAATTGGGAGCAAATAGTATTCATAATTTAGGTGATCTAGTAAGTGAAAACCAAGACTATATACATAAACTAAATAGTGTAACTCAAGATGTTGACAATCTTAAAAACCAAGGTCTAGAAATAGTTAAAGAACTAGTTCAAAAAACACAATTAAGCGAAAAAGGGACAGAAGAAGTATATAATATTGTATTAAAAACACAAGAAAGCGCACAAAAAATTGAAGTAGCAAGTCAAATGATCAAGGATATATCTGACCAAACAAATCTTCTTGCGCTTAATGCTGCTATTGAAGCAGCAAGAGCAGGTGAGTCTGGCAAAGGATTTGCAGTGGTGGCAGAAGAAATTAGACAACTAGCTGAACAGTCTAACACATTTACTCAGGAGATTGCCATGGTTATAAAAGACCTTTCTACTAAATCAAGTAATGCTGTATCAACAATGAATCAAGTTGGTGAAATAGTAGCTGCTCAAACTGACAGTGTAAATATGACTAACTCAAAGTTTACAGGTATATCTGAATCTATAGAGAAAATGAAATCTATCATTGAAATCTTTAATGAATCAGGTAATAAAATGGCAATAAAAAAAGACGAGATAATATCAGTCATTGAAAACTTATCTGCCATATCTGAAGAAAATGCAGCTGGAACAGAGCAAGCTTCTGCATCAGTTCAAGAACAAACTACAAACATTAGTCAAATTGCTGATAAAACTGAAGACTTGACAAAATTAGCTCAAGATATGAAAATAGCAATTTCAAAATTTAAACTTTAGGCAATAATAAGGAAAACTAAAAAATTATGATTAAGATTTTTCTAGTTTTCCTTATTATATTTATCCCGCATTAACAGGCACTAAGACTCCCACTTCAAGATTTCAAGATGAAAAAAGATAAGTGGAGGTTAAGTGCCTGTAAAAGCCGCGACATTCGCCAAATGAAAGCAAGCTTTCATTTACGTACTTTAATAACTCCACAGTTAAATTAGCGAGCTATTTAACTGTGGAGTCATTAAGAGGTACTAGCGAAAACATGTTTTCGCTTGGCTTATTGTTTCGCGAGAACTAATATTCAGTAGGGGATGAAGAAACCCCTACTGAATAAAGTTTCACTTTATTAAAAGTATCATCGTAAGGATACTCTTTGACAAGCTCTCCTAACGCAAAAAATCTCTTACCTGTCTTAGATGAATAATAACATGTCATAAGTGAAATGATTGGCGTTCCCCGTTGATTTGATTTGTTATCAGATATCATAGCAAGATTAGTATCTGAAACTACCGCTGTATTATAAACACTATATTCATACACAATTTTTTTATCCGTTATTTTTATTATACTTCCTTTTTTTATGTCCATTAATCCACCGAAAAGCGTATCTTTTCTTTTTATATAATGTCCTGCTAAAGTATAATTATTTTTGCCCATTATTTGATCTTTTTTCATGGTAGCAGCACCTGCAAGCAAGTTACTTTCTGAGACACCTTTAACAATAGGTAGATTTAGATTAATATCTTCTATTATTATTTGCCCTATAATAAGATTGGGATCAAAATTTCTCGAACCTATTAAAGTTCTAGTAAGATCAACGTCTCTAACACCATTAAAATCAAAATCTGCATCTCTCAACATATTTCTTTGTAAATCTTCAGCTGTCAATTGATCTAAATTGTCAGCATTGTTATCGCTAATGATTTTTAATATCATATCTGCTACAGTAGGTAGTAATATTAAAAATAAACCTATTACAATTAATAGTATAGAGACTTTTCTTTTCATAATATCACCTCACTCAAATTAGTTCCTAATATGTAATAATCCCCATCAAAGATGGGGGATATCACATATTATTATCGCTTAGACAAGAATCCAAGCGTATGTTTATAGACCATGTACTACCAAACAAAGCCAGTAAAACAGACAAAACATGTTTTTATGGTCGGTTACTTTTTATTTCTAGATTTATATGCACCAACAGCTCCAGTACCAACCAATGCAATTCCTATAATAGAAAATAAAGATGTTAAAGCCATAGAACCTGTTTTAGGTAGTTTTGCTCCTCCTAGAGGAACTTCTTCATCTAAAATTTCTTTATCTGGTTTATTTATGTCAGGTATTATTGCACCGCCTATTGGCACCTCTTCATCTGGTATCTCAACTAGTTCTTCGTCACTTATTGCAGTGAACTTCCATTGATTGTTATGGGAGATACCCATAAATTCATTACCTGTATCTTTTCCAGGAAGATGAACTAAAATCTGTATATCCTCTGATTGATCTGGTTCAAAAGTTCCAAATTGAATCCCATTAGGATCAGTCGCGAAATCTATCATAGAACCATTGTATATCTCTTCCCCTTTAAATGTGACGCTCAACATTAATTGTTTAAACAAATCAGGGCTTCCCACAGGAGGTTCTTCATCTAATCTGCTTACTTGTAACATCAATTCAAATGAAGTATTATATGTATTACTAACTGTAAGATTAGCTTCTTTATAATCTCCAGGGCCCAAATTCAACTCACTGTACAAGTTGCTATCATGTGGAATTATTTCTAAACCATTATCACTACCAACCACCTGCAAACTACTTGCATATACGGATCCATTAGTAAACACTAATGATATTAACATCATTAGAAATAGAATACTAAAGAATATTGGAGCTTTTATATTCATATTTTTCATTTTAACCATCCTTTAACCAAGTGATACAAATATAGTAAAACTCTTTTTTCATCTTAAAATCTTCAAGTAGGAGCAATACCCAATTTATTTAGCCTAAAAGGTAAGACTCTACACATCTACTATCATGTACCTAGTTTGTTGGAGCCTCGTTTTCTGGAGTCCATTCTTCTACTCCTACAGCAGGTATAAAACCATTAGTTCCCATTACACCAGTAATCCCCCATTCATCTTGAAATGCATAGTGAGATGCTTGCACAGCTTGTACTTCAATATCTATTTCGAAAGTTGCTCCTTTATATCTATTGTCTGTTTTCTTTCCATCAAATGTGATTCCACTTAGCAACAATTCTGTTGTTTCTTCTTGATTTAGTATCTCTTTATAATAAAACCAATTTCCTACTCTAACCCAATCATCTGTGTTTAAATCTGGTACTATATTATTAATAGGTAGTGATACCCTCTCCTGTGCTGAAGTCCACTCAGGAGTAAATCTAACTCTTACATAAGTTTGTTTTGACCCATTACTAGTTACACTTACGTCTTTTTGATACCAATCGCCAGGATTAACATTCTGAATTCCATCTAAAGGGAATTCATCATTTAAAGTAATATCTACGCTTCCAGTGGTAAATACATTGTTTGCCTCAGCACCAGAAGTAAACCACGCCATTGTAGCACCACCGATTACTAATGCAATAACTAAAACTGAAGAAACTAATATAGTAATATTTTTTTTCATTATCATTATCCTCCTACTATTCCATTTTTGAAGTAATTCTTCTTTTTTTATTGGATATAAATGTTAATATTACTGTTAATATTATTAAAGTAGCAATAACTAGAAAACCCATTCTAGATTGTATGAATTTTAGCAAATATCCAATATATGGAGCATTAAAAACAACTTTTCCAACAATCCTTTTACTATCCACTGCATATGGGTCATCTGAATTATTTGCATCACCTCTAGTTATAAAGCTTTCCTCGCGAGTTACTATTTCCATAACTCTGTGTGTGACAACATAACTTCCCATACCCTCATACGTTATAACATCGTTTAATCGAATATCTGTTGGATCAACTTTCTTAACTACAATTAAGGAACCTGTTGGGATAGTAGGAGACATACTACCACTGTCAACGTAATAAATTTTGTGATTTAGAATAGATGAATTGTCTCCTTTACTATTAGTCTGTATAACATTCAATAATAAAACTAATATAACCAACATTGTTATGATAAACATCGTATTCCCTATAACTCTAATAATTCTAACCATTAAGTCCACCATATTTCCTTAAACTGTAGTTATTAAGTGTTCTAATTAAGTAATTATACTTTTAATATGTATTACTTGAAATTATTCTACTTCAAATGCAACCCATGCATCCCCTTGATTAGCAAAGTTTGCAGATTGTATAGCCTGTGCAACTACAGTAATCTTAAGATCATTATCTGTCAACGCTGCAAGAGTCTCATTACTTACGCCTGGCCCTTTTATTTTTATTTCATCAAATACAGGTGGTAGTTCAGTATTTGTACCACTTGATAACACTTCTCCATACTCGAAGTAATAGTCGTCACCTGTAACAGGTGTCACCATAGACCAACCATTATTTAGTTCTAGATCTTCCATTATTGCTTTCAATTTCGCTGGAATAGTTACTTTTACACGAACATAAGCCGATTCACTCCCAGCTAGTACAGTAACTACAGGATCTTTTTCTATTACTTTACCTGGAATAATTTTTGAATTATCCATATCCCAATTTGGCTCTGATAATTCTATCGCTACATTTCCTACTGTAAAAGTATTAGTAGCCTCATCTCTGTCAGTTAAGTATGCAATTGTACCTGCAATAGTTAAAGCACTTACTAGTATCACCACTAGAATTGTCGATAATAATTTATTCTTTTTCATTTTATAACCTCCAAATTTTTATTATATTATTGTAATATTAATGTATCTAACTCAGCTTTTGCTGTATTATAGTCTACTCCTTCTGCTTGTACTGCGTAGGCTTGAATTGTAATATTAAAACTATGTAAATCATCGATACCAATTTCACTTAAAATAGTAATATTGTCGAATAAGCTAGCTGTTTCCACAGAAGATGCCACTTGTGTTTTATAGTAAAACACCGTATTTGTTTGATCCGCTGCTTCCCAATCTGTACTAAATGCAATTGTTGCAAAGTCATCTATATCACTATATGTAGATAATTCCTCTTCTACTTCATAATCTAACTTAATAGCTATCCAAACAGACTCTTCAACACTAGTATTCTTTACTTTAGGATCTTTGGGAATTACTCTACCTGGAACCATATTGTTTGCCTTAGTAATACCCATTGTGGATGTTTGCTCTGGTATAGTACTTTCACCAAATTCTTGCCCATCCCATGCTGGTTCTCTTAATTCAATTTCAATATTTGTGCCTTTAGTAAAAGTATTTACTTTTTCATCTGAAGTTGCCGTCAAGTATGCAAATGTAGCACCTGTAATAATTACTGCACATAATGCAACAGTTATTGATATTAATACAAATTTATTTTTCATAATCCATCCCCTTAAAAATTTTTCTTGACATAGAAGTATAACATTTTAAGTCGATTCTTCCTTCTTCATAATCTGTGGAAGAAATGTAAGTATAATCATTACTATTAATATACCTATCATCAACACGATACCTTGTTTGGTTTTAATAAAAGCTGTTAAAAATCCTAAGTAAGGTATACTAAACAATAATTTTCCTACTAATCTTTCAAACTCTACTGGTCCATCATTAGTCTCATTAGCATCACCTTTTGTTATAAATACATTTTCTACTTCGTTTACTGAAACTACTCGGTGTGTTACTAAATACCCGTTATCACCAGTCATAGTATATGTAATAATATCGCCTTTTGTAATTTCATCAGGTGTCGAAGCTTTTATATAAGCAAGACTACCTGTATGTACTGAGGGCTCCATGCTACCACTTAGCACTACAAAAGTTTTAACTCCTATTAGATGAGGTAGTCCAAGTGATAAAGATACTAAAATCATAAGCGTTAGTATAATTGATGAAACCATTGAGCAAAATCTTTTCATTATGTATTTTCCTCCAAATTATGCCTACTGTAATTGCTCTGCAATAGTTCCCCACGCATCTAATGCTGCACCGTTTTCCGCCTGAATTGCATCAGATAAAACTTCTAGATTAAATGTTTGCCATAGCTCAGTATTGGTAACATGGACACTTTCAAGTAGAACGTCAGTTAAATCTCCTGGTGATACAATACTTTTATAGTAGAAGTAGCCATTTTGAGATATCCAATTATTATTCCATCCCGAAGTGAGATTAAGTGTTACTGTCTCACCACTAGGCGCTTCTATTATAATACTGTCATTATTAGGATTCAGTGATATGTTCCCAGCTAAGGTACCCTCGTCTGACCGAAAAGTAGGTACAAGCATTACTCTAATATACGCATCAACCTCGTGTGCACCAGGCGTATTTTGCACCTGTACTTCCTTTAGTGTTGTATTTTCTGTAGGTATTAGACTGCTATGTCCATCAGGTGCTAAACTACCATTTTCAAATATCTGTGAAGTTAAAACCCCTGGAACGAATCCATTTGCTTTTGCTTGAGTCTGAGTAGAGAGCAGGGCTAAGGTAGTACCTGCAAAGGCAAGTGTCACCACAAAAACAGAGCAAACCACTAAAAACATTTTTTTCTTATTCATTATCCCTTTACCCCCTTTCTATTTAAACTCATTTACTACCCAATCATCACTACTAAGGAATTTAATTACCTTAGATTGATTAGATAATGTTGTTTCTCCATTGATTTTGTTAATATTTCTACTGCCATTGGCATTCAAGCCCAAAGTATCAAACTTCATTTTATTTCCAACCACATTGTACTTCCAAGACCAATCGTCTTTTTCACTGACTTCATAATAACCTTTAGGTAATTTGATTATTGTTCTATTATTTTGTTCACTGCTAACTCTTATGGTTTCATAGAATGTCTTTATCAGTGTAGTCTTGTCTGTATCGTCATACTGTTTTATTTCAAATACGAATGTCTGATTTGGATTAACTGTCCCGTTAATCGCTTTAGTAATGGTTAAAGACCCTTGTTTTACGTTTATTGTGACGGGAATATTATTTTGCACATCCGTAGAATCATACTTTGCTTTTACTTTTAATATAGTATCTTCCACCGGCTTATAACCACTTAATGGTGCAATATAACTTGGAGCAGTAGCAGGATTTATAGCATCCACTTTAAAAGTTAATCTATTTTTGTAGCCTGACAATCTATTTTGTAGATTGTTTTTTATATTTGTAGGTATATCCACTCCTGCTATATCTTTATTTGGTATTGAAAGAGTAATTGCATTAGATAATGTACTTGCCCCTCCATCTCCAGAGGTTTCTCCAAGAAATATATTGTAGGTACTACCTGCAAATTCAGGTTTTACAGGTCTAATAGTATAAGTACCTGTATCAGCTTTGCCTACTGCTACTGTACCAACTGCTAGATTATAAATTTCTCCAGTATTTTTATTTTTATACCCACCCGAAATCGGCTCCCATATACTTTGATCATTAAAGGATATATAATTTATAGGCTCTGCTGTAATATTTAAGTTAAAATCCGTCGTCGTTGTTGGTTTTGTATCGCTTGTTAAGTTTGGACTCCAACTATACTCTAGCATTCCATTTGGATAGTTATAATGAAGATTTTGATTTACAATTTCTTCCTGTACGACTTCAACACTTTTCGGTACGCTTTCGCCTAATAGTATATAATCTTGAATATTCTTTACGCTTATATTAAAGGGTACATTTACTAGTGGATTCGGAAAACTTCCTATGTTATTTCCTTCTGTATAAATAGCAGAAATATTTAATGTATTTGTTGGAATATTATTACCACCTATAAAATCAGATTTAGGTTTAATAAATAGCGACCCTTTAAAACCTTTTCCCTCAGCAATAGTTCCTGGTCTAATTCTTGCTTTGGTCCATCTAACATATATTCCTTTGTCATCTATCATGATTGTACCTGTTTCACCACTTACAGTAATCGTATCGCCAATTTCTAATATATTGCCATTAGCATCGACTATGTCAAATGCTGGATTTATATAATCCTTTATTACTACATCTTCTACTGTTTCTCCAGTTTCTTCTGCAATTGCTTGGAAAATTGAATCTAAGCTTTCAGTAGAATCTGCAGTAAAATAATAATCATGTCCATTAGAATTTGTTGCATTAGTTTTATTATCACTAGACATCCACGCCATGTATCTATGTACTAATGTATTGACATTACTATCGAATACACCTACACTATATACGGTGGCACCACAACCTACTTCATTGCTAACTACCTTTGGTCCATCTATATTGCCATTACCTGCTCTCTGATTATTGAAGGATACATCGCTACTTAATGTTGTACCTCTAGCTCCTTTTAAAACTGCTGCCTGGTTTATAGTGGCAGCTGCATACCTAGAACCATCATTATTATCAAAGCCATAATTCCCTGGTTCTCCATCAGTAAACTTTATCACTACTCTATTTCTATCTGAACTATTATCTGCTTGGAATATATCTTTTGCCATTCCCATACCTTTATTAGAATGAGTTGCCCCATCGGCATTTAACCCATTTATAGCATTGGTTATAGTATTATTTACTGTGTTATTACTCTTAACATTTACTAAGCCACCAGTATTATTTGTTACGTTTCCGCTATATGAAACTATTGCTATCCTACTATCTGGAGATTCTGCGTAAACTTTATTTACAAAGGCATTTGCAGCATCTTTTAAACCTTGTAATCTTGTAACACGTCTATAAAATGGTTTTGGTCGAGGGTTTGATGAAGAAGTGTTACCAGCACTATTGTCATCACCATTAATATCCCACGTAACATATCTTGTTCTGTACAAAATTCCAGGTTTGTAACTCCATCTATTAGAGCTATATGATACTTGTATAAAACTGCCATCTACCTTCACGTAATAATTTGAATTTGTTGAAGGTGCAGAAGTTATAGGGGTATAGCTTAACAGATCACTCATACTTCCTGATCTATCTAAAACCATTATTATGTCACTAGGTTTAATAGTCGTCACTATATCTGATTCTGTAGTTGCAGTTAGATCTAGTCTAAATTTGTTACCATCGGTTGGAGTAGCTGTTTTTGTCAGTGTCAATCCATGCTCTTGTGGATCTACATAAGGCGCCATACTTTTTACATTCATCATTCCTGACGATCTTAATAACATAGCTCCTACTTGAAGGGATTCAATAACTGGTCCTACATTTAATGATGAACTTGCAGGATAGTAGTCTAGTGATTCTTCTACTACAATTGGGTCGTCATCTTCCTCTAAGAGTTTTAAATTATCTTCAGATTTTTTATCATTTTTTTCTTCTTGACCTTTTTTATCATCTTTATCCTTGTCTTCCTTAGATTCTGATTTTTCTAAATCTCTCTTATCTAAATCCTCAGTCTCGTTAACTTCTTTATTTTCATCTTTTTCATCATCTTCAGCTAGTTTTTCAGTTTCATTCAGATCATCTAGCTCTTCTAACTCTAGACTTTGGATTTGTAATACTTCTTCATTAGGTGCACTAGACTTTGTACTTGCAAATGTATTTTGATTCAACAGTGAAAATATCATAACACATGCAAATACAAGAGATAAAACACGCAATCCTCTTAACTTTTTCATTCTCATTTCTCCTCCTATCATTAAAAATATCTAATTTTCTTTAAAATTCCTCCTCTTATTTATAAAATCCTGTTAGCTTGATAGCAAGCCTGAGCTTGTGCAATAACTTTCTATCACATAATAAAAGCCACCTGAATTAAATCTGGCGGCTTGACTGTCATAGTAAATACATCTACTGCAAATAGTAGTTATATAAACATTAGACTCTTAGCTTTGCGTCCTTACCTTTCAGTAAGTTTGCCTTTATCAAAATGTTGATATGATTTTTCATATGTTTAATAATTTATTGGATAATAGCAAAGTTTAGACTTTAGCTAAACTTTGCTTCTTCAAACCACAAGAAACACGCTTCGCGAATTTCTCGCGGTTACGCGGACAGTCGCCAAATGTCTGCAAGCAGACGCTTGGCTCATTGTCTTCGCGATAATTAAAAAAGCCACCTGAATAACTCTGGTGGCTTGACTATCATTGTAAATACAATTACTTTTAACAGCAATTATATAGACTTTAGACTCTTGCTTTGCGTCCTTACCTTTCGATAAGTTTGCCTTTATCTTTTTAAAAACTATGATAGGATTTTGTCCTATATTTTATGTACTTGTATAAAAAAAGCCACCTAATACTAAATTAGGTGGCTCGACTATCATAGTATAATTTTTATATACCTTAGACTCTTAGCTTTGCGTCCCCAACTTTCATCAGGTTTGCCTTTTCTTTTTGATCTGAATTGTAATATATAGTTACCACAAATTTCACTTCTTAAACAACACTGTAAATAATTGTTTTTTATAATTTATATACTACATAAAGACAATGTATTTGTCAATAATTTATTATCTTTTTATTTACATAAAATCTATTATTAAAGAGAAAATAAATATAAACCTTGAAAGGGAGTGAATTCTATTGTTTAAACATGAAAAACATCTGTTACAAGAAGTTAAAATTGATGCACCTAACCCAAATTATGCAGCTATGCTTCAAGAACAACTTGGTGGTCCCCAAGGTGAACTAAAAGCAGCCTTACAATATCTTTCTCAAAGTTTTAGAATAAACGATCATGAAATTAAGGATCTATTCCTAGACATCGCAGCTGAAGAGTTAGCTCACATGGAGATGGTTGCTACTACAGTAAATATGTTAAATGGACATACTCCAGATGCAAATAGAGCTACAGTAGGAAATGTACAAGCTCACGTACTAAGTGGCCTATCGCCTATGCTAACCAATGCATCTGGTCAATTATGGACTGCTGCTTATGTAAACTGTACAGGTGATTTAGCAGCGGATATATTATCCAATATCGCTGCAGAGCAACGAGCAAAAGTAGTGTACGAGTATCTTCATCGACAAATAAATGATAAAGGTGTACGAGATACTATTGACTTTTTACTCAATCGAGAAGAAGCACATAACTCATTATTTAGAGAAGCTTTTAATCGCATACAAGATACTGGTTCTCAAAAAGATTGGGGAGTAACAGAAGATTCTAAACTTTACTTTAACTTATCAACTCCAGGTAAATATTTTGATTTAAATAATCCAAAACCTACAAGTTTTAATAATCCTAACCCACAAAATGATAGACCAATGAATTAAGAAAAAGTATCCTAGGTTTTAATTCTAGGATACTTTTTCTAATTGGATAATTATAATCTTATCATTTTAAACTTCAAATCAATCTTCTTATATTAGCAAATCCTAAATTATATCCTTTTAAAATTTATTCACCTTGTTTATCTTTTCTTCTTAAAAATATTTTAATAATTTCATTTATAAATAAAGGTACTAATGCAAATAAAATTACTAATCCCCAATCATAAAGAGATAACATCTGTACTCTAAAAGCTCTAGCAAAGAAAGGAATTGATATTACTCCTAACTGTAAAATAAATCCTATTACTATTGCACCTATTAAATATAAATTAGAGAATAAACCAACTTGAACAATTGATTTTGTAGGATGCCTCATAGTGAGAGAATAAAACAACTGAGAAGCAGCTAGAACTACAAAAGCCATAGTTCTAGCGTATATAAGTACTCCGTCAGGAATATCATTTGCTCCTAGATTATATCCATACTCCTTCAAACCAAAGTAAAACGCTACTAAGGTTAATATACCTATGAGGGTCCCACCTAAAATGGCTCTAAATCCGGCGCCTTTTGCGAAGAAGCTTTCTTTAGGATCTCTAGGCTTTTTTTTCATTACATCTCTATCACCAGGGTCAAGGCCAAGAGCAATAGCAGGAAAAGTATCTGTAATTAAGTTAATCCATAGTATCTGCGTGGGTAGCAGTGGTATTGGCCAGAAAAATAAAACAGATGCAAATATGGCAATTACCTCTCCCAAATTACAAGATAATAAGAATATAACGGACTTCTTTATATTATTGTATATATTCCTTCCTTCTTCTATAGCGTGAACAATAGTAGAAAAGTTATCATCAGTTAAAATCATATCACTAGCACCCTTAGAAACATCCGTCCCAGTAATCCCCATAGCAACTCCAATATCTGCACTTTTAAGGGATGGCGCATCGTTAACACCATCTCCTGTCATAGATACAATGTTTCCATGATACTTATAAGCCTTTACAATTTTCACTTTGTGTTCAGGTGAAACTCTTGCAAATACTCTATATTCATTTATTCTATTAGTAAATTCTTCATCTGACATTTCTTCTATTTCACTACCTGTCAAGCTTTGTTCAATAGAATCAGCTATACCTAATTCTTTTGCTATAGCTACTGCAGTATTTTTATGATCACCAGTAATCATTATGGGCATAATACCTGCTGCTTTAGCTTCTATTATAGATGCTTTTACTTCAAGTCTTGGTGGATCTATCATTCCTACTAAACCTATAAGGATTAAATCACTTTCCATATCTTCTGACTCTATAATCGTAGTCGTATCCTTGTATCCAACTCCAAGTACTCTAAGAGCTTGATTAGACATCTCTTCTACAACTTTTAAATATTCATTTCTCAACTCTTCTGTTAATGGAATAACTTTACCATCTATTAATGTTTTAGTAGCAATTTTTAATAGATTATCAACTGCTCCCTTAGTATGAACTCGATAACCATTTTCCTCTATATTAAGAGTAGACATAAGCTTTCTATCAGAATCAAACGGTTTTTCTCCCACTCTTTTGTGTTGTGAGTTCAATATTTTTCTGGATAAATTGTATTTATCTCCTAATACAACTAATGCTATTTCAGTAGGGTCTCCTGTTCCTTCGCCATTCTCATAAGTTGCATCAGAACATAATACAAAAGATTTTACTAACTCTTTTTCATCACTAGTGGCCTCAAGTCCTGTACTCTCAGCGGGTATATCTTTCACTTGGTTACTTACATAATGTTTAACTACTGTCATCTTGTTTTGTGTAAGTGTACCTGTTTTATCTGAACAAATGACATTGACACATCCCAAAGTCTCAACAGCAGGCAATTTTTTAACTATAGCGTTTATTTTAGACATCCTAGTTACGCCTAGGGCCAATACTATTGCAACTATAGCAGGTAGCCCTTCAGGTATAGCAGCAACAGCTAAACTAATTGAAGTTAAAAACATTTCAAATAGGTCTCTTCCTTGAATTAATGCAATGATAAATATAAGTACACATATGCCAATTGCAATAAATCCTAGTGTCTTACCTAGTTCTTCTAACCTTTTTTGCAATGGGGTCATTTCTTCAATATCTTCATCTAGAATCTTAGCAATCTTTCCTATTTGAGTATCCATAGCAGTAGCTACTACTACACCTTCACCTCGGCCATAAGTAGTTAATGTAGACATAAATGCCATGTTTGATTGGTCTCCTAATGAAGTTTTAGGATCTGTGAAAATGTCTTTTGCGTCCTTATTGCTTGGTACTGATTCTCCTGTTAGTGCTGATTCCTCTATTTGAAGGTTTGCACTTTCAATCAATCTAATATCTGCCGGTATATATCTACCAGCATCTAAAATAACAATATCTCCAGGCACTAATTCCTGTGAATCAACTTCTTTTATCTCGCCACTACGTTTTACTAAAGATTTTGGCGCAGTCATTTGTTGTAGCGCTTCAATAGCTTTTTCTGCTTTGTACTCTTGTACTAACCCAATTACTGCATTTAAAACTACAACAAATAGAATAATTATAGCGTCAACATATTCTCCGATTATAATAGTGACAAGGGCAGCACCTAATAATACATAAATCAACATATCTTTTAACTGAATGAAAAAAAGTGAGATAATACTCTTTTTTGGCTTTCCCTTTAGTTTGTTCTCACCATATTCTTCAAGTCTTCTAACCGCTTCCTCAGTATTAAGACCCGTATGGAGGTTAACATCTAGTTCTTTAAGTATTTCTTCTTGGGATCTTGAAAACCACACAACAATCACCTCTTATTATTATTTTATTACATTTTTTTTAGATATTCTATAAAAGCTATGTTCTAAATATAAATTAATCTGTCTACTATATTATTGTCTAAAAATTTAATATGAATGAATGAATTTTTGTATATCAACACAAAAAAGAGACTTTCCACATAACCATTAAAAGATTATGTTAAAAGTCTCGTTACCTATAAATTGGGTACATGGCCAAGTTAAACTATCAATTTAACCAGTATTGTTGACGTATGTATTTAAAACTACTCCCTCTTAACGAAATTATAATATCATATTTAAAAAAGAGAGTCAATATTATTTTCCACAATTAAACAATTCGTACACACTAAAGTTATTTCAAAAATCTATATTTTAGCTATTGCGCAGTTCTAACTGTTCACCAAGTTCGTATAGTTTTGTAGCATATTTTTCAGCAAATATCTTATCGTGAGTTATAACTATAACTCCTGTCCCTTTTTTAGCAATTCCTCGAAGCATTTCTCCAACATCTTCTCTAAGTTCTGAATCTAATGCTGATGTAGGTTCATCAAAACATAAATACTCAGGATTTAACGCTAATGCTCTAGCAATTGCCACTCTTTGCTTCTGCCCACCAGAAAGTTGGTACTCATAGCTTTCTTCTAGTCCTTCTAATCCAAGAGAGGCTAACAATTCTTTTGCTTGCTTTTCTGCTTTTTCTTTGCTATGTTTCTTAACTTTAATTAAAGGAAAAGTTATATTTTCTAGTGCACTTAAATGAGGAAAAAGATTAAAACCTTGAAATACTAAACCAACAGGATATTGTTTTTCTTCTCTTCTCTCCGATATTTCAATTTTGCCACTATCATATTTTTCAAGGGATGATAGACATCTTATAAGTGTAGTCTTTCCAACACCAGAAGGACCTGTAATGATTGCAATATCACCTTTATTTACCTCAAAATTAATATTTTCTAAAACTTTTTTATCTCCAAAGCTTTTTGAGAGATTTTCCACTTTTAACATTTTACACCTACCTGTAGTAATTGTATTTTATCTCTGTGCGTCTAAGTAAATAGGTTACAATAGCTATTAATACTAGATATATAACACCAGCTACAACTATAGGCATAAGAGATGCTTGCGTATTGGATAAGGTTTTTGCAGCTCTAATTACATCTCCAAGTCCTAGTACATAAACTAGAGAAGTATCTTTTACTAATGTAATCAATTCATTTCCTACTGGAGGTAATACTCTTTTAAAAACCTGAGGTAATATTACACCAAAATATGTATCTCGTTTTGATAAACCAAGTACTTTAGAAGCTTCGTATTGTCCTTCACTTATAGACATTACCCCGCCTCTAAATATCTCTGCAAAGTAAGCAGCGTAATTAAGGGTAAAAGCTATTAATACTGCAGTGCCTCTATCGAGTACAATTCCCACATATACAAGCCCAAAAAACACAAATATCAACTGCAATAACAGTGGTGTCCCTCGTACAATCAATATGTAAAGTTGCATAGTTCCTTGAAGAATTTTGCTCTTAGACAACCTAAGTGTACATATTATCATACCAAGAGGTATTGATAATAATCCAGTAAATACAAATACCCAGATTGTTGTCCTTAGCCCTTGCATCATCAAAGGCATTATTTCCATAATATAACTCATTGTGTCACCTCATTTTCATAGCACCTAAAAAGCTAAATAAGCACCTAGCTTCTAGCTACTAGCTTGCAGGTCTGTCTTGTTAGTCATTAAACTTAATGATGGTATTACGCTAGTGACTAGAGTAGCCACTAGCTAATTTTTTTTACCTTATATAGTAGTAAATTTACTTAATTACTTCACAATATTTTCGCCAAACCATTTGTCACTAATAGCAGCCGCTCTTCCATCTGCTTTCATTTCATCTAATACTGTATTTAATTTTTCAAGTAGTGTCGTATCTTCTTTTCTTACTCCAATACCGTATTCTTCATCTCCAAAATCTTCATCCAATATATAATATTTTTCTTCTCCTCTTTGAGCTATATAGTATCTTGCTAAGATTTCATCTGCAACAACAGCATCAACTCTGCCTGCTTCGAGGTCCATAAATGCATCATTGTAAGTATCAAAAAGTACGATATCTCCGTTTTTAAAAGTTTCCTTAGCTCCTTCTGATTCAATAGCTTCTAATGCACTAGAAGAATTTTGAGTTGCAACTGCCTTATCTTTTAAGTCAGCCTTATTTTTAACGCTTGAATCACTCATTACGACAATAACTTGTTGATTATCTAAATATGGAGTAGTAAAATTCACTTTTTCTCGTCTTGCTTCGGTTATAGTATAACCGTTCCAAATCAAATCAATATTACCTGCATTTAATTCCGTTTCTTTTAAATTCCAATCAATTGATTGAAATTGAACGTCAAGTCCCATGCTTTTAATAGCTTCCTCGGCTAATTCAACATCAAAACCTGTTAATTCACCACTTCCATCTTTAAATCCCATAGGAACAAATGTATCATCTAATCCTACAATGATAGTACCTCTCTCCTCAATCATGTCCCATGAATCTTCTTTATCTTTGTCTCTTGAAGAACATCCTACAAGTACTGTTGCTACTAGCAAAGTAGCTATTATAGCTAATAATAATTTTTTCACGTTGTTTCTCCCCCTTAAATAATTATATCGATTTCTACACATATGTGCTATTTTATACTGTAGCACTTTAGTGTCATAAACCATTATAGTATATTTAAATTTTGAATACAATCTAATAATAACTGTTAAATTGTCTCATTTATGTTTTATTAGTATAACTATATTACAAATTATTTGACACTCAAATAGTAGGGTGCTATATTTATTTATACAAAGTAATAATATTTAAGTTTAGAAATGGTTATTAAAGTAATTAATCTTATACAAAGGGAGAATGACGATGAACGGTAGTGAGTATGTACAATTAGTTTTAAATCAAGTAGAGAGACGAAATATAGGAGAAACTGAATTCCTTGAAGCTGTTAAAGAAGTATTAACCTGTTTAACACCTGTATTCGAAAAAAATCCAGAACTTATAGAGGCTGGTTTACTAGAAAGGCTTACTGAGCCTGAGAGAGTTATCTCATTTAGGGTTCCTTGGGTAGATGACAGTGGAAAAGTACAAGTTAACAGAGGTTTTAGAGTTCAGTTTAATTCTGCACTAGGTCCATATAAAGGTGGTCTAAGATTTCATGCATCTGTAAACCAAAGTATTATTAAGTTTTTAGGATTTGAACAAATATTTAAAAATTCACTAACTGGATTACCTATAGGTGGTGGAAAAGGTGGTTCTGACTTTGATCCTAAAGGTAAATCTGATAATGAGGTAATGAGATTTTGTCAAGCATTTATCAGTGAATTGCAAAAGTACATAGGTGCAGACCTAGATATACCTGCTGGTGACATTGGTGTAGGTGCAAGAGAAATCGGCTATATGTACGGATACTATAATAAAATTAAGAATGTCCGCGAACAAGGAGTACTAACAGGTAAAGGATTAACTTATGGAGGTAGCCTCGTTAGAACACAAGCAACTGGTTATGGTCTTGTATACTTTACTGAAGAGATGTTAAAAGATACACATAAAAGTTTTAAAGGAAAAACTGTAGTTGTATCAGGTTCTGGTAATGTTTCTATTTATGCTATGGAAAAGGCTGCGGAATTAGGGGCTAAAGTTATAGCTTGCTCTGATTCTAATGGTTATATTATAGATGAAAATGGTATACAATTAAATATTGTTAAAGAATTAAAAGAAATTAAAAGGGCAAGAATTAAAGAATATGTAGAAAGAGTACCTGGCTCAAAATATGTAGAAGGTTTTACAGGTATTTGGACTGTAAAATGCGACATTGCATTACCTTGTGCTACCCAAGGAGAGTTGGATGTAACAGCGGCTAATTCATTAGTTTCAAATGGAGTTATAGCAGTTGCAGAAGGAGCAAATATGCCTTGTTCTCAAGATGCTGTTAATGTATTTATAGAAAACGATATTCTATTTGCACCTGGAAAAGCTTCTAATGCAGGGGGAGTAGCTTGCTCTGCTCTTGAAATGTCACAAAATAGTATGCGTTATTCTTGGACCTTTGAAGAGGTAGATTCTAAATTACAACAAATCATGGAAGATATCTACAAAAATGCAAAAGAGGCTGCTATAGAATATGGTTCTGATAATAATCTTGTAGTTGGCGCAAATATTGCTGGGTTTTTAAAGGTATCAACTGCTATGATGGCACACGGAATAGTATAAAATTTTAGGACAGTTGCTAAAATGTTTGCACACATCTTTTACACGGGTATGTAGTTTAATACCTGTGTTTTTTTATCTTTATTTTATAATTTTAATAATCTCATTAAATACAAACTCATAATTTTTGTAAATTTCATTATAATTGCTGTTGATGTAAAGTATTTCAAATCTCTTTGAATATATTTATATAGCAGTGGAATACTTACATACAAATACTGTGGTTTAAAATTAATTTTCAAATACTCAGTTTTCTGTTTAGTCTAATATATCACTTTTATAAGGAGGATTATAAATTTGAATGATAATCGATTTAAAGATAGTCCAAGTTCATATTGGATGTCATCTACTAAACAAACTAATTATCAAAAACTAGAAAGTGACATAGACATAGATGTTGCCATTGTTGGTGGAGGCATGGTAGGAATCACTACAGCATATATGTTAATTAATTCAGGCTTAAATGTCGCTATCTTTGAAAGTAAAAATATTGCGAGCAGTACTTCAGGTTATACAACAGCTAAAATAACGTCACAGCACGGTTTGATTTACAATAATATAATCGACAATTTTGGTATAGACCATGCAAAAAAATACGCAACTTCTAATGAGTGGGCAATAAATTATATTGAAAATCTTGTTTCTGAATTAAGTATTGATTGCGATTTTTCACGACAAGATTCTTATATTTTTACTCAGGATGATACTTATTTAGATCAAATTCAAAGTGAAGTTGAAGCTGCTAAAAAGGTTGGCATTGATGCTACTTTTGAAAAAGATCTTAATCTTCCTTTCCCTACTCTAGGAGCTGTTAGATTTAAAAACCAAGCTCAATTTCATCCTAGAAAGTATTTACTTGCCATTGCAGATCATATTATTCAAAATGGAGTTCATATTTTTGAAAATACTCCAATTGCAAACATCAAAAGAAGTGATCCTTGTATTTTAACTACTAAAGATAATAACCAAATAAATGCTAAAAAAGTTGTTATCGCCTGTCATTTTCCATTTATCGATAATATTGGGTTCTACTATGCTAGAATGTACCAAGAACGCTCTTATATATTAGGTGTTAAAGTTAAAGAAAAATATAATGAAGGCATGTATATAAACGCCGAAACACCTACTAGGTCACTTCGTTGTCAAAAATACGAAAAGGGAGACTTAATTTTAATAGGTGGAGAAAGCCATAAGACAGCCCATGGGCAAAATACCCATGAACATTATAATGAGTTGCTCAACTTCGCTAAAAAATACTATACCGTCGAAGATGTCCCTTATCATTGGTCAACGCAAGACCTAATTACTCCCGATAATATACCTTATATTGGAAAAATAACTAAATTCTCAGAAAACATATATTTAGGTACAGGTTTTAAAAAATGGGGCATGACCTCTTCTCATGTAGCATCAAAAATTATTAGTGACGAGATTCTAAAAAATAATAATGAATGGAAAAGCCTATATAATCCATCTCGAAGCTTAAACCCAATCTCCATTCTAAAATTAGTAAGTCAAAATCTTCATGTAGCAATAGATTTAGTAACAGGAAAACTTAGAAATCTTCCTGATGACTTAAACCTCACACCAGGAGAAGGCTGCATACTCAAAATTGATGAACAGAAGTTTGGTGCGTACATGCATGAAGATGGCAAAATATATTTTGTAGATACAATATGCACCCATAAAGGTTGTGAACTTAGGTGGAATAGAGCAGAAAAATCTTGGGACTGTCCATGTCATGGTTCACGTTTTGATTACAGAGGAAATGTAATTAACGGGCCCGCAATAAATGCATTAAATGATTAAGAGGAGAGTTGTATATGAGTTCTTTTACAAGAGGCAATTGGAATAGTGAAGTTGATGTTAGAGACTTTATAATTAAAAATCGTACTCCTTATATTGGAGATGATAGTTTTCTTGAAAAAGCAACAGAGAAAACTAAGAATATATGGAGTAAGATTTCTAAAGCTCTACAAGAAGAAAGAAAACGTGGAGGTGTATTAGATATAGATACAGATACTATATCTAATATCGTTGCTCATAATGAAGGTTATATAGATAAAGAAAACGAGATAATATATGGATTGCAAACGGATGCCCCTCTTAAGAGAGCTATAATGCCTTTTGGTGGAATTCGTATGATAATAAAAGGATGTCAATCTTATGGCTTTGATTTGAATCCAGATATAGTAGAGATATTTCAAAAGTACCGTAAGACCCATAATGAATGCGTATACGATCTTTATACTGCCGAGATGAAACGAGCAAAAAAAGCTGGTATCATTACAGGCCTTCCTGACGCTTATGGGCGTGGACGAATTATAGGGGACTATAGGAGATTGGCTCTATATGGAGTAGATTATCTTATAAAAGACAAAGAACAAGAAAAAATCATGATGGAGTATGATTATATTGATGATAATGTAATGAGAGCTAGAGAAGAAACATCAGAGCAAATTAAAGCCCTAAAAGAGTTAAAAGAGATGTCTAATAAATACGGCGTCGATGTTTCTAAAGGCGCTACAAACGCCAAAGAAGCTGTTCAATGGCTATATCTAGCATACTTAGCAGCTATTAAGGAACAAAATGGTGCTGCCATGAGTCTTGGTCGTGTATCTACATTCTTAGATATCTATATAGAAAGAGATCTTAAAGAAGGAATAATAACAGAATCACAAGCACAAGAACTAATAGATCAATTTGTAATCAAATTAAGAATTGTTAGATTTTTACGTACTCCTGATTATGATAAATTATTTAGCGGTGATCCAACTTGGGTTACTGAGTGTATCGGCGGCATGGGTTTAGACGGTGAAACATTAGTTACAAAAACATCATATAGATTCTTAAATACTCTAAATAATTTAGGACCTGCTCCAGAACCCAATATGACCGTATTATGGAGCACCTCTTTACCTGATAATTTTAAAAAATACTGTGCCAATATTTCTATTAATACAAGCTCTATTCAATATGAAAGTGATGATATCATGAGACACCATTATGGTGATGATTACGCCATTGCATGTTGTGTATCTGCAATGAGAGTTGGTAAACAGATGCAGTTTTTTGGTGCAAGATGTAATCTGGCTAAAGCCTTACTATATGCTATCAATGGCGGAAGAGATGAAATCACAGGAATACAAGTTGGCCCGAAATTTCATGCAATTAAGTCTGAGTACCTTGACTATGATGAAGTTATGACAAGCTTCGATACAATATTAGATTGGGTAGCAAGATTGTATATTAACTCTTTAAATATGATTCACTTCTCTCATGATAAATACGCATATGAAAGAATACAAATGGCCTTACATGATAAAGAGGTTTTACGTACTATGGCATGCGGAATTGCAGGGCTATCTGTGGTGGTAGATTCTCTTAGTGCTATTAAATATGCTAAAGTTAAGACTATAAAGAATGATGAAGGTATTGTAGTAGATTATGAAATAGATGGTAATTACCCAAAGTACGGTAATAATGACGACACTGTAGATCAAATTGCTATCGATGTTGTGAAACTCTTTATGAATAAACTCCGTAAACAGAGAACATATCGACAATCAGTTCCTACCCTCTCTATTTTAACTATTACTTCAAATGTAGTATATGGTTCTAAAACTGGAAATACTCCCGATGGCAGAAAGTCTGGCGAACCATTAGCTCCAGGAGCAAATCCAATGCATGGACGTGATATAAAAGGAGCATTAGCTGTGCTAAATTCAATAGCTAAATTACCTTACGAATATGCACAAGATGGTATTTCTTTTACTTTTTCAGTTATTCCTAAAGCTCTAGGAAAAGATCAAGGCTCTAGATCAACAAATCTTAAAGCATTGTTAGATGGATATTTTAGCAAAGGCGGACATCATATAAATGTAAATGTCTTTGAAAAAGAAACATTAATAGATGCTATGGAACACCCTGAAAAATATCCTCAACTTACTATAAGAGTCTCTGGATATGCTGTTAATTTTATAAAGTTAACAAGAGAGCAACAGCTTGATGTAATTAATAGAACCTTTCACGAGAAAATTTAGTTGAATGCATTCTGTAAAATGGTAATTTATATCTTTCCTCAGATATTTTTATCATTTACAACAAGTCATTTAATACACGTGCTAATAGCTATGCTATAGTTTAATTATGCTGGGTAGGAGGTGGAATAATGTCTATTACAGGTCAGATTCATTCTATTGAAACTTTTGGAACAGTAGATGGTCCTGGCATTCGTTATATTGTTTTTATGCAAGGTTGTCCTCTTAGATGCCTTTACTGTCATAATCGAGATGCTTGGAACCCAAAATCTGGACGTACGGTCACCGTTGATGAAATTCTAGATGATCTTCAAAACTATGTGGAATATTTTAAATTCTCACAAGGTGGCATTACTCTTTCAGGAGGAGAGCCAACCATGCAAATAGATTTTGTAACTGAATTATTTAAACAATGCAAAAAATTAGGCATCCATACAGCACTAGATACTTCTGGCTATATAGAAGTTAAAAAAGTGTATGAATTTTTGAATTATACTGATCTTGTACTATTAGATATAAAACAAGCAGTTAAAGAAAAACATAAATTATTGACTGGCGTAGATTTAGATATAATTCATAAATTTGCACAGTATTTGTCTGAAATAAAAATACCAGTTTGGATAAGGTATGTTCTCATACCAGGGTACACGGATGCTCAAAAAGATTTAGAATTAGCAGCAGAGTTCATTAATACTTTGAAAAATGTAGAGAAGATTGAAGTGCTACCTTATCACTCGTTAGGACAATATAAATGGAACAAGATAGGTGTTGATTATACTCTAAAAGACATTGAACCTCCTTCGCAAAAAGAAGTCGAAAAAGCAAAATCTATATTATCTTCTAAATTTCTATAATTTAAAAATATTAATAGCCAGATTAAAAGATTCATTTTTTCTCTGGCTATCAAGTTACTAGTTAATGCTAGTTATATGATGAAAAATTACTTGTTTAAAATTTTTTCTCCATGAAACATTTCTACCTTCAAATGTATGTTGTGAAACTAGTGGTTCATTATCTACATTATCAAATCCTGTGATAATAGTAGAATGCTGTATTCTGTCTTGATAATTTTTGTATTGTATAATATCTCCTAATTTTATTAATCCTTCAATATCTTGTTTATATTTATTATTGTCATTTAAGTAATATGTATTAGCTTTAATACCAAATCTATTCTCCTGTGTACATACTCTAATATACCAAAAAAGCGAGTGTGCAACAGACCAACAAATAGAATTTTTTCCATTATTATACCACCAAGGGTGACTAGTATTAAAGTCATTTTGCGCTCCTCCAGCCCGTAGACACTGTGAAATAAAATTTGTACAATCATTATCTTGATAGTAAATATAGTTGTTATTTGGCTCTAAGGCATACTTTAGCGCATATTGAACTGCTGAATTCTTATCGTAGATAATATAAATCACATCCCTTCTATATATTTTATTATGCTAAATAATATATGTTCTTGTATTATCATATAATATTTTATTTTTTTCATAATTTCCCATTAAATTTATTCAAAAATTAACCGATATTACAATAAGCACTTATCAAAGGAGGAAAAGATGAAATATAGTAATAAAGAAAAATTACAATATTATACTGTCACAAAATCCTTAGTATTGAGAACGATTTTACTATGTATTATGATTTTTATAGTGGTAGGTATCTCTACAGCTGTGTACTTAACCAACAATCCCACTAATACACAAGATTCTTTAAAATTCTTGTTAGTACTTTATTTAATATCTGCTTTAACATTTTCAATAATAGCACTAGTATATTTTAATTCTTTTATGAAAAAGAATGTACATGACCCTATATTCTTTTTAAAATGGCTATCAGGTAAAATGAGCAAGGGTGACTATACTTTTACAGCTAATGAAAACAAATTAAAAAAAGATGAGTTTGGTGAAGTAATCTGTTCATATAATTTAGTAATAAAAGAAACTAAAATTTTAATAGATAAAGTATACGATTCCTTAAGTTTTTTAACTGAGGCTCTACAAGTATTAGGAACTACTGTTGATCAGACAAATGTAGCTTCCAATGAAATTTTAAAAAGTAGTGAGAATATTGCAAATAGCGCTACTGAACAAGCCTCTGTAACAGTAAGAGGCGTCGAAAAGTCTCATTACTTAGGAGAGATGGTAATTGAAACAAACTCTCTGATTAACGGTGTAGATGAAATTTCTAATAATATCTTAGGATTAGTAGATGAAGGTATGTATCAGATACAAGATTTATCAAGTAAGGTTTACGAAGCTGATGAGTCAATACAATCAATAAGTCGCGTAGTTATTAAAACTAATGAAAGCGCAGTAGATATTAAGGAAGCAAGTGATATTATTTCTTCTATAGCTCAGCAAACTAATTTACTTGCTTTAAACGCAGCTATTGAAGCATCAAGAGCAGGAGAATCTGGAAAAGGTTTTGCAGTAGTTGCAGAAGAAATAAGGGAGTTAGCAGAAAAGTCTACAGAATCAACTAAAAAAATAGATAATATTATTAAAGAATTACAGATTAACTCAAATGGTGCTATGGATGCTATGGACTTAACAAAAGAGGTTATAAATAAACAAGTCACTAGTGTTGAAACGACAAAAAATAAGTTTGAAGATATAATTAGTTCAATTAATAAAAGTAAACTCGCTATAGAAACACTAAAAAAGAGTAGCTTAAATATGGATCTAGTAAAAGAAGATATATTATCTATTATGGAAAATCTCTCAGAGATAGCAGAAGATAATGCGGCAAGTACAGAAGAGTCAATTGCAGCTATACAAGAACAAACATCCGCAATGGAAAATTTATCTATTGAAGTGGAGAAAATTTACTTGTTAAATGAAGACCTAAACCAAGCTATTTCTTTCTTCAAAACTAAGAAGAAAACAAAGAAAAAAGAAAGCTTAGCATAGTGATGGATATTTAGGTAGTGTAATAAATTTTGGGTCTATGGTAAAAAATAACTCTTTATCGACTTTTTATCCTAGAACCCAGAAAAAATTACATTCTCTTTTATAGTATTGTATTACTCATGAGTAACTGGTCTAAGTCTTTTAAGAAGTTACTTAATTAATTAAAAAAAGATAGCTTATGCTATCTTTTTTAATTAAAATAATCTTTTACCTTTTTCCAAAAGCTTTTATTATGTTCATGTACTTCTGATCCTGTAACATCAGCAAACTTTCTCAGAAGATCTCTTTGTTCTTCATTTAAATTTGTAGGTACTTCCATTTTCACTTTAATATACTGATCTCCCTTACCATAACCATTCGGATTATTTACACCTTTACCTTTTAGTTTAAAGGTATGATTTGGTTGAGTTCCTTCAGGTATAGCAAACTTAACTTGCTTTATAGTCTTAGACTTTTCATCTAAAGAAGGTATATCTATTTCGTCTCCTAAAGTTGCCTGCACAAAAGTAATTGGTATCTCACTATAGACATTATTGTTTTCTCTAACTAAAAACGGATGGTCATCAGCACTTATGTATACTAATAAATCTCCTCTAGGTCCTCCGTTGACTCCAGGTTCTCCTTCTCCTCTAAGTGGTAAGATAGAACCATTATCTACTCCTGAAGGAATATTAATATTTATTTTTCTGACTTTTTTTTCTAATCCTCTACCACCACAGTTACTACAAGGATTTTTAATTATCTTACCTTCACCATTACATTTATCACATGTTCTAATAGATTGCATAATACCAAAAGGAGTTTTTTGATTTACTCTCACTTGACCTGCGCCATCACATTTATCACAAGTCTTAACATCTCCTACATCTTTAGCACCAGTCCCGTGACATTTTCCACACTCTTCATTTCGGTTTATTTTTATATCTCTTTCAACGCCAAATACAGCTTCTTCAAAAGAAAGATGAATGCTTATCTTTAAATTTGCCCCTCTTTGAGGAGCGTTTCTTCTTGCTGAAGAGTTTCCTCCACCACCAAACATATCAAAAATATCGCTAAATATATCGTCAAAACCACCACCACTAAATCCACCACCAAAACCACCGTTATTACCCATTCCAGCGTGTCCATACTGGTCATATTGACTTCTTTTGCTGTCTTCGCTTAAAACTTCATAAGCTTCATTAACTTCTTTAAAATTTTCTTCTGCCTTCTTATCTCCTGGATTCCTATCAGGATGATATTTCATAGCAGCTTTTCTATATGCATTCTTAATTTCTTCCGAAGAGGCACTCTTACTTAATCCTAAAACCTCATAATAATCTCTTTTACTCATTTAAATACTCTCCTTAAACTCACTTCACTTATAAGGTATTCAAGAATGATCTACACGTGATTTTATTGGATGAATAAATCCCAACTGGTATATCTATCTTTCATATCATATAATAATAAGAACAATAAGCAACCAAAACAGAGCTTTGGTTGCCATAATTCTTTTTTACTTCATTTATTCTATTACTTTTTATCCTCTTCGTCAACTACTTCATAATCTGCATCTACTACGTCGTCATTAGGCGAACCTTCTGGTTGCTCTCCTTGTTCTTGCGCTGATGCTTCTTCATACATCTTTTGTGCTATTGGGTAAAAAGCTTCATTCAATGCTTCTGTTGCAGCCTTTATAGATTCAGTATCACCGTTTTCGATTTTTGCTTTTAATTCATTTATAGCAGATTCTATTTTTCCTTTATCTTCATCAGATACTTTATCCCCTAATTCTTTAAGAGATTTTTCAGTCTGATACAATGTAGAATCAGCAGTGTTTTTTACTTCAACTTCTTCTTTTTTCTTTTTATCTTCTTCGGCAAATTTTTCAGCATCTTTTACAGCTTGATTAATTTCATCTTCACTCATATTAGTAGAAGATTGTATAACAACATTTTGTGATTTACCAGTACCTAAATCTTTTGCAGATACATTTACAATTCCATTTGCATCTATATCAAATGTTACTTCAATTTGTGGTACTCCTCTTGGAGCAGGTGGAATTCCAGTCAATTGGAATCTACCTAATGTCTTATTATAGGTAGCCATTTCTCTTTCACCTTGTAATACATGTATATCAACTGCAGTTTGGCTATCAGCAGCCGTAGAGAATACTTGGCTTTTTTTAGTTGGTATCGTAGTATTTCTTTCAATTAACTTTGTAAATACAGCACCCATTGTTTCTATTCCTAAAGACAGTGGTGTAACATCTAACAACAATACATCTTTTACTTCTCCTGCTAATACTCCTGCTTGGATTGCAGCACCAATTGCAACACACTCATCTGGATTAATTCCTTTATCTGCTTCTTTTCCAGTAAGTTTTTTAACTGCGTCTTGTACTGCTGGTATCCTAGTTGAGCCACCTACTAAGATTATCTTATTAATTTGATCTGCTGATAAACCAGAGTCTTTCATAGCATTTTTAACTGGACCTACAGTTCTTTCTACTAAATCGGCAGTTAACTCATCAAACTTTGATCGAGATAAGTTAATGTCTAAATGTTTTGGTCCCTCTTGAGTTGCAGTAATAAACGGTAAGTTTATATTAGTTGTCATTACTCCTGATAATTCAATTTTTGCTTTTTCAGCAGCTTCTCTCAGTCTTTGCAAAGCTATCTTATCACTTCGTAAATCAACACCATTATCTTTCTTGAATTCTGATGCTAAATAATCGATAATCTTTTCATCAAAATCATCTCCACCTAAGCGATTGTCTCCGTTAGTAGATAGAACTTCAAATACTCCATCTCCTAATTCTAATATAGAAACGTCAAAAGTACCACCACCTAAGTCATATACCATTATCTTTTGATTTCCAGCTTTATCTAGTCCATAAGCTAGTGCAGCAGCAGTAGGTTCATTTATGATTCTCAATACTTCTAAACCTGCTATTTTGCCTGCATCTTTAGTTGCTTGCCTTTGACTGTCACTAAAGTATGCTGGTACTGTAATAACAGCTTTACTCACTGTTTCACCTAGATATGCTTCTGCATCTGATTTTAATTTTTGTAGTATCATTGCTGAAATTTGTTGTGGTGTATGCTCATTATTTTCAATATTAACTTTATAGTCTGTACCCATGTGTCTTTTGATTGACATAATAGTTTTATCTGGATTGGTCACCGCTTGTCTTTTGGCTACTTGACCAATTAATCTTTCTCCATCTTTTGAAAATGCTACTACTGATGGTGTAGTTCTATTACCTTCTGGATTTGCAATTACTACTGGTTCTCCACCCTCTAATACAGCAACACATGAATTTGTTGTTCCTAAATCAATACCAATGATTTTTTCCTTACTCATAGATATATTTCCTCCTTAAAAGTTTTTATTTTTTGCATATTTTTACCATTGCAGGTCTTATTATTTTATCTTTAAATTTATACCCTTTTTGGTAAACCTCAATAACTTGATTATCTTCTATTTCTTCTAAATTCTCTACTGCAACTCCATGGTGAAGTAAAGGATTAAACTCTGTATTATCTGCCTTAACCTCCTCTAGTCCTTCGGTTTTCAATACATCTATTAATGTATTAGCTACCATCTTAACACCATCTACATAAGCATCACTTATATTTGCGTCTTCAATAGACTTTAAAGCTCTTTCCATATTGTCAAGAACAGGTAACAACTTTTCAGCAAAATCTGATAATGCATACTTATATATGTCTTCCTTTTCTTTGATAGTTCTTTTTCTAAAATTATCAAAATCTGCCTGCATTCTTATCAATTTATTTGCATTTTCATCCTTTAATTTGTCAGCTTTTTCAACTTCTAATTCTTCCAATTCAATATCACTTTTCACTTCTGCTAACTTTTCTTCATCTGTCGGAGATATTTCCTCATTCAATTCTTCTTCAATTATATTTTCATTTTTATCCAATCATATCACCTTTCATCAGTATTTTTACTATATCTATTTTGGTTTATTTGTTTATTTAATTCTTGGCTTAAAAACGCTAGCACTGAAACCACATGATCATAATTCATGCGTATAGGTCCTACAACGCCAATAGTGCCAAGATTTTGACCATTAAACTGGTAAGTAGCAGTAAGTAAACTGCAATCTTTAAACTGTGAAATTGTATTCTCATTGCCTATGACAATATGAGTACCATTTGCATAATTTTTTAGTAACTCGGCAATTGTTTGTTTTTCTTGAAATATCTCTAAAAAATGTTTTACTTTATCAATATCATTAAATTCGGGATAGTTCAGCAAATTTGTCATGCCATTAGAATACAATGTGTTCTTATTATCACTATCTAATAATACATTCTTTAAATTGGATATTATATCCTGTAAAAACTGATTTTCTTTTATCGATAATTGATCTATCTCTTTAATCAACTCACTATTTATCATAGAAATATCTAGATCTTTAATAAAATAGTTTAATATATTAGTCAGTTTAGTCAATTCAGCTTCCTCGACACTCTGAGATAAAACAATTTCATGATTCTTAACTACGTTTTCTTTCGTAATTATAACCATTAGAATTCTCTCATCTTGAATACGAATTAGCTGTACCAACTTACAATTTAAAGACCTTATTTCCGGAGTAAGTACTAAAGATGTATAACTAGTTAATTGTGCCAATAATTTTGCCGTTAATTCAATTGATTTCTCAATTTGTTCAACGTATTGTTTATAACTATCTCGAATCGACTTCTCTACAATCTCATCTAATTTCTTTATCTGCATTAGTTGATCTACATAAAGCCTATACGCTTTTTCTGATGGAACCCTTCCTGCAGATGTATGAGGTTGTATTAACAAACCCATCTCTTCTAAATCAGCCATTTCGTTACGTATTGTTGCAGCGCTAACACCTAGATTATATTTTTTAGCTATAGTCCTTGAACCAATCGGTTCTGCAGTAATAATATAATCCTGAATAATTGCTCTTAATATACTTAACTTTCTCTCTTTCATTTTATCCATTTTAATCACCTTCTTTGTTAGCACTCTATAAGGTCGAGTGCTAAGGCTAATATAAAAATATCACCAATTGCATTGTTTGTCAATAGTTTATGACAAATTATTCTAATCATTTAGAAAAGACATGAATACAAAATTAGCAAAATCTAACCCTTTCTTGCTCAACTTTAAATTTCCATCTGTAATAATAATATAATCTTCCTTAACTAATTGGTTTATCTCTTTTTCATAATCATCAAAGAAACTACTATTAAACATTCTTCTATAAAATTTGTCATAGATACCATGGATTTTCCTTAGCCCAAGGAAAATGAATTCTGCTTTCATATCCTCAACAGAAAGAAGCATTTTTGCCGTATTTATAGTATCTCCATTTTGAATTTTATGAATATACTGTTTTATATTTTCTTCATTACTATATCTATATCCTTCAAAATACGAGTGAGCTCCTAATCCTAGTCCAATGTATGGTTTTAATTCCCAGTAAACTAGATTATGATTACACTCCATATTAGGTTTAGCGAAATTAGATATTTCATATTGATAGTATCCACTATTATTTAGATATTCTATTGAATAATAATACATATGTCTGTCTAGTTCTTCATCTATTGTAAATTGATTTGACAGATTACTTTTGTACAGTACTGTTCCTTCCTCAAGTTTTAAACTATAACAAGATAGATGGGTTGGTTCTAATTTACAAACCTCATAAAGTGTTTCCATCCAATGGCTAATACTTTGATTAGGTAACCCAAAGATTAAATCTATATTTATATTTGTAAAACCTACTTGTTTAGCATTTATATAAGAATTAACAAACTCCTCATGAGTATGTATTCTACCAATATTTTTTAATAAGTTATTTTGCCAGCATTGAAGACCAATACTGAGTCTGTTTATACCTATATTTTTATAAGCATATAAACTATCGATATTACATGTACCAGGATTACTTTCAATACTAATTTCGGCTTCTGGATCAACACTAAAATTATTTTTAATAGTTTCTATCACCTTAATAATATATTTAAAATGAACATAAGTGGGAGTTCCCCCACCTATAAAAATTGTCTTAACAAGATATTCATCTTTAGTATTTGGTGTATTATTAATTTCTCTATTCAATGCATCAAAATAAATCGAAACAGTATCCTCTTCATTAGAAAAAGATAAAAAATCACAATAATAACATTTTTGTTTGCAAAAAGGGATGTGAATGTATAAACTTAAATCTTTCAATATATTATACTCCTTACCCTATTATATCTTAGTAGTTTTTCTAATCTTACTTATCATCTAGTTTAAGTACTGCCATAAATGCTTCTTGTGGAACTTCTACATTACCAACTTGTCGCATTCGCTTCTTTCCTTCTTTTTGTTTTTCAAGTAATTTTCGTTTTCTAGAGATGTCTCCACCATAACATTTAGCGAGTACATCTTTTCTCATTGCACGGATAGTTTCCCTTGCAATTACTTTACCACCGACAATAGCTTGTACAGGTATTTCAAACATTTGTCTTGGTATCACTTCTTTTAATTTTTCTGTGATGCTTCGACCTCTATTATAAGCCTTGCTACGGTGTACAATAAATGAAAGTGCATCTACCATTTCACCATTTAATAAGATATCCAATTTAACTAAATCACTTCTTCGATACTCCTTAACCTCATAATCAAAAGAAGCATATCCTTTAGTCCGAGATTTTAATGCATCAAAAAAGTCATATATTATTTCATTTAATGGTAAATCATACTCTAATACAACCCTAGTATCTTCGATATAATTCATGGTTATATATTCTCCACGTCGTTCTTGACATAAATCCATTATTACACCCACATATTGTGAAGGTGCCATTATATGTGCATTCACAATAGGTTCTTCCATATGCGAAACTTCTACAGTAGGTGGTAAATTTGCTGGATTGTCAACTTGTATTTCCTCACCATTTGTCTTTGTTACATTGTATATAACGCTTGGAGCAGTAGTAACTAGATCTAGATTATATTCTCTCTCAAGCCTCTCTTGAATTATTTCCATATGAAGTAGGCCTAAAAAACCACACCTAAACCCAAAACCAAGTGCAATTGATGTTTCCGGTTCAAACATCAATGAAGCATCATTTAATTGTAGTTTATCTAAAGCTTCTCTTAGATCATCATATTTTGATCCATCCGCGGGATATATACCACTATATACCATTGGTATAATTTTTTTATATCCTGGTAGAGCTTCGTCAGTAGGGTTTAGAGCCTCAGTGATTGTGTCTCCTACTCTAGTATCCTTTACATTCTTAATACTAGCACTGATATATCCTACATCTCCACTGATAAGTTCATTTATTGGTAAAAGAGTATTGGCAAAAACACCAACTTCATCTATTTCGTAAACTTTATTCGTAGCCATCATCTTAACTTTCATACCTTTATTAATTTTACCTTCTTTAATTCTAATAGATGCAACTACTCCTCTATATTGGTCATAGTAAGAATCAAATATTAAGGCTTTTAGCGGCAAATGATCTTTATTTAATGGAGCAGGCACTTTTTTTACTATAGTTTCTAGAACTTCTTCTATATTAATTCCTTCTTTAGCAGAGATTAAAGGTGCACCTTGTGCCTCAATACCGATAATATCTTCTATCTCATTAATAACCATTTCAGGATTTGCACTTGGTAAATCTATTTTGTTAATAATTGGAATTATTTCTAGCTCATTTTCCAGTGCCAAGTATACATTAGCCATAGTTTGTGCTTCTATACCTTGAGCTGCGTCAACAATAAGCAAAGCTCCTTCACAGGCTGCTAAACTTCTTGATACTTCATAAGTAAAATCCACATGACCAGGTGTATCAATGAGATTAAAGAAATATTCCTCTCCATCATTAGCTTTATAAACCAACCTTACCGCTTGGAGTTTAATTGTTATTCCTCGCTCCCTTTCAAGATCCATATTGTCTAAAACCTGATTAGACATTTCACGTTCTGTAAGTAAGCCAGTTTTTTGTATTAGTCGATCAGCTAAAGTTGATTTCCCATGATCTATATGAGCAATAATACTAAAATTTCTAGTTCTTTCTTGTTTTGATAAAGTCATTTAAATAGATTCCTCCAATTTTACTAGGTAATTTGGTCCTTAAGTAGTTTGGTAACCTGTATCAAGTTATTATAACAAAAATACATTTTAGTAACAAGAAATTAGTTCTTGCTTATTTATTCTTAATTTCCTAGATATTCTTTTAAGTTTCAAATTCCGTGTTAAACCTTAAAGGAGGGTTACGAGTAGATAAGTATACACTATCTTATTAAGTATAAAAATAGCATACTTGTTGCTTATTAACGTGCTATCTTAACCAAGTTAATCTAAATTTTCTACGATTAAAAAAGCTATTATTTTATAATAGCTTTCTTAATCCTTATTTAAACTTATTTACTATATTATTAAAATAATTATTTATATTTTCGTTAATTACAATATACTCACCAAATATTTTTATATGGGTCTGATTATTTTCAACATTTATTATAATTACTTCTTTATCTGCATTTTCTATTATCTCATAATTGTTATAATTAACTTCCCTTATACCCATAGCTAGTATAAAAACTATAAATAGAAAGAACACGAATATTTTTATTCTATGTCTCATATTTTTTATCCTTTTAGTTGTTTTCTTTATCAGTAATTACTTTTCCTAATACATCACCTAAAAATTTTCCTGATGCCTTAGCTTCTTCTAATGTACTTAAATTACTACCTACCTCAAAAAGCATAGCATTATCTCTTGCAAATTGATTATATTTAGCAGTACTCCTCTTAACTGTAGGTAAAGCTATCGACGGGTACATTTCTTTAAAACCTTGGTATACCTTTTCTGAAAACTTTAAATTCATTGCAGAATTATCATGGTTTAAACCTACCACCATCATTATTTTTGCACTATTTACTTCATTAACTACAGTAGCATATTTTTCCTTATTGCTAGGATTGTCAACCAACCCATCCCTATGAATATCAAACACATATTGTATTGACGGATATTTCTTTAAATTTTTCTTAATAGTCTCTAGAGAATTACTATAAGACTGTGCATAGCTTGGGTAATCGTGAACTGTAGTATCATGAACAACTACTATTCCATACTTTTCCTCTAGCACTTTTTTTACCTCAGCACCTACTGCTAAAACATTGTGTTCTTCATTAGTTGTTCTCGCATAACTGGTGTAATCAATTTTTGTTTTGTCTGTAGAAGTATAGCTCTCTGTAGTATGAGTACTATATAGTAATACTAAGGGTTTATCACTTGTATTATTAACTTCCACCTCATCACTATTTAGAGGTTTTGATGCAGTTATGCTATAAATTTCTTTCTCTTCTTCAACACTAATCTCAACATTATCTTCTTCATAACTGTGGATTATTGGTATTTGACTGCTAATCAATGTCTTGGGATCATTAAAGTCTACTTTAGTAATATATTTAATTATATCTTTTAATGTATAATTTGATGTCTTACTATTATAGGGTATTACTTGTTGTACCAAATACATATATAGGCTTATGTCTACATCTTGATCCGCGCTAAAATCATCACTATTTTTCTCGACTTCATTTTCTTTTAATTCTAATTCTGTAGTAGCTGAATTATTAGTAGCCATTTCCTGTTCCTCATTTTCAACAATGTAATTCTCACTAAGCACAACAGGCGTAGAGTCTTTTGTATTTACTAATAGAAAACTGGTCTGATAAACAATGCTAAACACTAAAATTATAATAATAATAGAATAAATTTTATCGCCAATATCCTTTCGCAAATAATGCACCTCATTTTCTCATCTATAGTAACTCTTATTATTCTATTCATTATAAATATTTTTATGTTTATATTAATGAATATATGAGTTCATTTGGTCTAAATTCATATGAGGATGCAGGGCTAAATTAATTGCATTTGCAATAACACTTGATAAATCAGTAATATTTTGATCTACATCTTTAGGAGTAACTAATAAGTCTCCAACATAAGGTCTTAGCAAATCTTTAATCATTAATTCTTTTTCTTCTTTATCAATTTCAGATAACATTTTATAAAATTCCTGGCCACTAGATGTCTGTTCAATTATTTTATCTAATACTATATCAATTGTGTCATTTGCCATTGTAGATGCTTCAACTACTGTAGGTACTCCTATTGCAATTACTGGCACACCTAAAGTACTATGGTTAAGAGCTTTTCTTTTATTATTGACGCCAGAACCTGGTATTATACCAGTATCAGTAAGCTGTATTGTTGAACAAATTCTCTCTATCTTTCTAGAAGCTAAAGCATCAATAGCTATAATTAGATTTGGAGATACCTTTTCGACTACACCCTTAATAATTTGGCTTGTCTCTATTCCTGTTATACCTAATACTCCTGGTGATAATGCACAGACTTGTGACATATCGTGATCTATTAATTCACTAGCCTCTTTAAATATGTGTTTTGTAATCATTAGCTTTGAGACTACTTTTGGACCAAGTGCATCCGGTGTAATATTCCAATTACCTAATCCTACTACTAATGTAGTGAAATTTTCGTCAGGATCACGCATTATGACTTTTTTTATTTCTTTTGCAAGTACTTCTGAAATTTTTAACATATTATCTGGAATATTTTTAATTTCAAGTGTTACATAGTTTCCTATCGGCTTGCCCATGGCTTTTTCGCCCTGAGAATTAGTAATTTCAACTTGGGTCAAAATCATTTCTTTCACTGTCTCATCTACATTAACTCTAATTCCATCTTCATTAATTCCTCTTTTACTTAAGTCCTCTTTATTTTCTAATGCTAAATCTGTTCTCATGTTCATTTCGTTCACCTCTTAATACTATTTTTCAAATAATGAGGACAATAATACATTTTTTTTTAAAATACTATCATTAAAAATAATAATACTTGATATTTACCTTTGTAGATGATAGAATATTTTGAGTTATAGATAACGGAGGGTGGTGAAAAACATGGCAAATATTAAATCAGCTATTAAGAGAGTTAAACTTACTGAAATTAGAACTCTAAGAAATAAGAGTATTAAAAGCACTATTAAAACTACTATAAAGAAATTTGAATCAGCTGTTGATTCTAGCGATAAAGATTTAGCTTTAGAAGCTTTTAAAGATGCTGTTAAAAAAATTGATTCTGGTGTTTCTAAAGGTGTATTCCATAAAAATTCTGCTTCAAGAAAAAAGAGTACATTAGCCAGAAAACTTAACGCTATGTAATTAAACAATATTTCCCCACTCGTGTCTAAAAAATGACTACTCCGTTATGTAGTCAATTTTTTTTACTCATTTTTAGTTCTTAACCACTTATTTAAGTACTTATAATTTATATATCCACAGCTCCTGAGAAAAACTATTGCTTCACCGTGAGTTTCTCTGCCGTAGAATTACCCATTGATTTATTATTAGTTTGCTATAACTAGTAGCATTTCTAATGCTAACTTATGATCTAATTGTGTACTTTTCATTTTAATGTCTATCTTAGCTGCATACTCATAGATAGCGTTTAATTTTTCATATGAAAACAATTTCACTTGATTAAGTGCCTTTGTCACTACAAAAGGTCTTTCTCCCATTATCTTTGAGATATCATTGGTAGAATACCCCGCATCCATTAGTAATTTACTGTGATAAATCAAACGAATTTGTCGCACTATCATAAATAGTATTTTTACTGGTGGTTCTCCATTCTTTATGAGTATATCTAATAAAGATAAACTTTGGCTAATAGATCCCTTACCTAGTAATTCTAACATTTTAAAAATATTAGTATCCGTGTTTTCTTGTATAGAACTTTCAATGTCATTTAATTCAATCACTGCTTTATCTTTTGAAAATGCTAAAATCTTTTCTATATCATTTTCAATATCACTTAAATTCATCTTACTATCTCTATTTAGATAATCACTTGATTCAATGAAAAAATTGAGAGCATTATTTTCTATTTTCTTTTTTCTTAAATGAGTTCTCTTAGTAATCCATCTAGATAAATCAATCTTTGATAATTTATTATATTCTACTACTTCACCATACTTTAGTATAGCTTTATACAGTTTACGCTTTTTATCAATATCTTTATTTATAAAAACCAAACAACTGCTTGGAGGCAAATTTCCTATATAATTGCACAATGCATCTATATCCTTGCTTGAAATGCTATTTGTACCATGTAAAACTGATATGTTATTAACTACTACAAGTCTTTTACTCTCAATAAATGGCAAAGTTTCACAAGCATTTATTATTTCATCTACCGTGACTGTCTTTCCATCAAATGAAGTTACATTTAATTGTTCATACTGGGGGCTAATAAAAGATTTTTTTAAGTTCTTAAGCAACATCTGAGAAAGTAAAAATTCCTCTCCATAAAACAAATATACTTTACTAATACTATTATTCTTAATGTCTTTCATTAATTGTTTATAATCCACAACTATTCTCCTTCAATCTGTATATGTTTTAATCTTCACTTTTTCTCCATTAGTATTTATTTCAATAGCTCCAACTTGATCAGTTCTAAAATAATTGACACCTTTATTATCTAACAACTCTAAAACTTCTTGATTAGGATGATTATAGCGATTATCTTTTCCTACGCTAATTATACCATATACGGGATTTACCGTAGATAAGAATTCTTTACCTGTAGAGGTCTTGCTACCATGATGACCTATTTTTAAGAAAACACTGCTAATATCTTTCTTGTTTTCTATAAGATTTTTTTCTCCTTTATTTTCTAAGTCGCCCATAAATAAAAATGATATATCATTATAGCTCATTTTAGTAATTACAGAGCTATTATTTTCATCAATATATAATGTGTTGCTATTTGGATATACAAAGTCTAAAAGGATACTTTTACTTATATTTACTTTAACTTGATTATTTTTATATACTGGAATATTAAATTCATTTGCCAAAGATATTAAATCTGTATATCCCTCTTCTTCGAGACAATTAATAATAATGCTATCTATTTTCACCTTACCAATTATCTCTAAAATTCCCAGCTTATGATCGTCATGAGAATGAGTACACACTACTAAATCTAATTTACGGATATTCTTATGTACAAGAGTATTGATAATAATCTCATCTCCAACAGAATAATTGTATTGCCCTCCTCCATCAATTAACATATTTTGACCACTCGGAAATTGAATCAAAGCTGAATCTCCCTGACCTACATCTAAATAAGTAACAGTAAGTGGTTTAGGTATAATACTTAATATAATCACAATAGATATATTTATTATAGTAACTACAATAATCACTTTTCTATTTCTTAATCTGTAGTGATATAAGTATCCAAAACAAATAAATACCAACAAATAATAAAAGCTTACTATATAAAAAGGCATTGGTGATAAAATACTATATGAGTAAGGTATTTTAATTAAGTTTTCAGATACACTTAATATAAAATTAATACTGAGCTTTACTGGTACGAGAAAAGGTAGCAAAGATATATTAAGTAGGGTACTAACACAGAATACACACAAAAAAACAATAACGATAAACCCAGCTGCTGGCACGATTAGCAAGTTGGTTATAAGAGAAAAAATTGATATATTATTAAAATGATATATTACTAAAGGAATCGTACCAATCTGGACGGAAATTGTTATTAATATTATGGATTTAAAGTACTCTAAGTACTTTGTATTAAAACTGATCTTATTGTTTAGATATGGATAGAAGACAGTAATTGATAAGACAGCACTGTAAGACAATTGAAACCCAACACTATATATAACATAAGGATTGTGCAGAATAAAACACAGTGCTAGAAAGCATAAGACATTTAATGTATCGTATTTTTTATTTGTGATATTTGCAAGTAATAAAAGAAACAACATAAGTGATGCTCTAATAACCGAATCACTAAACCCAACTATAAAACAGTATGTATATAGAGATATTCCTATAATATATATTTGTATTTTTTTATTTAACTTAAGAATTCTGCATATGGTAGTAGCAAATAAATATATAAAACCAACATGTAAACCAGAAACTGATAAAATATGTGATATACCTAATTTATTAAAGTTATTTATAACTTCACTGTCGTTTCCCTTCTCCCCAATTATCAAAGCTCTTAAGAATTGATTTTCTCTTTCAGTGAAATTTACATCAATAAAGTCAGTTAATTTATTACGAAGTGCTGAAATATTTTTTGATATTATATTTTGAGAATTGTTCTGTATAACTAACGAATCGTTATTTATATACATAACTGTGTATATTTTTTTAGTTCTTAAATATTGTCTATAATCAAAGCCCCCAGGATTTCTCCTACTATTAGGTATAGTAGCTTGAGCAGTAAATTCAATCATATCTCCATAAGTTAATAAATGAGTATTGTTATTTATAAACCCTTGAACCTTTTCTTTTTTAGCTCCTTTTACTTCCATTACAAATTGAACTTTATTTTCTTTGTAAATTGGGAATGAGACAACCCTGCCTTGGTACTGTACTTCATTTTTATTTAAATCAAAAGATGATGTGATATTGCTAATATTATCCATGCGACAAAAAATGAATATGAAAATTATAGAGCAATAAATCACAATTAGTTTATAGCTATCACCTTTACAAATACAGAAAGCAATAGCAAATACTACACATGCTAATATAAGGTTTATACCTATATTATAGGAAATAATAGCTAATAAACCAGATATGAAAAAAAACAAAGGTAGTCTTTTCATAGAGACTCAAATCCTTAATCGATAAAGTGAAACTTTATTCAGTAGGGGTTTTCTTCATCCCCTACTGAATATTAGTTTTCGCGAAACAACGAGCCAAGCGAAAATATATTTTCGTATCACCTTAATGACGGAGCAGTTAAATAGCTTACTATTTAACTGTATAGTTATTAAGGTACGTAAATGAAAGTTTGCTTTCATTTGGCGAGTGTCGCGACTTTTACAGGCACTTAATTCCCAACTTATCTTTTTTCTATATTTGATAAGTTTTCATTATAGTTGCTAACACGAGCAAGCCATCAAACTGATTTATAGATTCTTTAATATACTCATCTATCGTATATTCAGGATTAAAATGCGTCAAAAACAACTTTTTAACCTTGCTTTTTTTCCCTATTTCACACGCCTGCTTCGCAGATAGATGAGGTGGATTAAACTTTAAATCTCGATGTAAAACTCCAGCTTCAATCAATAGTACATCTGAATTACTAGCAAACTCTATAATGTTTTCGTCATAGATCATATCACCTGTGTATACAAATTTTTTATTTTCTGTTTCTATACAAATACCATAATTTCTTAGTACATGCTTGAATTCTCTAAAAGTAATAGATAGCTGTCCAATAGTTAATTTCAGATCTTGATATATCTCACAAATATCAAAAACATTCTTATATTCTAGTCTCTTATATTCATCTGAAGGACTAGAGGGTGCATACAAAGGTATCTGTATACCTTTTCTTTGTAATGCATACCTCATAATAAAAATATCTGAAATATGGTCTGGATGTAGATGAGTAAGTATAATAGCGTCTAACTTCATAATGTCACATACATTAAGCAAATTGCTCATAACACCATTTCCACAATCTAATAAAATTTTAGTATCATCATGTTCTATTAAATACCCTGAACATGCACCATTGGCTGTCGGGTAAGGCCCATTATTTCCAAGAACAGTAAGTTTCATTTCCATCAATCCTTATCTTATTATTTAATAACATGTTATCATATCTTTTATTTTTTCAAAGGTAACGTCTCCTATTCTCGAGACATTCTTTATTTCATCAATTTTCCTAAACCCATTATTATCCTGCCTATAAATCACAATATTATTTGCAATGGTTTCACCTATTCCAGGCAACTTTGTGAGTTCTGTTAAATCGGCAGTATTTATATTTATCATACCCTCTTCTCTGTTTTTTTCAAATTCTGAATTTTCGTTTTTCGAAGGAATTACAATCTTTTGTTGATCTTCTACTATCATAGCTAAGTTTACCTGGTCAATATCTGCTTCAATAGTAGTACCACCTATTAATTCTAATGCCTCGTATAGCCTTTGTCCATACAGTAATTCAACTATTCCAGGATTTTTAACCTCTCCAGATATATGTATAAATATAGTTACTTCTTGTTCAGGATCCTCTAATTCAATTATGCCTTCATTAACTTTAATATTTGAGCTATTTAAGGATGTATAATAATAAATTAATAGTATAGTTACTATAACAATTGAAAGTATCATAGTGACTTTTTTATTGTACAACAACTTATTTTTATCCATATTTTACACCTCAATTCACTATTCTACATTTTTATATAAAAAACCTTCTTAATTTCAACACTTTTTTTATTTTTTTTGTTATAATTAAAATGTGTACAAGTTATAATAGAATTGTATACATATCGTATAAATTGTAACGATAGCGTCTCTACGCTTATCCAAGTATGATAGTGTAGTTTGAACATCATGAGCTATTGGAGATTTCTTATGATATAATATAAAATTACCCCACCTATGGAGGAACTTATGACTAAAAAAGTTTTAATTATAATATTTGCACTTGTAGTTTTTATAAACTCAAGAGCCTTAGCAAATCCAAACATAGAATCAGGATCTGCAATGCTAATGGAAGCAGATACAGGTCAAATATTATATGATAAAAATTCAAATGTAAAACAATACCCTGCTAGTATAACTAAAGTTCTTACTGCTATTATTGCCCTTGAGCATAATGAGTTAGAAGATGTAGTAGTGGTAGGAAATGATGTTCCAAACCAAATTGAAAGTGGCAGCAGTGCTATTTACCTAATACCAGATGAAAAATTGACTATGGAACAACTTATGTACGGTTTACTTGTTGAATCTGGAAATGATGTTGCAGTTGCAATTGCTGAACAAACAAGCGGTTCTGTTGAGGAATTTTCCAAATTAATGAATGCAAAAGCTAAAGCCCTAGGAGCTAATGATTCTAATTTTGTAAATCCACATGGTCTACATAATGAAAATCATTACACTACCGCTCACGATATGGCATTGATTATGCGCGAAGCAATTAAGAATCCTATACTATTAAACCTTATGACTACAAAAAATTACATAATTCCTGAGACTAATAAGCAAGATACAAGGTATTTATGGACTAAAAATAGACTTTATAGATCTGATACAGGGGAATTCTTTTACGATAAAGTAATTGCTTCTAAAACAGGTTTTACAAGTGTAGCAAGAAATACTCTTTTAAGTGCAGCAGAAGAAAATGGAATGAGACTTATTGCTGTGGTACTTCAATCTAACGGAGTTGCTTCATATAGCGATACTATAAATATGTTCGAATACGGATTTGATAACTTTGTTACTTCTACTTTAGTTAATAAGAACGAGTTCATTCAAGAATATAGCATTCAAGACGCTACATCTCCACTCAAAATTGTATCTAGAAGCACTGTAAAATATGTTGTTAATAAAGATAATGATAAAGAGATAGTAGCCTCTATTAATATATCAAAAGATTTATCTCCTTCAATTAAAGAAGGTGAAAAAATAGGAACTGTTGAATACTCTTTGGATGCTACAAAAATAGCTGAAGCTGACTTAGTCTCGGGAAATGAATTGGAAAGTGTAAACTCTGTTAGATTTAACAAAATAATTAAATCACTTGTTTGGGTACTACCTGGTATACTTGGGCTGTATATATTTGCAAGACTCTATGTCTTTGTTAAAAATACTCAAATAAGAAAGAGAAGATATAAAAGACAATCTGCTATTAAATACATTAAAAAATCTAGTAACAATGAATACTCAAAGTATTAAAAATAACCCTCAAACAAAATTTGTTTGAGGGTTATTTTGTAGTTATAATTTATAAGGTATCCAACCATCATGAGTAAAAGTCATAATTCTCTTAAATCCAATATCTTTAACTATTGTATAAATTTCATCATAATAGAAATCTATTCCTTCCACACTATGAGAATCTGCGTTTACTGTAATATCCATATTATTCTTTAGTATCTCTTCTAGGATAAAAGTAGATGGATATAAGCAATCACTTCCATATCTAGGTATGCCACCAGTGTTTATTTCAATAATACTATTACTTCTATTTATTACATTTAGTGTTTCTACGATAATATCCTTATACCATTTTTCCTCTTCATTAAAAAAGTAATTTCCTTTATTGTTCTTTTTTATTATATCTATATGGCCTATTATTGTAGGCTCATATTTTACCACCATCTCTTTTATGCTATTATAATAATGTCTTACAGCATATTCCACATTTCCTTTAAACATCCTGTCAATAGCTTGTTCTAATACTTCTCTTGATTCATCAACAAAACAAAAGTCTCCTGTATTGTGTGCATATAGTGTATGAACAGAACCTATATAATAATCTAAATATTCTATATAAGGGATAGCTAGTGGATTTAATCCTAATCCATTAAAATAGTCTATCTCTAGTCCAGAATATATAACAATTTTTTTACTATATCTATCTTTTATTATACTAATTTCTTTCAAGTAATTATTCATTTCACTTTCATGCATTGTCCAATGCTCTTGATTTATTATGGCTGCATGGGATGATATGCCAAGATGTAGAATGCCTTTATCTATAGCTGCTATAACCATCTCTTCAATTGTATTTTTGCCATCGCAATAATTATTATGAGTATGATAATTTGATATAAACCTTTTCATCATATCCTCCCTGATGAGTTACTAGTTCTTGATTACTTTAGTATCAAAATCAACTTTTATACGCTACAACTGTCATTCATTTATGTATTTTAGTCGTTAATTCTTTATTTGTTAATCTGTACTTTACTGTTATATTAATTCTATGAACTGTTATCAATTAAATTTTTCAGTGTTATTTTTAGCAAATTTCAAAAATAAAATATATGAAATAATTATAAAAAATCCACTTAAAACAGTAGTATATAAAAATCCACCGTAACTGTACACCACAGGCCCTATAATATAAAATAAAATTAATGAAAGCGATACGACGAAGAATACTAGAGACATAAATACGCCTCTTTCTTCTGGTATTATTTCCGAGGAAATAGTCTGTATAATAGTCCATCCTCCATCAAAACTTAAAGACATTATAAATGTAATTATCCAAATAAAGTGGATATTAACTATATTAATTAGAAATATACTAGCTATCAATATAAGATAATAGATTTTAGTTAGTTTTAGCTTTCCAATTCTGTCAGATAAAATCCCAGCAATAAAAATACCTGATAATGTTCCAAAAGCAGAATACGTTAGCACCTTCCCAATATTTAAAGCTGATAAATTGAAAAAAGCTTCTAGATGAACTGCTATATAACTGAAGTATAATACTAAAAAAGTTCCCATACTAAAATTTAAAAACAAAAATAACCTTCCATCTCTATTTCTAAAAATGAGTATAATATCCACAGTTGAAATTTTATAACTACTACGTTTTTCTACCTTTGGTATAAAAAAAGATAAAAGTAGTATTATTGCTGTAATAAAAGCAATAATTAAATAGTATACTTTTAAACTAAAATTACTAATTAAATAAGTTGAGGTTAGTGGACTTAGTAGTATTCCTATACCTGATGCCGCTCTGATAATTCCATATATTTTACCTCTATTACTATAGGCTACAATATCTCCTAAGTAAGCTAATAATAAACCTGACAAATTGTAATATCCAAGGCCAATAATGCTTCGACCTACCAAAAATAAAGTTGCACCATTTGCATAAGATGTAATTATACTACCTATTAAAAATGTAGATACTCCAATTATAATAAACTTTTTCTTTCCATATTTTTCAGAAGCAACACCAAAAAATGGGGCACATATTCCAGCCAATGCAAATCCAATATTCACTAGTATAATCGAAGAATGGTTAATTCCAAAATTATTTGAAAGGATAGGAGCCATGGCATAAAGACCTGAAGTCTCAAAGGTAATAATCATTTGTATTAAAAACATAGTTGTTACAGTAAGCATCTTTCCCATGATGTCTCCTCACAAGTCAATAGTAGCGATATATCTCACTACTATTTATTAAACTAAATCTTGATTAGTTCTGCTTTTTCTTTACTATTTTTAACCTAAAGAAGTCTTCTCTTTCTTTTTCTTCTAAAATTTCTTCAATAAACTTTATTTGCTTATTAAATTTAGGTATCTGAATTTTATCTAAGGCATTAGCCCTTTTCTGAGTCTTTCTTATCTCTAGAGATAATTTATAAGCAGAAGTTTCAACTTGTGCTAGTTGATATGATAAGTACTTTACTTCATTTAATTTAAATATTGCAATATCTAAAGACGGATTACTCCGATAAAATCCGTATTGCGGATTAATTTTTTCCTTTAATGTGTACAAAACTTCAGGGATCTCAACCCCCATAACACTTTTAAATCGTATATCATAATCTTGTTCCTTATTAACAGCTAAAATGACTTCTTCAATGTTATAAACTCCCATAGTAATACTTACTTGCTTAATGGCTTCGTAAGCTTCAGCAAATTTTTCTTCTATTTTATCCTCAATTGTCTTAGCTGATTCAGTAAGTGTCATCATTTCTTGTATTAACACTGTCCTCTTCTTATCTAATAAGTCAAATCCTTTTAGTGAAAAATTTAAAGCGCTCTTACTTTTTATTAAATTTGCTTTTGTAGGTGTTATCTTATTAGCCATTTATTCACCATCATTCTTTAATTCGTAATGCACATCAATTAAATCGGGATTTATTCTATCTAGTTCATCTTTGGGTAGGATCCTAAGAATTTTCCAAGCTAAATCTATAGTTTGGTTAATGTCCCGGTTTTCATGAAACCCTTGAGAAATGAATTCATCTTCAAATACTCTCCCAAATTTCATGTAACTTCTATCTACCTCTGACAAATCATCTTCACCGATAATCTGTGCCAATGATCTAATCTCTTGTACTTTTGAATACGATGAAAATAACTGGTTTGCTACATCAGGATGATCACTTCTTGTATAGCCTTCACCAATACCATCCTTCATAAGTCTAGATAGAGATGGCAAAATATTTACTGGCGGGTATATATTGTTCTGAAATAGTTCTCTTCCCAATACGATTTGACCTTCTGTAATGTATCCAGTTAAGTCAGGAATAGGATGAGTAATATCATCATTTGGCATAGTTAAAATAGGTAAAAATGTAATTGATCCTGGTTTATCTTTTAGCATTCCAGCACGCTCATATAAAGAAGCTAAATCAGAGTATAAATAACCTGGAAAACCTTTTCTACTAGGCACTTCTTCTTTTGCAGAGGATACTTCCCGTATCGCTTCGCAATAACTAGTAATATCGCTCATGACAACTAATATCTGCATATCTTCTTCAAATGCAAGGTACTCAGCTACTGTCAATGCACACCTTGGGGTATTAATTCTCTCCGCAATTGGATCATTGGCATAATTTATAAACATGACTACTCGATCCATTGCATTAGCTTCCATTAAGCTCTTTTTAAAAAAATCTGCATCATCATGTTTTACACCAATTGCTGCAAATACAATTGCAAAATCTTCACTAGACCCTTCTCCAAGTTTAGCTTGTCTTACAATCTGGGCAGCAAGTTCATTATGAGTCATACCATTTCCCGAAAATATAGGCAGTTTTTGACCTCTTATAAGAGTCATTAGTGCATCTATACTTGATATGCCTGTTTGTATAAAATCTCTAGGATACTTTCTTGCTACAGGATTAATAGGTCTCCCATTAATATTCAACTTATTTCTACTGTAAATCGCACCACCTTGGTCTAATGGTCTCCCCAAGCCATCAAAACTTCTCCCTAGTATTTCCTTAGATAGTGATAGTTCAAAGGCTTCTTTGGTAAATGAAATTGAAGAATTATTTGTAGAAAGTCCTGAAGTATTTTCAAATACTTGTATAACAACTTTCTTCTCTTCTATTTTAATTACCTTTCCTTTTTTTATCACACCATCACTACTCATAATATCTACAACTTCACCAAAAAAAACATCATTCACGTTGGACATTTCAATTAGTGGTCCAATTATTTTATCGATCTTTAAATATTCTTTTTTCACTTTTCAACACATCCAATTAAACAAGATATTTTTTTTCTAGTTCATCATAATATTCGTTGATTTTTGCTTGTATTTCGTCTATTTTAGATAAATCATCATTCAAAACAGTATATTTCATCTTGATTATCTCGTCAAAAATACTTTGGTTTTTTATTTGAGAAATAGGTACATTTAGTACTAATAATTTTCGGCATTTTTCATATAAATAATCAATAATCCATAACATACGATACTGCTTTTTTAAAGGAACAAAAGTATCCTGAGAGTTAAATGCATTTTGCTGTAAAAAACCGATCTTAATTAATTTTGCTATTTCTAGAACTAAACGTTGATCATCTGGAAGCACATCTTCTCCAACTAACATAACAATTTCTTGAAGTTTATTTTCATTATTTAATAGCTCTAGCATTTTATTTCTAAGTTTTATAGAATCATCAGCTAAGTTAACCTCGTACCACTGTTCTAAAACCTTTATGTATCCACTGTAACTATCTAGCCAATTTATGGCTGGATAATGTCTAGAATAAGCTAATTCCTTGTCTAGCGCTAAAAATACATTTACATATCTTTTTGTATTTTCAGTTACTGGTTCAGAAAAATCGCCACCGGCTGGAGATACAGCTCCAATAATAGTTACTGAACCTTCTTTTCCATTTAATGATTCAACTGAACCTGCTCTTTCATAAAACTCAGCAACTCTTGAGGATAAATAAGCAGGATAACCTTCCTCTGCAGGCATTTCTTCAAGTCTCCCTGAAATTTCTCGTAACGCCTCTGCCCATCTAGATGTTGAATCAGCCATTATTGCTACATCATACCCCATATCTCTATAATACTCTGCCATAGTAATTCCTGTATAAATACTTGCTTCTCTAGCAGCAACAGGCATATTAGAAGTATTTGCAATTAAAATAGTTCTTTCCATTAGAGGCTTATTAGATTTTGGATCTATTAATTTAGGAAAATCTTCTAACACCTCAGTCATTTCATTTCCTCGCTCACCACAACCGATATAGATTATGATATCAGCATCAGACCATTTAGCAAGTTGATGTTGCGTCATTGTTTTTCCTGTACCGAAACCTCCTGGAATAGCACATGTTCCACCTTTTGCTAAAGGAAAAAATATATCCAAAACTCTTTGCCCTGTAATTAATGGCTTTTCTATCTCTTTTCTTTCTTTAACAGGTCTAGGAACCCTAACAGGCCATTCATGGTACATTTTTAATTGCTCCTGTTTGTTCTCTCCTTCTAATATTACTAATACATCTTCTATATTGTAATTTTTATTTGTAGCTATTGAACTAACAGTACCTGATTTATTTGGTGGTACTAGTAACCAATGTTTTATAAGAGAAGTTTCTTGTACATAACCAAAGATTTGCCCTTCACTTAGTATATCTCCAACCTCTACAGTAATAGTGACTTCCCATAATTTTTCTTGATTTATAGATAGTAAACCAATTCCTTCAGGAATAAAATCTTTATTGATTTTATTGATCTCTACTAAGGGTCTTTGTATTCCATCAAACATATTTCCCATCATTCCTGGACCTAATTTTACCGATAAAGGCTTTTCAGTTGAAATAACTTCTTCACCTAATTTTAAACCTTCTGTTTCCTCATATACTTGTATAGTTCCTACATCACCATCAAGTATTATTACTTCGCCAATAAGTTTTTTGCTACCAACCATGACCATTTCACGCATCTTAAAATTTGCCATATTTTTTCCTCTGATTACTGGCCCATTAATCATGTTTATAATACCATTTTTTCTCAATTTATTTCACCTGCTTTTCAAGTGATTCGTAAAGCCTTATACCTATTTCACTTTTATATTCGTTGACTTTTCTTTTAATTGTATAGTCCATTCTTTCCTTATCAGACACAGACTCAATAATAATTCCACCAATATTTTCATCATCCATTTGGACTATTTCAACGTTCTTATACTCAGCCTTAATATAACTCGAAAACCTTTGTACATCCCTTTTTACTAGAAAAATTTTCGTATCATTATTTAATATTAATTCACTAGATTCACAAAGAGTGTCTTTTACATAAATATCATAAGCTTCTTTATTTGTAAACTCTATCAATGAAGATATAATTTCACTAATAAAGGAATTAAGTAAATCTTTTTGTACATTCAACAACATCTTTTTTGAGTCTATTTTAGCTGTTGACAATATCTTTTGAGATTTAATCTGTATATTTTTACTCATTTTTTCATTCAAAAGGCTGCATTTTGTTTCTATTTCTTTACGTTTACTATCAGTTATTTCCATGTTTTTACTATCTATCTCTGCTAATAATTTATTAGCTTTTCGTACTTCTTTGTCATAAACGTATTTAGAAAAGGTCCTAATTTTATCTTCTACAGTTATCATCTAACTCACTTCCAATCAATCATAGTCCAATAGACTCTTTAATGTAACTCATAATTCTTTCTTTATCGTTGTTATAACCATGTCGGTCAGGAATCACAGTTATTAACGGTATTTTAGTTGTAGTTTTAGTGTGGATTACTTCTTCTTTAATCGAGTGGTATATTTTTTCAGTCATTAAAATAATTCCATATCCACCTGATAAAGCTTCTTTGAATGCTTGTTCTATATCGTCACCTTCTTGTAAATAAACACCATCGACTCCAGCCAGTTTCATTCCTATATATGTATCTCTATTTCCACTTAAAAGATATGACTTCATATAAACACCTACAGAGAACCAAGTATCATTATAGAGATAACTAAGCCATAAATAGCAATACCTTCAGCAAGTCCAACAAATATCAACGTCTTGCCAAGCATTTTTTCATCCTCTGATACTGCTCCTAATGCTGCAGACCCTACATTACCTACTGCAACTCCACACCCTAGACATGCCAAACCTGTTGATAAAGCTGCACCTATATAACCCATACCAGCATTAGTACTCTCAGTATTAGCTGCCCTTGCAATTTCTGGCATCATCAAAATAACTAAACCCATCATAAGTGGAATAAAGAAAGATAGATTAAACTGTAAAAAATGTTTTATCTTTGAGTTTTCCTTATATCCCTTCTTTAAAAAATACACACCTGCTGATATTGTTGAAAAAATAATAAAAACCGTACTATACATAATAAAATTTATCATCCTAATTTTCTCTCCTTAATTTATCTAGTAGTTAAATTTCTATTTATTCCATCTGCAGTACTATGAAGTCAAGCTTTGACTCATGGACTATTTTGTTTATTGATTTGAAATATTTTAAGCTGCTTAATTTTATAATTTTGCTGGCTTAAATTCTATCCCACCACCTTGAAAATACTTGCTAAACAATTCATAATACTCTAGTCTAAGTACTTGTATTCCAACTATTAAACCTTCAAGACCAATTATAAATATATTCCCTAAAATATACACAATTGTGCTTCCAATACCACTATTTACCATATGAGCTAATGATTCAAATGCTATAAATAATCCTACATGATTTAACGCAAAAGCCCCTATTCTTATAAAAGAAAGAGTATTACTTACAATGCTCATAAGTATTTCAAAGACCTCAAAAAAGCTTTCAACAAAGAAGCTAGAATCTAGTTTATGAGAACTATTGTGATTTGCTTTTGACAATTTTGCAATAATAGGTTCTTTAAATAATAATATTACAATAGCTGCTAATATAATACTACTTAGTATAGGTATAGATATCAATCTATTCCCAGTAAATAAAGCTAATACTACTAATATAATACAAAAATACAATACTAAACCAGTTACTCCATTTCTACTCAAAACAGAATTGTAGTAATCTTTAGATTTATATTGATTAACTATGCCATAAATATATCCTATTAATATGAGAGTAACTCCAATCACTATGGCTGCAATTAAAATTGTATTCACATTACTAAATGGCTTAAGCCACCAAGTTTTAATAATTGTTTCGAAGCCAAAAAAACTTCCATATAACAAGCCAAAAAACATAGAACTAATACCAAGCCTTGATATTATGCTTCCCAACTGAAATCCTTTAAAACGCGCTAGGTTACCTAAGAGGAACAATACAAACCCTTGACCTAAATCCCCAAACATAAAACCAAAAAGAAATAAATATGATATGCTTAAAAATGGAGTCGGATCAACCTCTTCATACAATGGAACCCCATACATCTTTATGAATGTTTCAAATGGCTTAAATAACCAATTGTTTTTTAGCTTTGTAGGTATTCTAACATTCGGATTTTGATGATTATCATTAAACATAATAATCATATCCTCGTACTTTGAAAGAATTGCAAGAATTTCTTTCTTTAATCTTACTGGAATCCAGCCAGAGAAGTAGAAATGTTCCTTACTAAAAGCTATATCTTTCATAACCTCATGTATCTTTTCATATAGATGAAGTACATTGTAATCATAATTACTTTCTTCTTTATATCTCTCTTTGATTATATCTATTTCTTTTTCTAGAAGTTCAACTTTTTCTTGGAAATGATTTTTCTTCTTTTGTAGCCATGTTACAATCTGCGAAGGTTTTTTTGTATATTCTGATTTTACACCCTCAAGTTTATTGAAGTTTAAAGACTTAAGTATTCTATTTGTCTCAGTTTCTAAATCGTATGGAGATATTACAACATATACTTCATTTTCATCATATGCCCCTACATGTACTACAATAGCCGTAATATTACTGTAATTATTTTTTAATCGTTCTACGTTTTCCTTGCTTAATGTACCTATTGTATAATGAAAATTTTCCATGTTATTAATTTTATCCATCTCTATATTTGCTGAAGATAGAAAGTTATATACCTTAATGCTTTTTTGAATTTGATTTATATCATCATTAAACATCTTTAGTATTTTGTACTTCGTATGTATTTCATCGTAGATTTTATTAACTGATCTTATAGTTGATTTAAGATCAATCTCTCCTTCGAGGATTTTCTTATCCACTGTGTAATGATCGCCAAACACTTCTTGTAATAAATTTGATTTGCTTACAAAGTCCTCATTACTTGCATTTTTTAATCCTGATTGAACTTCCGCAAACCCCAATATTTCATCAAGGTTATTATCAGTCACATCCATACTAAATCTAAAATTCTCTATCTCGTTATACGCATCTGCTATCTGAACATTTTCAAATAACAGTATATCTTTTATAACTTTTTCAACATAGTGGTTTTTGCCCACAATATTCATCATGATGAGTTTTTCTACCGCCACTACTCCACCACCTCAATTGTTCTAATTAAATACTTAGTTATTTCTCCAGCACTCATTTGATATCTTTTACTCTCTATGATCGATATAATATCTTTCACTTCGAATTCAATTAATTGTATATACGCTATTACTTTTCCAAAACTCAGAGTAGAAAATCTGTATAGATGCAAAGCCTTGTAAAAAGTATATCTATCAATCCTTCTTTCCATATACATATCTATATCGTCGTAATTATGATTAAATAAAAAAGCATATTCTGTTTGTTCAAGATAGCTTTTTAGTTTTTTTAAATCAAAAGCATATATAAAATCCTTTAATTTGTGGTAATCATATTTATATCCATAATCTAATACAAAATTTAAAATTTCTTCCTTAGACATATCGTAGTATTTAGTAGCTCTATAAATCCATTCTAAATTTAGCAGATCTATATTCTTTCTTAAGATTTCTGTTGATTCTTTATCCTCTTGGTAAGGTAATTTTAAAGCTGTTGCAACTAATTGATGATAATAATACTTATCAAGAATCATTTCAATGTAAAAACTAAATTTATCGTCAATCTGTTTACTATATGGCAAAATAAGTCGATAGTAATCCGTTCCCTTGAGCTTTTCTAAAACCTTATTAATGCTATCTTGCTCTAATAATTCTGTAAAATTTATTTTTGAATATTTTGAAGAAAAAAGATAATCCTGAAAATTATCAGGTTTTGTTCTACCTAATACAACTTCTAAAACTAATTTTAAATCTTCAATTTCATATCGAAGCATATAGCTTTTTATAAAGTTTTTATACTCATCTCTCAAATAGAACATTATCTTTTCTATTACTATTACTCTATATTTATATAAAGCTCTCTCTACTTCATTTCTATGTATTTTTCTACCCTTGAGATTCCATAGCACTTTATTGAATGCAGTATTATCGTTTAGATAATTAAAAACCTCTTTAACATTTTCAAGTTTCATCAGTGTAATAAAATCTTTCTCACTTAACATATTTGATTTCATTGCACTTATCTTGGTATTTACTGTGCTAAATTTCATATTATTTATCATATTCATCTACCTTATCAAGATTCTATGATCTCGTTGACTATTTTATCTATTAGTTCACCTTTAATAAGTTCGTATTTTTTTATTAAGTTTTCACAAAACTGTTTTGATTCATCCATTATCTTTTTAGCATTTTCATTGGCGTCACTAATAATCTTCTCATTCATCATCTTTAATTCGACGCTTAATTCTGTGCTAAGCTTATCCTCAAGCTCTTTCATATCATTAGTCAGTGATGATTCTTTATCCTTTATTAGCTGATTTGTTTTTTCCTTAACCTCTATTGCTTTATTATCTATTTCAATAATTTTATTAAAAACAAACTCTAACTCATTCATATAGCCACATCCTTAACATGGTAGTTTTTAGGAAAGATTCACTCTAAATCTATCCCTATTATACTCCTAATTTTAAAAAGGTCAAATAATTATTTACTTTTGTTTTCTATACCTATATCTTCTACAGGGTGTACTGTTGTTAGCTTAGAAGTAATCTTTATAAAATACTGAATCTCATAAGTATACAAAAAAAAGATGGTCATTTAAAATGGCCCATCTAAAATATTATTATTTTTGCAAGTAAGTTTCTAAAAAACTTTCTAGTCTATCTAGCGAGGTTTTAAGATCATCTATGGAAGGTAAAAATACTACTCTAAAATGATCTGGATCTTTCCAATTAAATCCAGTCCCCTGAACAATTAGTACTTTTTTACTCTTAAGAAAATCTAGGGCAAATTGCGTATCATCCTTGATATTATATTTTGTTATATCTATTTTTGGGAAAATATAGAATGCTCCTTTAGGTCGCGTACAACTCAAACCTGGGATCTTATTTATCCTATCATATACATACTCTCTTTGCTGATATAATCTCCCACCAGGTTTAATTAAATCATTTATACTCTGATATCCTCCTAATGCGGTCTGTATAGCATGTTGAGCTGGTACATTCGCACATAATCTCATAGTTGATAGTATCTCTATGCCTTCAATATAGTCTCTAGCACTAGCTTTATTACCGCTTAACACCATCCACCCTACTCTAAATCCTGCTATTCTATGAGATTTCGAAAGTCCATTATACGATACACATAAAACATCGTGAACTAAACTAGATAGTGGTACATGTGTTATTTCATCATATAATATCTTATCGTAAATTTCATCAGCAAAAACTATTATCCCATTTTCATGAGCAATCTTCACAATATCTACTAAAATTTCTTTTGGGTATACTGCACCTGTTGGGTTATTGGGGTTAATAATTACTATTCCTTTAGTATTACCTGTAATTTTTGATTTTATATCCTCAATATCTGGATACCAATCCGAATCTTCATCACATATATAGTGCACAGCTTTTCCACCCGAAAGATTGACTGAAGCCGTCCATAGTGGATAATCCGGAGCAGGCACTAAAATTTCATCACCATCGTCTAATAAGGCTTGCATAGACATTGTAATAAGTTCACTTACACCGTTACCTATGTAAATATCATCAAGTGTAATATCCATTACTCCTTTGTCTTGATAATATTGCATAATTGCTTTTCGCGCAGGGAATATTCCTTTAGATTCACAGTACCCTTCAGAATTTCTAAGATTAATTCGAACATCGTGAATTATTTCATCAGGAGCAAAAAGATCAAATGGAGCTGGATTCCCTATATTTAGTTTAATAATATTATCACCATTTACTTCCATTTTAGAACTTTCTTCCATGACAGGTCCACGAATATCATAGCAAACATTATCGAGTTTTTTAGATTTAATAATTTTTTTCAAGATATATCAACTCCTTCCTACTATTTTCATCATATACTATTTAATTTTAAATACTAAATTAAATTATATCAAACAATAATAGAAATAAAAACTTATTTGTATTAAAAATTGATATAGTATAATTTTTTCTTATATGTTGAATAATAAAAGATAACACAATAAAGGAGATGATATTTTGACAGGTAAAACAAATTTTCAAGCAGTAGCTCAAAATTGTTCTCAGTTTGATTCTAGATTATCATTAATAAAATCATCAAAAGGTGATGATATTGTAACATGTTTAATCTGTAATCATTTTAAAGAAGGGTTTTGTAATATAGATAAATATGACCCTATTTTATCAAACTTAACATAAATTCAAACTTTATTCAGTAGAGGTTTTCTTCATCCCCTACTGAATATTAGTTTTCGCGAAACACTTATTTTTTATATTTAATTCTAAGTTGTTCCACATGTTATTTTTGAATTATTTCTATTGAATATCCATCTGGATCAAAAATAAAATAAAATCTAACTGGTGCACCTGGTAGACCGTTTAACTTTGTTACTTTATATTCACCTTTACTATGTTCTTCGTGAGATTTTTTAAGGTCATCCACCACTAATGCAAGATGACTATATCCATTCCCAATATCATATGGTTCTTCTCTATCGTAATTGTAAGTTAACTCCAATTCGTGAGCCGACTTTCCATCTGACATAAATACTAATGTAAACTTCTCATCTTTAAAATCTTTTCTTTTAACTACTTTAAATCCCAATGCTTTTTCGTAAAATTCCATTGACTTCTCTAAATTTAACACACGTATACACGTATGCACTATTTCATAATCCATAAATACCCCTCCCATTTTATAAGATATTTTTATTCTATCTAGCTTTTCTTATCTATGTCAAGTATTATATAGTGATTGTTCATATCCCTAGTTAAAGTGAAACTTTTATAAAGGAAATTTTTACTATGTTTAGGCATAATAGCTAGTTGCTTTGATAAATATATGTTATAATTAATTATATAGAAAGGAGTATAAATCATGTATGCAGAAATATTTATTGAAGGTTGGATTATTGCAGTTATTATTTTTACTATAGTTGAAATCCTAACATTGGGATTGGCTACTATTTGGTTCGCGATTGGGTCTTTAGTCGCACTTCTTGCAGCACTGCTACATTTTCCATTTCCTGTCCAATTTGCATTGTTTTTAATAACATCTTTACTATTGCTTGCCTTTACAAGACCTATAGTGAAAGATTACTTAAAAGTAGGAAAATCTAAAACTAACTTAGATAGCATTATTGGTTCAATAGGAATCGTTACTGAAGATATAGAGCCCTTTAAGTATGGTCAAGTAAAAGTAAATGGCCAAATATGGACTGGAGTTTCTGAAAATAAAAACAGTATTATCAAGGATACAAGAGTTGAGATAACTAATATAGAAGGTGTAAAATTAATAGTAAAAAATATAGAGGAGGAATAAATTATGATATATTTTATAATCTTAATAATCTTAATAGCAGCTCTGGTAGTTCCAAACATCAGAGTAGTACCACAAGCAAATTCTTATGTTATTGAAAGATTAGGTGCATACATGCAGACTTGGGGAGTTGGCCTACATGTAAAAATACCACTGATTGACAGAGTAGCAAAGAGAGTATCTTTAAAAGAGAGAGTTATAGACTTTGATCCACAAGGAGTTATCACTAAAGATAATATCACTATGCAAATTGATACTGTAGTCTTTTTCCAGATAACTGATCCTAAACTTTACGCATATGGTATGGAAAACCCTATGTCTGCAATTGAGAATTTAACTGCAACTACTCTTAGAAACATTATCGGAGAACTTGAATTAGACGAAACTCTCACATCTAGGGATTTAATCAATACAAAAATGAGAAGCATACTAGATGAGGCAACAGATCCTTGGGGTATAAAGGTAAATCGTGTAGAAGTCAAAAACATTCTGCCTCCTGAAGATATACAACAAGCCATGGAAAAACAAATGCGTGCAGAAAGACAAAGAAGAGAATCAATCCTTAGAGCTGAAGGCGAAAAAAGATCTTCAATTCTTATAGCTGAAGGTCAAAAAGAATCACAAATACTTATAGCAGAAGCTAATAAACAAGCAAAAATCAAAGCTGCTGAAGGTGAATCGGAGTCGATTCTAATGGTTCAAAAAGCTACTGCTGAAGGTTTGAAAATGCTAAAAGAATCCTATCCTACTACTGAGGTCATTGCATTAAAAAGTTTAGAGGCACTTCAAGTAGTTGCAGATGGCAAAGCTACTAAAATTATTATTCCATCAGAGATTCAAAACTTAGCAGGTCTAGTTACTTCCTTTTCAGAAATAGTGAAAGATGTAAAAGACGAAGAGAAATAAATTAAGTAAGCATTAAATTACAAGAGAAGCTTCTTAAACAAATGAAGTTTCTCTTGAATTATAATACTTTTTTTATCTATCCATCCTATTTTTTTTGCATTATATGAGTGTATCTATAAGTTGTTGTGCAGTTCTCCCTGACTTAGACGATTTTGATATTTTCCATTCATTAGCTAAACGTAGTAATTCATGTTTAGGAAGAGTTATCCCATTTCTTTCTGCTAAAGTAATAACCATTTCATTATACAACTCATCTTTAGGTTGGTCATAAAGTATCGTTATTCCAAATCTATCAAACAATGAAAGCTTTTCTTGCAAAGTTTCATTGCTGTGAACATCTTCTTCACGATCTTTAAAACTTTCTCTTATTAAATGTCTTCTATTTGACGTAACATAAATCAACACATTATCAGGTTTCTTTTCAAAACTTCCCTCTATAATAGCTTTAAAGTTTTTATAATCTGTCTCAAACTCTTCAAATGATAAATCATCAATAAAAATAATAAATTTATAATTTCTTTCTCTAATAATATCAGTTATAAGAGTAATTTGCTCTATGTCTTTTTTTCTTAACTCGATTATTCGTAATCCAACAGAACTATACTCACTTGCTAATGCCTTTAGAGATGATGATTTCCCTGTACCTCTTTGCCCATACAACAACACATTATTAGCTTTACCTTTATTAATAAACGCATTTGTATTTTCTTTTAAGCAGTTTATCTGTCGTTCATACCCAATTAAGTCGCTAAAAGAAACCTGGTCAAATTTGTGTATTGGTGTGAGTTTTTTAGTATCATTCCACTTAAAGACGTAGTTTTTTGAGTACATACCAGTACCATAAGTATTTAAATACTTAATTAATTCCTTTACTATAAAAGTTTCTCCAAGGTTTTCATTGGCAAACAAATTATGTAACTCTAAGTACTCACTATTTCTGCAATCATTCAAAGTAAATAAAGTACTTCGTTTTATACTTAATTCCTCTAACTGATTAATCCAATCATAATTATATACATCTCGTAAGATCTTTACATCTCCAGTAGTTAGAGTTATCAACGTAGAATCTATACTGTCACCATTTTCACATTTTAAACTAAAAATATTTTCATCCGTTAAAATAATTTTCAATATTATTTCTTTCCAACTAAAGACTTTCAGACACTCATGATTTAAAATAAGATATTGTAGTTTAAATAGTTGTTCTATTTTATAATTTCTGTCATTTTCAGCAATAAAGTTCCTAAAACTTATCAGAATTTCATTTTCTCTTATATTTCTAAATACTACTAATTGGTCTAATTCATGCATTGAACCATTCCTCCTTTTAGAATATAGTAATATTTTACTCTATTATCAGTTGTATTGAAATCAAAATATCTTCTAATCACAATTATTAACAATATTAATCTTGATTTAATGTCATTTTAATAATAATTGGGTATAGTATAATTGTAGAAAGGTGGTATGTATTATGAACGGTAAATTAACTAAATCAAAAAATGATAAAATGATTTTAGGAGTTTGCGGAGGGGTAGGCGAATATTTAGATGTGGATTCGTCTATAGTAAGGGTATTGTGGGCGATTGCTTCTCTTGTATATGGAACTGGAATAATACTGTATATAATTATCGCATTTATTTTACCCTATAGTGACGAAAATGAAGAAGAAATTCATAATAAACAAAGTAGCGAATCTAAGATGGATATAAAACATCAGCATAATCATGTGATTGCTATTATACTAATTCTCAGTGGTGTATTTCTACTACTAAGAAACTTCACCATATTTTTTGATTCAAGGTATGTATGGCCAAGTTTTCTAGTTATCTTAGGTGTACTGCTAATTATAAAAGGAAAGGAAAGAAAAGATGAAGAATAAAAATTTTGTGTTAGGTTTTATACTAATTGCTTTAGGATCTATCTGGTTTCTAAATAACTTTAATTTAATTGATTTTCAATTAAGTTACCTAATTGGAGGTATCTCAGATCTATGGCCTCTAGTGTTAGTCGTTATAGGTATAAATCTATTAATTAAAAATAAAGTTATAGAAAAATTTGTTTGGATTTTATTTTTAATTATTCTTATCTCTTATAGTATCTTTACTCAAAACAATAGCTTTTTTAGGTCTAATACAAACAATTATATGAGTGAAAATCAAGTTTATGTAACTCCTATAGAAGATAATATAAAAAAGGGTGATTTACAATTACAGCTAGGTGCCATGAAGTTTGATATTACCTCTGGAACTTCTGACTTTGCTCACTCTCTTTCAAATTCAAATGATTTACAGTATGATACAGATGTAGCTATAGAAAGCCAAACTTTATATATTCAAAATACAAACGATGTATTTAAATTTAATAATAGTACTAATAACTATTTAGACTTAGATATCAATGAAAGTATTCCTTGGGATTTTAATATATCCTGTGGTGCTGTAGATGGATCATTAGACCTTCAAAATATTAATGTAGAAGAATTCAATTTAGATATGGGCGCAGGTAGAATTGAAGTAGATTATGGTATGAAATCAAAAGATTCTAATATCAACATTAATACAGGAGCTTCACAGATAATTTTAAACTTCCCCGCTGAAACCGGTTTGAAAATAAAATTTGAAGGAGCGTTGAATTCTACTAATATTTCTAATCTGAATTTAATTAAAGAAGGCAGCACCTACACATCTAAAAACTATGAAGAAGCAGATTCTAAATATAATATTAACGTAAAGATGGGCTTAGGAGATTTCACTATTAATTATTAAATTTCTTGTGCATATTACATACAAAAAACAAGCATGAGAAATGTAATAAGGTTTTGCAAAATTTGCAAAACCTTATTTAAATACCTGTGTTATTTGATTAATAAGTCATAATAGCGAATAAGGCAACTGATTTTTGCTAAATTGCGTTCTTTACTCTCTCTAATCCGCTTTTAATAGGAGGTAAAAATAATAAGATACAAGTTAATAGTGCTTCTATTCCAAGAAATGACCCATTATATCCTAAAGAGTACATAAATACACTTGTACCAGCTGGTGTATATGCAGCAAAAAATATTACCCCAGAAATAACATGGCAGACTAATCTACCAAAAACTCCTACAAGATATCCAAAAACAATATGTTTACTCCTAAATAATCCACTAATACCTAAAGCTCCAAATGCCAATGGATAATCTAAAAACAATTGCATTGGATGTACTATGTATGGATTTACTAATAAGTCTAATAAACCAAAAGCTACCCCTGCTAAAATCCCTTGTCTCGCACCAAAAAAGTACCCGATAATAACAATAAACAACATGCTAAATGGCGTAATCGACCCACCTTGTGGCATTCTAAACAAAGTAACTTGATTTAATACAAAACCCAAAGCTACTGCTATAGATGAATAGGTAAGCGCTTTCACATTATATTTTTTATCTTTTTTACTTAAAAAGAAGATTAAAGCTAATGTACCAGCTATCAATAATATCAATAATATCTGACCTTGTAGTGATTCAAAAAATTCTTGTAACATAAAAAAAACCTCCCATAATTATCGCTGGAGGATGACTAAGCTAAGAACGCTTCCCCACGCTGGTATTATCCAGATCAGGTCCAAAGGGTTATATCTCAGCCATAGGCTCCCCTAGCGAAAAATTTATTTTCATATCATTATATAGCAAACAAATAATACTGTCAAACTTTTAAATAACAACTGATATTACTTAGTACAATTACTTTTTATACAAGACTATGAGCACCTATTTAATAACTAAAAACTAGCTTAACCATTATATCTAAACAGTTGTTTCCCGACACCGTACTCTAATGCAGCTTCCACATTTACACTTAAAGGACCTTTTCTTCTAATTACTAAGCCTACTACTTCATTACGATTAAATTTTAATGCTCTCTCTCCATCTAATGCTATAGATCCTTGCATTTGCGGTTTGCATACATACATTTGATTTAGAGGCATTTTCACTGGTTCTTCCATTTTAACACGAGTCATTTTACCAGGTGTGAATGGAGCAAGTGTTAGAACATTTCCTTGTTTGAATTTTGCTCTGTAACCAAAATCATCACTGATAGTTGATATGGCCTGTACTCCAATTGTAGATGAAAACCCTATAGACGCAGGATGAGATCTTGATACTATCAATTCATCAATATCGTCTATTTTTTCAATTGCTCTATTACCAATAAATAATTGATTTGTTATTGCAGCATCTATCAAGGCATAATCTACTACTTCACCATTTTTATATACTTCTATAATTTTATCTCTTCTAATATATTCATCTTTCAATCCATAAGCACAAACTACAGCAGCAGCCATTCCAACAATAGTACCTTCATAAAAACTTGGATACACATTATTCGTACCAGTAGATACTGCAATAATGGGTGCACTTGGCTTAGTTGATCCCACAAGTCTACTAGTTCCATCTCCACCGAGAACGATAATACAATCCACTCCTATTTCTTCAAATATTTTTGCTGCTAATATCGTATCTTCCCCATTTCCAGATGGTCTAAAATCTAGTACATTAATTGTTGCTTTCAAATCTCCATTGTCATTTAGTGTAGCTCTAATGCTATTACCCATATTATAATGATCAGGCATAATGAATACTTCTTCTACTCCTAAATCTTGTGCCCCTAAAATTATTCTCTCTATAAGATTGGCTTTTTCATTATTACCTATAGTCAAGGCATACGAATATAATCTTCTAACATCTTTTCCAGAATTAGGATTAGCAATGATGCCAATACTCTTCACAAAATCATCTCCAAATTATTATCTAAATTGTACAAACAAGTGTTTTCTAAATATAGTGTAAGGCTTTTTCTTTAGGAGTCTAGTGCCTGTTAATGCGGGATAAAACACATACCAATTGCACCGGGACCACTATGGGTTCCTACTATTGCACCAACCTCAGATTTTATTATATCTTTAACCCCAAACTCTTCAATTAACATAGTTTCTAATTCTTCCAAGTATTTTTCATCTCTAGCATGTACTATATATATAGTTTTATCAGTTAGATCTACGTTATTTTCTTTTAACCAATTATTGATCCATTGCAGAGTTTTCTTTCTTCCTCTTACTTTATTGAGGGGAACTAACTTTCCTTGTGACATGGTCAGTATAGGTTTCAAGTTTAATATTCCACCAATAAAAGCTTGACTGGCTGTAAGTCTACCACCTTTTCGCAAGTAATCTAAAGTATCTACTACAATTATTGTTTTTAAACTTTCTTTGACCTGATTAATGTACTCTACTATATCATTAACACTCTTTCCCTGTGATGCCATTACTGCAGCTTTATACACCAGTAACCCTTCTGATAAGCTAACCATTTGAGAGTCTATAATAGTTATTTGATTACTTTTCAGCATATCTTTCGCAATTAATGCAGCATTATATGTCCCACTAAGGTGAGAAGATAAGAAAATACCTAAAATCTCGTCTCCTTCATCTATTATACTTTTAAAAACATCTTCAAATTCTTTAGGATTTACTTGCGAGGTACTCGGTATAACTTTACTTTCGTCTAATTTATTAAAAAATTCTTCTGATGTTATCTCTACTCTATCTTTATAAGATTGACTATCGAAATTCACTGTTAAAGGAACTATCTCAATATTATATTTCTTCTCTATATCAATATTTAAATCACTGGCACTATCAGTTACAATTCTTATTCCCATAATTTTTCCTACCTTCTAATTATTTTTTGCTCATAAAGTAATCAATTAAATTATCTAGCGCTTTTACTAGAGCTAATTCTTCACGTGTATTCAAATTCGCAACAATATCTTTAATCATCTCTTTATGAAAGGCACGATGCTGTTCTACTACATCTTCGCCTCTTTGTGTTATATTTACCAGTACTACTCGCCTATCTACTTGACTTCTATTTCTTTCTACATAGCCTTTTTTTTCTAAATTATTAATTGACGCCGTCAAAGTTCCAAGGGTAATACTCAAATTAGACGCAACTTCACTCATAGTCTTTTTTTCTACTTTTGCTATAGCATCAATAGTATGAATCTCAGCAATAGACAAATTTACTCCAAGGTTTCGTATGAATTTTTCCTCAGATTTTAGTACTAAATTAAAAATTAAAACTAACGCATTATTTAATACATCATGTATTTCTTTCATACTAACCACCATATAATTATTTTGATAATCAAAGTATCTTCACTAATTATAACCTTATGCATTTTCATCGTCAATTCATTATTGTTATACATAATTACCAAGGTATAGTATGTTTTACTTATTTCTCCTGCATTATAGGCTAAGGAACACTTTGTTTTACAGAAAAAAGAGTATCTCACTAAAGAAACTAATTCTAAAACTAGTCTCTATTTTCAAGATAACTCTTTAGGTTAAGTGCGGTTAGTATTATACATCTTCAACTGAGACTATAATTCAATACGTAGAGTTGTAATGAGGATACTGTTGCTCATTAAAAGCATCTTTAAAATGTTCTAATAAAGCTTCTTCACCACATTCAATAATGCAGAAATCCTTATCCCACTCGCCTTTAAGTAATTTTTCTATAATATGTAAACTGCCTGATTCTACTACTAAATTGAGATCTATTTTTTGTGCTATATCTTGTGATATTTTTTGATATTCATCTAGTATGTAAGATTTAGTATCTATTAACATTAAATTTTTATAATGCTTTAGCATTGCAGTGAATATTCTTTTTGCTCTTTTTTCACCGTATTTATCTAAGCAATGATTGTATTCTACAATAATACTCTTTTCGCCATTTATCCACCCTTTTGTTAGAAAGTATGTATCTTTTCTAATATCATTAATACTTTTATGTTTACACAGAAGCATACCGATACAATCGGCAAAAACAGGTATAACAAGTTTTGAATGTGTCGCTCTTATTCCTATAATTGCATTTCCACAAGTCCCATAACTCAATAATATATGATCATATTGAGAATTGCTATCTATAACATTTTGCAACTCACTCCTAAGTAAGTCCGGATTATTGTGAAGGCTTGCATTCATCCAAATTATATTTTCTATAAAATTAAATTTCTCAATAGTGCTTACAATTTCATCTCTTAAAGTTTCGCATGCTATCAGTAGATTATTCATCTAGAGTCCTCCTCTATACTACTTAATCACAATATATACTAATATATATTATTAGATTTGTCTATAAAAGATGAAACTGCCTGCAATTGAAAGTACTCACCTAAAAAATAGGTTACTCCCCAACCAATCGGTTGATTTAATTCGTCCAGCAATTTTTGTTCTATAGTCATAACCCAATCATTATTATTTAACTTAAGATTATTAGTAATGTCTTCATTTGATTTTTGAACTTTTATTGTTAACTCTTTCTTGATCGCAAATAGAGATTTTTTCTTAGCTACTATTTCTGGAAAAGTTGCATAGTGAATTTCTTTCTCCACAATTGGCATACCTCTATAGTATGGTATATACTTTATATCATAAGCTACTGGAACTTCATCTATATACATTAATCGTCTAACGACTACTACCCTCTTACTCTTTGGAATCTGTAAATTAAAAATAGTTTCAAGATTAGGCTTAATAATATTAACATCTAGCAACTGAGTTTCTTCTATACTACCTTCTATAGAATCCATTTCATTAAAATATAATATATATTTATCTTGGTTTGGCTCCTTAACAAAATTACCTTTTCCTGGAACTGAATAAATATATCCTTCAGTAGCTAATACCGTTAAACTTTTTCGAACAGTCATTCTAGATACTTTATACATATCACAAAGTAAATTTTCTGAGCTTATCATATCGCCAGGTTTAAGAGTACCATAATTTATTTGTTGTTTTATATCTTCTACAATTGTTATATAAATTGGTTCTCCCATTTATTTCTCCCTTTTCTTCTAGGATTAATCACCCAGTCTTTACAAATTTGTATACCGTAATTAGCATTATTAGTATAAGCATCTGCATCTATATACTTATGTGAATTTTTATCTATCATATTACCACCTACAATAATTTTTAAATTTTCTCGCAAATCATTGGATATCAAAGCATCAATCGTTTGTTTCATATAATCCATAGCTAAAGTTAATACACCGCATAATGCTAAAATATCAGGTTTCAGTTCTTCTACTTTCAAACAAAATACCTCTGGTGAAACATCTACCCCTAAGTCAAAAATCTCAAACCCAGAAGCTTTAGCAAATCCTATGAAAATATCTTTACCAATATCATGTAAGTCTCCCTTAACAGTTCCGATAACTAAGCGTCCTATATACTTGTTTTGATTATTATTGTTTATTGCATCTTTCATACCTTTTATTTCTAATACTTCTTTAAATATAATACCAGCCATCATTAAATCTGTAATGAAATACTCTTTTTTCTCGTATAGTAATCCGATATTTTCCATCCCGTTTTGCAATGCCTTAATAATGTCATTAGCATTTATACCATTAGACAAATAAATATTAACTAATTTAATTACTTTATCTTCATTAAGTTCTGAAATTGCTTTTATAATTATTCCATCATCCATGAAGTCTTACCCCCTGATATTACCAGACTAGATATATAGAAAACTATAAAACCATCTTTCTATATATTGTTAAAAAGGCTCCTAATGGGAGCCTCACATTAAATTAGTAATTTTTTATGCCCATTCCTCAGAATATAATACGACATTAAATATGTGTACAAACTAGTTTGTTTAAGATTATTTTAACAATGTGTAATTTTACAATTTAATTATAACAAATTAGTATTGTCTTGTATATACAACATAGAAAAATAAAGTGAAAATACTAGTCTACCCGCTGATTATATAATCAATTAACATGTCATGCTTATCAGTGGGAATATCTTCAAAAATAAATTCTTCAAATACTGGAGCTACAGTTATAGTATGTAAAGATTTTTGTGCTAACAACTTATCGTAATAACCTGCGCCATAACCTAATCGCTCACCTTTTTTAGTAAACGCTACACCAGGCATTATAATCAAGTCAATTTCTTTGATATTTACATGATCACATTCCTTTGGATCTAGTTCTAAAATACCATATTTTGTTTTATGAAATCCTTCTGGAAACATAGATGTCTTACCTAAAATTAATGTTCTATCTTTAGTATTACATATAGGTGTCACTACATTTTTGCCAATTTTTAAACAGTCTTTAATCATATCATGTGTATCTATTTCCTTATCAAAACTTACATAAATAAGAATTGTTTTGCTATCATTAAATACTTCCATTTTTTTTATTTTATTCATTAAAATAGTACTTCTATTCAATATTTCCTCGTCACTAATACTATTTCTTAATTCGAGTACCTTTCCTCTTAAATCTTTCTTATTCAAAAATAGTCCCCCTTTTATTTAATATTATTATATCAAATATTACTATTTTTTTTAGCAAAAATATTGAGTAAATTTCAATATTGTGCAAAAAATAGATATAGCAAAAGAAGAATTCTTGCAGAAGGGAGTGAAATATATGAATACAAGAAATATGATGATAGGAGGATTGACTGCTATCGCTGGAGTTGCTGTAATGAGAACAATGCAAAATAATGGTACTAAAAGAAAAGTTAAAAAAGCAGTCAATAAAGCCTTTAATACAGTAACAGATTCAGTACAAAACATGAACATGAAATAATAATTTAAAAGGGCTTTTGCCCTTTTAAAAATTTACCCGTAAATACTTCCACCAATAAATTCTCTAAGTATTGAATTCCCCAGAATTGTATTTTCATCATCAATTGATAAGAATAAATCTAAGAATCGTATAATTCTTTGGGCTTGTGGATACTGAGCGCTATTATCATTCACATCTTTTAACAATGGAAGCGCATATTTTTTTAACACTGCAAGCTCATAAAATAATGCAGAATTAAAAATGTAATCTGCTTCTTCACTATAAGGAAAAATATTTTTCTCTTCTCCTGCTCTTACAGAGTTCCACATATTGAGAGTTCCCTCGCTATTATGACCTCTCATTCTATTATCTCTGATTAATCTTCTAATCAATCGAATATCTGTTGTTGGAATTCTATTGTATGAATCTATATTTAATTGGGTAAGAGCATTAATATATATTTTATATTTATTTTCTTTAGGAATATATTTCGTAAGTTTTTCATTAAGTCCATGTATCCCTTCAATTATAATTGGGTTTCTATTATTAATTTTAAGTGTAACTCCTTTTTCTCGTTTACCGGTTAGGAAATTAAACTTTGGTATTTCAACTTCTCTATATTCCATTAATTGCAATAAGTTTTCATTAAATAGTTCCATATCAAGAGCATCAATACTTTCAAAATCATACTCGCCTAAATCGTTTTTAGGGGTTTTTTCTCGATCTAAAAAATAGTTATCTAATTCAATAGTCACAGGCATTAATCCGTGCACCATTAAATGTGTTCTTAATCTTTTAGATGTTGTAGTTTTACCAGCAGAAGAAGGGCCAGCTAAGAGGATTAGCTTAGCTCTCTCAGGATTTGTCGATATCTCTGAAGCTATATTATTTATATCCATTTCATGTTTAGCTTCCGCTACTTTAATTAGATCAAATATGCTCTTATCTCTAATCTTTTTGTTTAGTGATGCTATATCTTTGATTTCCAACAGACTACACCACTTCTCATAGTCAGAAAAAACATGAAATAACTTCTTTTGATCTGTAAATTCTGATATCTGTGTTGGACTACTCGACCTGGGATAAAGTAATACAAATCCAGGATAATAGAACCTTAAATCAAATTTTTCTAGGTAAGCAGTACTAGGCAGCATATGTCCATGAAAATATTCATATAAACCGTCAAGTTCATATAATGTTACAGAATTTCCTTCAATGAAATCAAAGAGTTGGGTTTTGTTACTATCTAATTTTTTATTTGCTTCTTCTTTATTATAAATAAACTTATTAAAAGGAATGTCTTCTTCTATAATCTGCACAATATTATTATATATTTTATCTAGCTCGTATTTTTTAAGTTTCTTGTGATTAGTAAATTCACAATATATACCACCACCTAAAGAGTGCTCAATAGATAACTCTTCGTCAGGTAATACTCTCTTAGCTGCCTTAATTAACACAAATAATAAGCTTTTTTCATAAATTGTAATTCCCATTGCAGAACTTAAGTCGATAAACTCTATTGTACAATCTTTAAATATTTTACAATTTAGATCTCTAACAACATTATTTACAGTAGCTCCCATTACAGGATTTGCATGCTCAATCTCACCTATTAACTCTTTAATGATAATACCTTTATTCACAATGATTGCTTTACCATTAATTATAACTGTAATCTTTTCCATAATTCCTCCTTCTTTAAAATAGTCACTACTCAAATATTGATATTACTTGTTGCTTAATAAATCCATTGCTTGATTAACTAATTCATCTGCTCTATTATTATATTTATCATTTGAATGACCTTTAACTTTTTCTAAACATAGTTCATGCTCTTTAGATAATTGATCTAGTTTTATCCACAATTCTTTATTTTTTAATTCTCCACTTTTACCTCTAGTCCACCCCTTCGACTTCCACCCTTCTATCCACCCTTGTTTAAAAGCATTAACAACATAAGCAGAATCACTATAAACAGTAACTTTACATCTTTCTTTTAACATCTCTAATGCTTTTATTACTGCTAATAGCTCCATTTTATTATTGGTTGTATTATAGAAACCTTCTTTATATTCTTTTATAATACCTTTCTCTGGATATAAGAGAACAACACCTAGTCCTCCAATATTATCCTTTTGAGAATCATTACCTCTACATCCACCATCTGTGTATATTGTTATTTCTTTCATATCATTTATTCCTCTCTAACTCTCATAGGTGTATTAACAACTGAAAATTCGCTGATTAAAAGTATTTTCTACTCTACTGTGATATTATTGATTTCTTCTAAGTATGTACTTAAGCTTTCAAGATAATGAACTAAAAACATTCCCTGCTTTCTAATTTCATATTTTTCTATACATTCTTTACAAGGTATAGATTTTCTTCCTCCGATTTTAGCTTGATCCCAGTAATTTTTTAATATTTTAAAAGGAATAAAGTAATACTTCTCTTTACATGAATAGTAAACTATGATAAAAGAGATTCCATTTTGCTTTTCAAAATTTTCCATAAAACTCATCTGATGTTCATGAATATTTGAAATAGGCAAGCTCAGTTTTGATGTTTCTTTAACATCAAAACACACAGGTATTCCCTGTACATTCCCCATATAGTCTACTGTACTCTTTTGCTCGAAATATGCCTTTGTTATAATTCCTTTTTGTTGATCTAATTCGATAGTCTTAATTGACGTTGGTATTTTTTGTATTACAGCTAAATTCTTTTTTATATACTCTTCATTAGTGATATTTACAAATTCCTCTAATGTACTACCCCTTAGCCCTCTACTATTCCAATATGCCAATCCTTATCACTCCATTTCTTAAGACCATATAACGCACTACTATGCTAAACATTCGCTATTAGTCACTAGCCTTGGGGTTTTCCAATATACTCACCTTATCCAAGTTATCATCTAATTTGAGATTATTTAAGATTAATTTCAGACTCTTAGTTATTGGTGCAGTTATTATTAGTTCACTGCCATCTTCCGTGTACTCTTCTATTATAATTTTATGGGCATGGAGAAATTGATTTGATAATGAGTAATCTTTCTTAAATAGCTTATTAACCCTTTCATCTCCGTATTTAGGGTCTCCAACTAATGGATGACCTATGGATTTTAAATGAGCTCTTATTTGATGTGTTCGACCTGTCACTAGTTCTATATATAAAAGTGTAAACTTTCCATTATTATCTATAGGATGGATTTTTGTAATTACTGGCTTCGCCTCACCTTTTGGGTTCTCTTCAGTTATACTAACTTGTTCACCGTTTTTAATCCAAAATCCTACTAAAGTTTGAGACTCAGTGATACATCCTTTTACTAATGTAACATAGTATTTTCTTACACGATTGTCTTTAATTTTATCATTGATTCCCTTTAAACCAGCAAAATTCTTACCAATCATTACAATACCAGAAGTATTTCTATCTAATCTATTACAGCATGCCGGAGTAAATGATATTTCATTTTTAGGGTCAAATGAACCACTTCTAATTAAATATGTTATTGCTCGATTTAAAAGAGAACTTCCTTCTCCATGTGTTAACATATTTTTGCTTTTATTTAAAACGAGTAGCTGCTCGTCTTCGTATAAAATATTAACATCTTTTAATGAAAGAGTAGTGGACTTTTTCTGAGTAAACTTCTCCATTGTTTCCTCTGCTAAATATAGTTGAATCTCGTCTCCAACTTTAAGAGTGTATCCCGATTGTGCTCTTTCCCTATTAACTTTAATTCTTTTTTTGCGAATCATTTTTTCTATAAATCCTTTTGAAGCTGTATTCATAAATTTCAAAAGAAAACGATCAAGTCTTTGTTCTGCTTCATTTGGTCCAATTTGAATAACTTTCATATATTCTCCTTATTTTGTCTCATACCAATTTTTTCCTACATTAATATCTACAGTTAAGGGTACAGACAATTGTGTCGCACTTTCCATTTCAAATTTGACGATACTACTGACTTCGTCTATCTCATTAGGATTAGTGTCAACAATTAATTCATCATGAACTTGTAAAATTAATTTTGATTCTAATCCTCTTACTTTAAGTTCATCATATACTCTAATCATAGCAATCTTAATTATATCAGCGGCACTTCCTTGAATAGGTGTATTTAATGCAAGTCTCTCTCCAGCTTTAACTATTACTTTATTTCTAGAATTAATCTCTGGAATATATCTTCTCCTACCAAAAATAGATGTAACGTAGCCCTTTTCCTTAGCATTGTTTACTATATCTACCATATACTTTTCTACTTTTGGATACCTTCCAAAATACATATCAATATATTCTTGCGCTTCTTTTCGAGAAATTTTTAAGTCTTGTGCAAGACCAAAAGCCTGTTTTCCGTATATTAATCCAAAGTTAATAGCCTTTGCATGGCCTCTCTGAAGATTTGTAACTTCACCAAGCGGAGTATTAAAGATTTCTGAAGCTGTCCGTGTGTGTATATCTTCACCCTTCACAAAAGAATTAATCAATGTTTCATCTCCAGAAATATGAGCTAGCACTCTTAGCTCAATCTGAGAGTAATCTGCATCTACTAACACATTTTCTTCATTTGACGGAATAAAAATACCTCTTATTTTTCTACCCATTTCAAGTTTTATCGGTATGTTTTGCAAATTAGGCTCTGAACTACTAATTCTTCCAGTTGTAGTAACTGTTTGATTAAAAAATGAATATATCTTATTTTTTTCACCTTCGATAATACCTTTAAATCCTTTGATATATGTCGAGCTCAACTTTGCTATAGTTCTATACTCAAGTAACTTTTCAATAATTGGATGATATTGTCTTAATTTTTCTAATACTTCAGCATTAGTCGAATTACCTGTCTTTGTCTTTTTTATTACAGGTAATTTTAATTCCTCAAAAAGAATTTCACCTAATTGTTTTGGAGAATTTATGTTAAATTCTTTACCAGCAAAATTATATATTTCTTTTGTCAGTTTGATAAGTTCCTCATCAAACTGTTTATCCAATCTATTTAACTCTTCGACATTTATTTTAAAGCCTTGGTATTCAAATGATGCTAAGACTTCAATTAACGGCAATTCAATATTAACTAATAAGTCTTGCATTCCTAATTCAGTTACCTTTTCAAATAATACCTGATGTAGTAATAGTAAAGCTTCTAATTTTTCAATAAGATTTTCTCTTTTGTCTTGGACTCCTACCTCTAAAAATGAGATTTGGTTTTTTCCTTTACCTAATAGATCTTCTTTACTCTTCATAGATCTATTTAGATACTTAAGAGCTAGATCATCAAAATCATACCTACTATCAGATGGCTCTATCAAATAAGCTGCAATATAGCTATCAAAATTAATATTTTTCATATCTATATTGCAATGCATACAATATACTAAGAAATCTTTAAAATTGTGTCCTATTTTCTTTATCTTATCATCCTCAACTAACTCTTTTATAAAAGCTGTAAATTCTTCTATACGTAACTGGTCAGTAAAATAATATATCTCGTCTTGAACTCCTATAGCTAGCCCTTGTAACTCCCTTACATTATAAATAGGATTTGAAATAGCCCAAGTCATGTATATTTCGCCCTCATAACTTGCCTTTTTCAAGATATCATTCAACATTTGAGTATTAATTACGTCAATAACTTTTTTAGTACTCTCCAATTTTTTCTCTTCAATTATCTCTTCAAAAGATCCAAGTCTATTAGATATAGATAGTATATCCAATTCATTAAAAAATTGAGCTGCTTCTTTATTTTTGTGATTAGCAGTAATAAACTCTTCTAATTTAAAATCTACTGGTACGTTTGTAATGATTGTTGCCAACTGTCTACTCATAAACGCATTTTCACGATCATTTATCAACTTTTCTTTTAATTTACCCTTTTGACTTTCAATATTTTCGTAGACACCTTCAATACTCTTATACTCTTGTATTAATTTTAAAGCAGTTTTTTCACCTACACCAGCAACACCAGGTATATTATCAGATTTATCTCCCATTAGAGCTTTTACTTCTATTAAATCCTTAGGTTTTATACCGTATATATTTTTTATTTCCGTTTCATCCATTGTATCTACATCAGATATACCTTTCTTAGTAAATAGAACCAAGATGTTTTCATCGACTAATTGAAATGCATCACGATCACCAGTTACTATATGGACATCAATTCCTTCAGCCGAATAACACTTTGCTATGGTTCCAATTAAATCATCAGCCTCAAATCCTTCTATGGCTATTCTTCTTATATCTAACAAATCTAACATTTTATAAATCAAAGGTAATTGAATCTGCAATTCCTCAGGCATTTTTAATCTTCCTGCTTTATAAGCTTCATATTGATCATGACGAAATGTTGGTTTTTTCTCATCAAAAGCAACTCCAATATAATCAGGCTTATGTTTTTCTAGCAAATTCAACAGTATATTTGCAAAACCATATATTGCATTAGTAGGTATGCCTTTTTTGCTAGTCATAGGACGAATCCCATAAAAAGTTCTATATACAAGGCTATTACCATCAATAATTATCATTTTTTTATTCGTCATTGTACACCTCATTATTATTTCTTCCCTTAGTTTATAAAATTATATCATAAATTGTAGTGCTAATATCTATTACCTACTTTATCCTACGCAGATTACCCTCAACCCCTTTGGGGTTTCGGTCGTTAGCACTCGTTCATAGAAGTCATTTGTTTTTCTCGTGCAAGCACGGAAAACGACTTGAATTCTGCGAGCCAATCTGCGCAGATTTCACCTCTGCAGCTATCGCTGCATCGGTCGTTGGCACTTGCTCATAGAAGTCATTTCTTTTTCTCGTGCAAGCACGGAAAACGACTGAATTCTGCGAGCCAATCTGCGCAGATTTCACCTCTGCAGCTATCGCTGCAGAGGTCGTTGGCACTTGCTCATAGAAGTCATTTCTTTTTCTCGTGCAAGCACGGAAAACGACTGAATTCTGCGAGCCAATCTGCTGATGCGCATATTATATCATAAATTTGAGTAGTCGTACGTAGCAGTCTACTTTATCCTCCGCAGATTATCCTCAACCCCTTTGGGGTTTCGGTCGTTGGCACTCGTTCATAGAAGTCATTTGTTTTTCTCGTGCAAGCACGGAAAACCATATTACTTCTGCGAACAATCTGCTGGTGCGCATATTATATCATAAATTGTGGTGGTAGTACGTAGAATAAGGCAAAACTCTCATGTTTTAAATTGAGAGTTTTGCCTTATGAAATTGATATTACTTTATATTATTTTATATTACTTTTCCAATGAATTAGAACCTGCAGATTCTCCGCCTAGACGACCTGATGTAAATGCATACCCTATTCCAACGCCGTTACCAATATATGTATCACTGAATAATACACCTTCTGATTCTAATCCTACGGCATAGAGTCCATTGATTGGCAATCTATCGTCATTTAAAACTTGGAATTTTGTATTTACTAATAAACCACCAACAGACCCTAAATTGTTAATTTCAGCTATAATCGCATAATATGGTCCTTCTTCACCATTTGCGACTAAAAAGTCTGCGGTTTTACCAAACTCTGTATCTACTCCTGTTTTTGTTGCTTCTTCATAATTTTTGAATGTTTCAACAAATACAGCTTCATCCATTCCTGCATTTTTAGCCAATTCTTCTATAGTATCTCCTTTAAACCCATGTCCATTTTCAACCATAGAATCAAACACTTTATCTGCATTTTCCCAAGGATTATCTAGTGTGAATTGATCAGCAAAGCTTAGATAAAACTCAGGTGGCATTCCAGGAAGTGAAGGTGCTGCAACTCCTTCTAATCCCTTTTCTATTAATGAATCAATTTGAGATTGAGATACTATAACATAATGAAATGGTCCTTGAAAAGCGCTAGTATTAGCTGCTGCAACAGCTTTTAAGGTAGCAGCTTCATCTCTAAATCTAGCACCTGAACTACCTACATTCATAAAAGTTGGAACATAAGATAACATAAGTGGGTAACTAGCTTCAAATTCGCTATACTGAGTTTTCAAGTCTGCTGTAGCTCTAACTAATGTTTGGTGAAGCATTTGTCCGCCAAAATTATCTGGAACCTTAGCACCTACATTCCATGCCATCTCTAATCCTTCTCCAATATTTTGGCCTAATCCACCATTAACGCCTTCAAATCCAAAAGCTTCTTTAACCATTTCTGCATTTGCTGCATATCCACCTGTTGCAATAACAACGTTCTTTGCTGTTATTTCTAAAGTTGTTCCGTCTGCTTTTTCAGCGATTACACCGGTAACATCTCCTGCTTCATTAGTTATTAAACTTTTTGCAGTTGTTTCAGTGATAACTTGTCCATCTTGATTCTCAACTGATTCAGCTAACATTTCTTTTAGTATATCTTCACGTGTTTCATATCCTGGCAACATGTGTAATTGTTGTCCAAAGAAATTTATAAATTGTGTTACATATCCTTTATCAGCTAACCAGTCATATGTATCTCCAGATTTAGTAACATATTGTCTTACTGCTGATGCATCAACTCTCCAGTTATTATGTTCTACCCAATCTGCAATCATTTTTTCTTGGTCAATTTTTAAACCATTTTCGATTGCAACAGAAGAATCAACAAATTCACCTGCCCAAGATAAATTACTTGCGCCACCAATTGTTCTTGTTTTTTCTATAAGTATAACTTTTGCACCCTCGTCACCAGCTGCTACAGCTGCAGTAACTCCAGAAGCTCCAGCTCCAACAACTACTACGTCAGTTTCTAATTTTTCAATTACACCTTCATTAGCTTTTTCGCCATTAGCTTTTAATGCATCAACATCACCATCAGCTTGTTTAACTGCATCTTCTACTGCGGTTAAAATCGCAACACTTGAGTTAGTAGCACCTGATACTGTATCAACTGCTAAAGTTTGATCTTCTAGTATTTTTACTTTAATACTTTCAAGAACATCATCGCCAAGTCCAGCTGTTTCTGATTGACTTACAATATCTATTCCAGTAATTTTTGTTTCGCTAAATGTTACCTCTATCTCTACTGGTCCTCCGTGTCCTTGAGCTTGTGCAGTGTATGTACCTGCTTTAAATGAATTTGTAGATGTTGGTGTGCATCCACTAAACATAGATACAATCAAAAATGCACAAATTGCAATAACCATAATTCCATTAATTTTGTGTGTCTTTTTCATTAAATGTTCCCCCTTATTGATTTTTTGACTAGTCATTTTCCATTTAATATAGAGTCGTATAAAAACTTATAAGTAAATACTGACTATACTTAATATTCTAAACCTTGGTCTTACACTAATGTCAATAAGTTTGTTAAAAAATAAATAACACACGGTGTAAAGTTTCACTTTATATTGGTATATTTGTTTCCAAATACGATTTCTTCTCTCCCTCTATAATTTCAGTAAGTATTATCTTACCTATAATATCACCGCTAATGCTATAGTTATTTTTCTTTACATAGTCAATCATTTGTGCTAACGAATCTTTCATCATATACTCATCGTCAGTAGCAAGTATCACAGCAGATATGCAAGTCTGTGGCTTTATATATTGGATATTGTGATCGATTTTCAAACCAGTCTTGTCGATTTCATCTTCGTTAATCGCTAATCCCCAGTTAAGTTCTAAATAATTTTCTTTAGATAAAATCTTTTTATAATCGATCCTATAAGAATAATAAGCATAAGGCAATGTATTCATCCACGCACTTACCAGGCTTCTTAAAGAATCATCATTTAACAGCATATTTCCATTTGTCTGTTTTAATCGATAAACACCTGGTATTTTCTTTAAAGTGCACTGATTTAATGTTGATTTAATTTCCTTAAATTCATAGTTTAATTCTTTAATTTTATTTAATAGCATAATGCTCTTTTTTATTTCATCTTCTAATTTGTCTTGAGTCTCTTGAACTTTGTTAATTATATCTTCTACTGAAGAATTTTTAGTAAGCAAGGTCACGTCTTGTAATGATATTCTCATACTTCTATACCATCTACTCATTAACAAACTTCTTGCATCAAAATCATTATAGTATCTATAATTGTTCTTATCATCTATTCTAGGTTTAATTATTCCCTGTTTTTCATATAATCTCAGTGTATCTGGCGTTACTCCAAGTATTGCAGCAAATTCTCCAATTGTATAATTTATCATAAGATCTCCCCTTATATTATTAATAAAGTAAATTTCTTAACAATTAAAATCCTATGTTATATTCACATCTAATTTTCATTAGCCAATATAACCTTGTAGTTTTATCATGTCAATAGTATTATACCTCTTAATTTTTAAAGACACAAAGTTACTAAGTTACATGCTACATATATGATTAGTTTACATAAGTAACAATTTAGTGGTATAATAAAGTTGTTACTTATGCTCTTTGACTGTATTAAGAAAGGATGATTAAATTGATTGAATACAAGAACATACATAAAGAATACCAAGGTGTATCAGTTATCAATAATATAAATTTTAAAATTAACAATGGTGAATTCGTCGTTCTTATTGGTCCTTCTGGATGTGGTAAAACTACTACTCTCAAAATGCTTAATCGTCTTATAAAAATTGATTCTGGGGAAATTTACATAGATAATAAAAATATTATGGAAGTTGATATAGAAAATTTGCGTAGGAACATAGGTTATGTAATTCAACAAATAGGGCTTTTTCCTAATATGACTATTGAAGAAAATATTTGTGTTGTCCCTAAACTTTTAAAATGGGACAAGGATAAGTGTAATAACAGAGTTCATGAATTACTCTCTATGGTAAGCATGCCCTATGAACAATATGCTAAAAAATATCCAAAAGAACTTAGCGGTGGGCAGCAACAAAGAATAGGTGTGCTTCGGGCTATTGCAGCAAAACCACCTATTATATTAATGGATGAACCCTTTGGAGCTCTTGATCCCATTACAAGAGATATACTACAAGATGAAGTAAAGGACTTGCAAAAAAAGTTAAACCTAACTGTAATATTTGTAACCCATGACATGGATGAAGCTATCAAACTTGCTGACACAATAATATTCATGGATAAAGGTGACATTTTGCAAATTGCATCGCCAGAGGAAATGCTCAGAGCTCCTGCCAATGAAATTATTAGCGAATTTATGGGTAAAAGAGGTAACTTTCTAGATGCTGAAAATATGGCTTGTTCGGATTTGATGAGAACACCAGTGTTTACTATTAAAGATGATAAGAAAACTTTAGAGTGTATAGAAATTATGAAAAAAAGGCAAATTGATTCTCTTATTGTTGTTGATAAGGCCGGAATATTTCAAGGTGTTGTAACAATAGAATCAATCCGGAGTAAAGGTAAAGCTGGCGAAAAAATAAATTCACTGATTTCGAAAGATTTTCCTACAGTACTTCAAGATGATGTAGGAAAAACGGCTTTCGACCTATTAATGGATAAAAAATATGATTATGTAATAGTATTAACTAGAGATAATAGTGTAGTTGGTATTATAACAAAATCAAGCTTAGCTAAGGCTTTAGCAAGTGTTGTATGGGGTGAAATGTAATGCAATATTTTTTTAGTACCTACGGACAAATGTTACTAAAGGCTGTATTTACCCACTTTTATTATGTACTTATATCTGTAAGTATAGGATTTTGCATAGCTTTGTTACTTGGTATACTTCTTTCTCGTATACCTAAATACTCTAAAATTATTATTCCTATTATCTCAATATTTCAAACTATACCGGGAATAGTCTTTATCGGTATACTATTTATCTACATTGGCATGGTTCCTACTACAGTAATTATTGCACTTTCTATCTATGCTATCTTTCCTATACTAAAAAACACTTACGTGGGTATATGCGAAGTCCCTGAACCCTACAAGGAAGCTGCAAGAGGCTGTGGCATGTCCCAATTCCAGATATTGACTCGAGTAGAATTACCTATTGCTTTGCCAACTATAATTAGTGGTTTGAGAATGTCAACTGTTTATACCGTTAGCTGGGCGGTACTTGCAGCAATGATTGGCCTAGGTGGTCTTGGTGAATTTATATACCGTGGCGTAGGTACTAATAACAATATTTTAATTATAGCAGGAGCTATACCTGCTGCAATAATGGCAATTTGCCTTGGCTTACTAATTGATTATGTTCAGAAATTAGTCACACCTAGAGGCTTACGAGAGGAGAATTCTAAATGAGTTGGACATTAATTTTTCAACATCTCTACCTTGTGATAATGGCAACTATTGGTACTATTGTCATTGGCTTGCCTCTAGGTGTTCTAGCCTATTTAAATAAATCGTTTAACAGATTAATACTTTGGTCAGTAGATATTTTGCAAACCTTGCCTGCTCTAGCATTACTTGGAGTAATTATGGTTTTTATAGGTGGTAATAGCCTTACTGTAATTATTGGCTTAATTCTATACTCACTATTACCTATCGTTCGAAACACCTATGTAGGTTTGACAAATATCGATCCTGCGATCAAAGAAGCCGCTACTGCTATGGGCATGGGTAAATTTTACAAACTTATACATGTAGAATTACCCCTAGCCTTTCCAGTAGTTTTTACAGGTATTCGAATTGCAGTTGTAACCTCTATAGGTGTCGCTGTATTTGGTACTTTTGTGGGAGGTGGTGGACTAGGATCTGTTATATACAGAGGTATTCATATTCAAAATATGAATCTAATTATGTCTGGCACACTTTCACTTATGGCAATGGCAATAATTTTCGATTTTTCTATGGCTTGGATAGAAAAAAAACTATACCAAAAATAATTATAGCAACTAGTTAAAAAACATTAGCCAGTAGTTAAAATGGTGCTGTACCGTAGCACAGCACTAATAGTTTAAGACTGCGGAGAAAAGAGGGATGAGTTTGAAAAAATTAGTATTACTTATTATTTGTTTATTTTTAACAACCACCATTATTGGCTGTCAATCATCAGATGATGAAATAATAATTATCGATGGGCAGTATTCTGAATCAAGAATTATTCATCAAATGGTCAAATTATTGGTAGAGGAACATACAGATGCAAAAATCACTATAAAAGATGAAATGACTCCAGTAAATAGCTATAATGAAACTGTTAAAGGCAACGCTGATATTATGAACAGCTATGATGGAACTTTATTAACTACCTTTCTTAAATTAGATCCTAGCGATGTGCCTGAAGATGAAAATATTTATGATTTTTCTAACAGAATTGCAGTAGAGCAAGACAGTGTATACCTTCTAGACAAATTAGGGATAAACAATACATACGCAATAGCAGTTCCTCAAAACCTTTCAGAGCAATATAATTTGCTCACTATTACTGACTTAAAAGAAGTAGATGATCAATTAATATTCGGTGCGGAACATGAATTTTTTGATGAAGAAGGTACTATGAAATTTAATCCCTTCACATCATTTTATGGTCTTGAGTTTAAAGAAAGTAGATCTGTAGATTTAGGATTAAAATATTCAGCAATTGAAAGTAATAACATTGACATCACTGTAGTTTATTCTACTGATGGTCTCAATAAAAAAGCACAACTCACTATTTTAGAAGATGATCAAGATTTTTTTCCAGAGTATAATGGTGCTCTATTAGTAAGAGAAGATCTTTTTGATAGATATTCACAAACAGCTCCTAATCTTAAAGAAACCCTCAATCTTATGGGAAATATATTTGATAACGATACTATGGTAGAACTTACCTATGCTGTAGATGTAGACGGAGAAAGCCCTATATCCGTTGCAAAAGAATTCTTGCAAAGCAAAGGTCTTATAGAATAACATAGTCTATAAAAAACTACTAGTAATAGCTTCTTTAGATGGTTTTACCAACATCTAACTTTCGAAATAAAACACCCTATAGAAAGACCATTTCAAAGTCTTCCTATAGGGTATTTTATTAACTATTGTGATCTCACCTTACATCATTTAGCTTATCGTTTTAATACGTATTTTTTAATTACCCAAGCTATTGGTAGCAAAATTACTAAAAATGGTATTAACCTAAATGTTAAAACGATAATAAACGCAATTGATTGTAGTAATAGATTAATTGAACTAATAAATCCTTTGCTAATATTCTCAATCAGTTGTCCAAATGGCGACTTAATAGTAGTAGTTAATGTTTTAGATTCCCTCAGATTTACCGTAATATTTGAATAATCTATTAATCGATCGTAATTTGTAAGTTCCGTATTTAATCTATTCAAATTAGTTCTAACTCTGTTGAGCTCACTTTCAATAGTAATCATATCTTCAACCTTTTTTGCTTCCTTCAAGTAATTTAACAATCTATCTTCTTGTATCTCTAAGCTTTGTTTTTCACTCTCTATATCTCTGTATTGCGTAGAAACGTTAGTGCTATTAATATTAGTACTAGTTTCTTCTCCAAATTCTTTTAGTTTTTCCATAGTTTGGTTGAATTTACTTGCCGGTACTCTAAAAACTATATATGAATGGTTTGTATAAGGTTCATTTCTATTTTCGTCGCTTTTATTTGAATAAGAGTTTTCTATAAAACCTCCCTGTGCTTCAATATAATCTCTGATATCCTTTGAAGCCTTTTCACTATCCTTAACATCTAAATTTATATCCCCATGATAAATAATTTTATCTCTATCAAAGACGTTATTATAAGACATTTCACCACCATCTGTAATACCTAAATCTGAATCTAGTTTGTCTTCTGTTATTTCTGCACCATTAAGGTCACCCATAGTTCTATATGCTGATTCTTCTTGCATTGCCATTGTGTCAGAAGAGTAATAATCGTTCTTTGAAAATGGCCATTGAAGTACAATAGCAGTAACAAATACACCGCAAACAAGAACTGCTGCGTATGATAAAAACCTTTTAAATGACATTTTTTTATTCCCCTTTCCTGTTTTTATTTCTTTTATTACATTAGCAGAAAAATCTTGTGGTGGTTTAACTTCTTCTAACTGATTAAGTGAATCTACTATTTCTTTAGTAATTCGAAAATTATTAGAACACTTACGGCAACTTTTCAAGTGTTTATCCATTTCCTCTTTGTCCCAATTAGAAATTTTGTTATCTATATTATCAGAAATTAACTCATTACATCTTTTGCAATCCATTTAATGACCTCCCTTTTTAAAATCAAATGGAGTTTCTAAAAGCGCCTGTCTAAGCTGTATTCTAGCTCTGTTAATCCTAGATTTTACAGTCCCTATACTAATACTTAAAACTTTACTGATTTCCTCATAGGACAATCCTTGTATGTCTCTAAGTACGATTATCATTCTTTGATTTTTTTTAAGTTTCATAAGCTCTTTTAAAACAAGCTCTCTCTTTTCAACTTCTTCAATAGCAGCTTCAGGATTACTGCTTTTTTCATATGAAAACTCTTGTTCTATGTCTTTAGTATCATCTATAAGTAAATCTATCTTCTTCTTCTTATTAAAATCTTTTGCACAATTAATAGTTATTCTATATAGCCAAGTAGAAAATTCACTTTTGCCTTTAAATGTATGCATATTTTTATATATTTTAATAAAAACTTCTTGTGATACATCTTGAGCGTCCTCTTCATTGCCAAGAATTCTGTGTAGTGTATTGTATACTTGTATAGAATACTTATTTATTAATACTCCAAAGGCATCCAAATCCCCTTGTATACACTTAGCCAATAACTCTAGCTCTATAACATCCATTAATTTCACTCCTTATCTATTAGACGATAAAACGGTATATTTTGTTCCATATTCAAATTAAAATATTTAGAATTTACTTGTCTCCATAAATAATAACAGATAGAAACTTGCAAATACAGTGAAACTTTATTCAGTAGGCGCTTGCTTCATACCCCTATTGAATAATAGTGGTGCAGGATAAATTACTTTCATCTCTAATTGAGAACTTTAATGAACAATTATCAGTTTCTTCACAGTATCAACATATTTACTCGTTATACTAAGTACATCACTTTTCAATTATAGGAGGAATTTATGAGTATTAAAAATGAAAAATTTAAGGTATACGAAATGACCTGTACTTCTTGTGAAGATCATGTAGAGAGAGCTATTAAAAAATTACCTGGTATTATTGATGCCAAAGCAAATTTTAGTGATGAATCTGTTGAAGTTAAGTATGATGATAAGCTATCTAATGAAGAAAAAATAAATTCAACTATTATAAAATCTGGTTACAGTACTAGTAGTTCCAAAGATTATAAAATTATGGGTATTCTTATCGTCGTTGCAGCTGTTGTACTACTAGGGTTAAAAACAAGTGGTTTTGACATGGAAGCGAGACTTACCAATGCATCTTATGCAGTACTTTTCGTAGTAGGTATTCTTACTTCAATTCACTGTGTGGGTATGTGTGGCGGCATCATGCTATCTCAAAGTTTATCTAAAGAAAGTCAAAATAAATTTCAAGCCATTCAACCCTCTATATTATACAATATAGGCAGAGTTTTATCTTACACCATTTTAGGTGGTATTATAGGCGCTGTTGGTTCGGTATTTTCACTTTCGATCACTGCTCAAGCTGGTGTACAGGTATTCGCCGGTATTTTTATGATAATCATGGGCCTTAACATGGCAGGTTTTAAGCTCTTTAGAAAATTTCAAATTAAACTGCCCAGTTTTGCATGTCGTACAAAAAATAAGTCGGGATCTCCATTTATTGTAGGTATTCTAAATGGATTTATGCCTTGTGGTCCTTTGCAAACTATGCAACTATTTGCTCTAGCTACAGGAAGTGCAACTAAAGGTGCTTTAGCAATGTTTGTATTCTCCATTGGCACAGTTCCTTTAATGCTTACATTTGGAGCCCTGTCAGGCCTTTTAAGTAAAGGATACACTAAAAAAATACTTAAATTTAGCGGTATTCTAATTATAGTTCTTGGTTTAATAATGGGAAATAGAGGTTTAGCTCTTGCTGGACTAAACATAAATCCTGTGACTACATTATCTAGTTTTTCTAGTTCTATAAGAGGTAACTCTAATATTACAATAGCAACTTTGGAAGAAGATATACAAATTATAAACATGACTGCTAATAACAGTGGTTATACACCAAATGCTTTTTATGTTCAAAAAGGCATACCGGTCAAATGGATTATCAATGGAGAACAGATAAATTCATGTAATAATGCTATCGTTGCTAGAGAATTAAATCTTGAGAAAAAAATTAGTAGTGGAGAAAATATAATAGAGTTTACACCAGGGGAAAAAGATATCAATTTTAGTTGTTGGATGGGTATGATTAGAGGCGTAATAAAGGTTGTGGATGATCTAGATACTGTTGACATTGCGACTCCCGATCCCTCAATACCTCCAGCTAGTGAAGGCCCAAGTTGCTGTGCAACGCCAATAGAGGATAGCGCTGCCGATATTGGACCAAGTATTTATGGAGATGATATAAGCAAAGTTGCAACAGACGTATTGATAAATACATCTATTGATAAAACTTTAGAATTTAAGGGTACTGGATATGAGCTTCAACCTTTAATAGGAGTTACTTCAAAAGATGAAAAAGTAAAATTAGTTTTTAATATAAATGATTTTGACAATTCTGATAGCGAATTTCTAATTTTAGATTCGTTTACTGGAGAAGCACTTTTCTCTTTTCCTGCAAATAACGGTATAACTGAAATTGACATTGAACCAAACTCGACAGGCAGTTATATTATATTAAAAGATAATGCTATATTAGGAATAATCGAAGTAGTTGATGACGTAAATACTACCGATATGGAGGTTTTACGCGAACAATATATAAGATAGTTTCTCATCAAGTAGGTTAACAATGTATGACGATAGGGAAATATTTTCCCTATCACCTTTTCTATATTATTAATTCGAAATTAAACATAATAGAGTTACGCGGTAGTCGCCAAATGTCTGCAAGCAGCCACTCAGCTCATTATTTCGCGATAAAAAAAAAGTCATGTCTTATAAACACATGACTTAACACTTTTATAGAGTTAATATTTTTTTTACTCTGAACCCTAATTTATTTAAAGTGTATTTTATTTCATAATCTTTTACTTCAGTATCTGCATCTAAAATTATGTAATCTTGGTCTATGGCAATTCTACAAACTCCTAAAATTTTACTTAATGCTCCTCTAATAAGACTTATCGCTTGCTCACAATTTATATCTTCAATTAGTATTGCTTTTTTCATTTTATAATCTTCCATATTATTCTCCAATTTATTATTGTTTTTATACAAAGTTAAAATTATTATTTATACACAACATAATACACAAAATTTATGAAGATTATATGAAGAAAATAAAGTTAATAGCAATATAGAGAGAATTCTTATTTTTGAATTATTTTTTCTAAAATATCTGCAATCTCATCTATTTTCTCTTTACCATTACCCTCAATAATCGCATCTTTAACACAGTGATCAATATGTTGCTTTAAAATTAGAATATTTGCTTTTTTCATATGACCTTGTACTGCAATTATCTGATTTGAAATATCTACACAGTAACGGTCATCTTCCATCATTTTTATTATTCCATCAATTTGGCCTCTGGCAGTTTTTAAAGAAATTAAAGCCTTTTTTTTCTCTTGATTCATATTATATATACCTCTTTTCTGTTTTTTTTAAACTTTACTTATATTATTATTTTTTAACAATCTTTACTTTTCACTTTAATTGTCTTTTCTAAAACTAATTGTAAAGATAGTTCCAATATTTTCTTCACTCTTAACATCTATGGTTGCGTTATGAAACTGTAGTATGTTTTTTACAATAGTTAATCCTAATCCACTTCCGTCAATCTGGTTCCTGCTTTTATCTCCTCTATATAGCCTTTCAAATACAAAAGGCAAATCTTCATTTTTAATACCTATTCCATCATCTTTAATCTCTACAATTATACTTCGATTATAAGGATATAATTTAATCTCTACTTTCCCATCAACTTGTGTAAATTTAAAGGCATTTGAAATCAAGTTTATAAAAACTTGTCTTATTTTATCTTTATCTCCTTTAATACTATAATCTATCTCAGGTTCAATTTCATAATAAAGTTTGATATTCTTATTCTCAGACGCTACAAAAAAATCTTCCTTTAAATCTTTCAATAATTCATCGAGGTAAATTGTTTCAAAGTTAAATTTTATACTTTCAGATTCAAATTCTTTTAATATATTGAGATTATTTAATAATTTTCCAAATCTTATTACTTCATCATTAAGATAATTAAGGCGTTCTGTCGTAACTGGAAATACTTCATCTAACATTGCCTCTAGATTATTTTGCAATACATTTAGTGGAGTTCTTATCTCGTGTGTTATATCGGCAACTAGTCGCTTTCTCAAGGTATCTTGATACTTTAATCTTTCAGCTAATAGATTAACACTATTCCTTAGATTTTCGAGTTCTTGTATGTTACTTACTGTAGTGTATTTCATGTCAAAGTTCCCATTTGATAGACTAACAGACATATTAGATACTTCTTTAATTGGTGCTGAAAAATGTTTGGAAAAAAATAAACTCATACAAATAACGACAATAAGTGTCAACAATCCACTAACAATAATACTTATATTAATAGAATTTTTAAAATCTATATCTTCTTGAGATAAAAGAATAGAAGAGTACTGTCCAATATCAACGTATCCTACTATACTCCCTTCATATAAAATTTCAAAAGTTTTAGATTGATATATACCTTCGTCTCGTGTAACCATAGCTTTTAAATGTTGTCTAGATTGTATATCATTAGGATCCATTCCCCAAATAACATTATTGTTGCTGTCAGTTAGAGTTAAACAGTAATTACCCATATAGGCTTCATGTATAGACCCAGTTCCAGAGTTTTCTGTCCACTTACCTTCTCGCCTATATTCTTCCTCAAAATAAGATATAATTCTTTCATGTCTTGTATCTTGAATATCTAGGATATACTTATCAAAAGTCTTATTAATCGTAATATTAACAAAAAACGCAATAATTATTAATGAAGCAATTGAGCAAATAAAAAATAATATACTTAGCCGCTTTCTTATAGACTGCACTTAAATATCACCACCAAATTTGTACCCTACCTTCATAACTGTAATAATATATTTAGGATTTTTTGTATCTTCTTCAATCTTTTTTCGAATATTCTTTATATGAACATCTATAGTACGATCATATCCATCAAAATCAGCACCGAATATTTTACCTATAAGCTGCTCTCTTGATAATACCTTCCCTTTATTTACTATAAGAGAGTATAAAATTTCAAATTCATTAGGAGTAAAAGATATTACTTGTCCATTTACTTTTACAACTCGCTCGTCATAGTCAATAGATAATCTGCCCTTATCAATAATATAAGTTGTAGTACTTTTTAAAGATAGTCTTCTGAAAAGCGCATTTACCCTTGCAGTTAATTCTCTAGGGCTAAATGGTTTTATTAAGTATTCATCAGCACCAATATTAAGTCCATCTATTCTATCATCCAGTGTTCCTTTAGCAGTTAACATAAATATATGTACTTGAGAGCTTTGACGTATTAATTTACACACTTCTTCGCCGCTTATGTCTGGTAACATGAGATCAAGTATTACTAAGTTAAATTCATGAGTTCTAAAAATTTCCACACCTTTAAGCCCACTACTAGTACAAGTAACTCTATACCCTTCTTTTTCCAAATATGCTTTTAATACCTCTGAAACTTTTTGTTCATCTTCTATTATTAAAATATTTCCCATATTGTTTCACCTAAACTTTTTTATATAGTATTTACTTATTTGATTATACCAATAAGTTTTAAAGATAATGTGAAGATTCTTCAAAATCTACAATAAAAAATTTAATTTCAAGAGAATATTGCGTAAATCAATTAACTTATGATTATCTTTATTAGGAAATGGATAAAATGATAAAAACTAAAAGGATGTGTATATTATAAAAACTATAGTTGCACTTGTAATAAAATTTATAATAACTTTTATAGCATCATGGATAGCATTTACACTTATTGATACTGTTCCCTTAAGTTGGATTACATTAATAGCTGTAACTGTTACCATTATTAATTACCTATTAGGACACTTACTATTATTGCCGTCATTTGGTAACAGCATAGCAGCCTTAGGTGACGGTGTAATAGGAGCATTCACTGCTTATGTAATATCACTTCTCACTAATGATTTTATACTTACTAGAAATGCTTTAGTGTTATTTGCAGTACTAATAATAGTAGTAGAGTACTTCTACTACATGTATTTAAAAAGCTCTGATAAAGTAGCCCTTTAATATAAACATAAGAAATATTATTATTTAAATAATCTTTTTTATTTGAATTAATCCGTAAATTATGTTATTATATTCTAGCAGGCAAATGCCGGAGTGGTGGAATTGGCAGACGCGCTGGACTCAAAATCCAGTGAGGTAACACTCGTGTCGGTTCAAGTCCGACCTTCGGCACCATATATTAAAAGTAAACCCTTTAGGGTTTTTTTTAATATATAATGCTGATAGTCGGGATAAGTACGACACCATTAAACTTAGATAAAGCACTCAATCGAATTTTAACATACAAAATATATTAAAAAACTATACCGCGTGTCGGGCGCCGACTTCAAGTCCCATCTTCGGCACCATATAATTAAAATATACTCTGAAACGCTTTCATGCCAAGGCTTTAGAGTTTTTTTATACCTATGATTCACTTTGAAATAACACAACCGTAACACAACCCACAGGAAAATAAATGTTTAAATATATAAAAAGCCCTACCTATTGGATATGAGATAAGGTTATTGAAAACTTATAAAATATTAAGCTCATATACTTGATATGAGCGGTTCTATTTATTTCAACGATATTTACTCCTATATTTTTTTAGATCTTTCTCTAGTCTTCTCTATTCCTCTTATAGCACTCCATTTTATCTAACAATGAATCTACATTATCATAGGCTTTTAACTAGTATAATTCAAAACTAATCCACCAATAAAAACTGCTGCACTATAAGTACATACATGCAAATATTTAAAAATATTAAACAAACAATCATCCATATAAGTAAGTCTCATAAAAAAAGTTGATATATGAATTTATTTCCTATATCCTATTATTATACAGTAAATATAGGAGGTATGGTAACTTGAAGCTTGAAGTCAAAGACATCTATAAAAGCTTTTCTGATAATGAGATTCTACATGGTATATCTTTATCAGTAGAAAGTGGAAAAGCGCTAGGTCTACTAGGAAGAAATGGGGCTGGAAAAACTACAACAATTCGTATTCTCATGAATTTATTCGATGCTGATAGTGGTGAGATACTTATTAATGGTCAAAATTTTAGGGCTCTAGACCATCAAATTGGGTATTTACCTGAAGAAAGAGGCTTGTATCCAAAGAAAAAAGTAATAGAGCAATTAATTTATTTAGGTCAGCTTAGAGGTTTAAGTAAAAAAGAGGCTAAAGAAAATTCATTGCATTGGCTAAAAAGACTAGGTGTAGAGGAGTATAAAGATAAAAAATTAGAAACACTGTCTAAAGGAAATCAACAAAAAGTACAGTTAGCTCAAACCTTTCTTTGTAACCCTGATATTATCATTTTAGATGAGCCTTTTAGTGGTTTAGACCCTCTAAACTCACAAATATTAAAGGATATTATTAGAGAGTTAATCCGTGAAAACAAGTTACTGATTTTTTCAAGTCATCAAATGGGATATGTAGAAGAATTCTGTGAAGAAATTGCAATAATTAATTTTGGAGAAATTGTTTTAGACGGAAATTTGAAAGAGATTAAGAGCATTTTTGGCCAGAATAGATTAACATTAAGCATAGTAAATTTAGCTCCTGAGCATCTTCAAATAATATTTAAAGAACAGTTAAATCATATAGCTATAGTAGAAAGTATTAGAAAAAACGATGTAATCATTGAATTGTTGCCAACAAAGACAAAGAACGATTTACTTAGCGCCATTCTATCAATGGATCTAGACATAGATAAATTCACTGTATACGAACCAACATTAGAAGATATCTTTGTGAAAAAGGTAGGTGAAAACAATTGAAAAACTTTCTTACTGTACTAAAATTTGAGCTTATGCATTTCTTAAAAAACAAAGGCTTCTTAATATCAACTATCATTATATGCATATTAATAGCTATTGGTTTATCCATACCCTCAATAAGAGGAGTTTTTACTTCGTCTAACGAGGATTCTTTAGATAATGCTGATAAAGAATTAATTTCATATGGTTATATTAATTCTAATAATACATTACATAACACAGAATTCTTAGAATCCAATTTTCCATTAGGTAATTTAAAAAAATATAGTAGTAAAGAAGATTTAGAAAAGGGTATTATGTCTGGAGATTTAGAAGCTGGATTTATTTTGGAATCACCTTCACAATACGAGTATATCGTTCAAAACAATGAATTAATAGATATGAATCAAAGCATTTTCCATGAATCATTTAGCAAAGCTGTACAGATACAAGGATTTGAAGAGCTTGGAATAGAATATGAAGATATAAGCCAGCTACTAAGCCCCATTATCCAGTATGAAACTATAATTCTTGGTACTGACAGTGCCGGAAACTATCTCTACACTTATATATTAGTTTTTATTCTTTACTTTATGATAATTATGTATGGTCAACTGATAGCTACCTCTGTAGCTAGTGAGAAGAGTAACCGAGCTATGGAAGTATTAATTACTAGTACCGATAGTACAAATTTAATATTTGGAAAAGTCTTAGGAGGAGCTATAGCTGGTATTATTCAAGTTGGATTGGTTCTATTGACAGCTAAAATCTTCTACACATTAAATGCCAACGCTTGGGATAATATGCTGGACTTTATATTTGAAATACCAATAGATGTAATACTTTTATTCTCTGTTTTTGGTATACTAGGCTACTTATTCTACTCATTTATCTTCGGCGCTTTAGGTGCCCTAGTGTCTAGGACAGAAGACGTTAGTACTTCATCTACACCAGTAACAATAACTTTCGTAGTTGTGTTCATTATTGCGATGTCAGGTATGTACAACACAGAAGGCCTAATAATGACTATAACTTCCTACCTTCCTATTAGTTCTTTTTTATCTATGTTTGTAAGAGTTTCAATGGGAACAGTATCCACAATAGAGGTATTAATTTCACTTGCAATTTTAATAATATCTACTGTAATAACCGGTGTGATAGCTTCAAAAATCTACCGTATGGGTACTCTTATGTATGGAAATCCAGTTAAAATTAAAACTGCTATCAAGTTATTAAGACGACAAAAATAGCGACTACTCCATAACCACAAGAAACACGCTTTGCGAGTTTCTCCCGGTTACGCGGTAGTCGCCAAATGTCTGCAATCAACCACTAGGCTCATTACTACGAGATAGTTAAAAAGTAGCAGGGGAACCCTGCTACTTTTATTTAATAACTAACTAGAGATTTATGTATTTAAATAATACTCTATATCGCCTTATAATAATATCAAGTATTAATGCACAAAAAAGGCGTTTTCAAGAAATTTTTTATCAATATAATTATATGATTCATCATAATATGTTATTTCCGCATTTTTTATTGCTGAGTTTAAAGCTGAATACAATTTTTTATCTAATTCATTAATATATTCTATTAACTCCTCATCGGTTATCATATCATCTTCACTAATTACACTCTCTTGATTTTGGTTTAACCATAAATATATAGTATAAACCATTTTATAATAATCAAGTTCCTTTTCAATGTTTTCTTGTTTCACTTTAGCTACTCCATATAGTTGTGGACTTTTTTTCGCAAATAATGTTTCTTCATAAATTCTATTATAGTAATTAAATATTTCTTGATTATCAGGTTGATTTTCAATCTTTAGATTTTCTCTAGAAATTTCTGTATACATCAGTATTTTATATGAATAATCAAGTATAGCATAATTCATGTATTTCTGATCATCACTTCCTTCAATATCAGTACTGTATGCCTCTATTTCTTTTGCCTTAAACAATAAGTGCCCATAGGTAATGTTTACTCCGTTAATATCTATAACTGGCTTAGTATTTTCGGGGTCCTCTAATAATTGATATCCTTGATTGATAATTGATTCAGCTCTAACAGAATTTAATATAAATTTAGCGGGTTTAATTAGTTGTAAGGAAAGTATTACTATTAAGAATGCCACTGTAGCATATATTATCTTTTTAGATATACGTATATTCTTTATAGACACAACAATTTCCCCTTTCTAAACAAGAGATGCCTGATTATAGTTATGATAGTGAGTATAGTTTTTGAGGATAATAAATTAATTTATAAATATAACACCGGTAGTTTTACCTATTTAAAATATGTTTGAAGGGAGAAATTAAACAAATAATATATCTATAGAGATAAACCTTACTGTAAAACCTATGTCGAATATAGGGAAGTTTATTTATTATTAAACAGCTTTTTCTCTATACCTACCGATGTATATTTAAAATAATAAGTATTACTAGTATTAAGTATACTTGATGAAAATCAAATTTCAAGGTGCATGTGACGAATGGCCGTTTTTTCGTGGTATTTAAACGTTTTTTGTAAAATATTATCAATATCTATAATATTAATGGATATTGATCTCACTATAGAAAATTAAAATACACTTACAAAAAAAGTATATTAAGGATTAAAATATACTTTTTCTTTAAAGCTATTCTATTGTATGATTATTTTTTATTTGTTTATCATAGTAGTTTTTATACTAAATTCTCTATCTGATAACTGAATCTTCATATCACCTTCATAGTTATCAACTACGATCTTAATATTTTTTAATCCTATTCCATGGTTAAGAGTGTCTTCTTTAGTAGTATAAAATTCTTTTTTGTTATACTTGACCTTTTGGGGATTCATAGTATTAATACAGTCTACTAAGAAATAACTTTTGACTGTATAAATCTTTAAGGATATTTTTCTATTTTGAATATCTACACTATTACATGCTTCGATAGCATTATCAAGTATGTTTCCTAATAGTATAGTTAAATCAGTGTCTTTAATTTTAATTTCTGTATTTAATCTCAAATCTATATCTAATTTTATATTATCTTTTTCTGCCAACATTGATTTTACATAAAGCATGGATGAAATAACAGGGTGTTCAATATCAAGCAGATCATTCATGATTTCAATAGGTTTATATAACTTATGTATATATTTTTTTGCATCATCATATTTATTACATTGAATATAACCGCTTATTACAGATAAATGATTTGATATATCGTGTTTTATCGCCCTAATGCTGTCAACAGTCGCAGCTATTTCTTGATTGTATTTATATTCTTTTTCTTTCTGCTGAATCAGGAGATTTGCTTTCATTTGCTTTTCTGACTCACTTAGTATCCCTTCATAAATGCTTACCGATAATATACACACTGCAGTAAAACTTAAAATAAAAAGATAAATAAGTACATCTAAACCGCTTGGTATGCTATCCAATCTCACATACATGCTCAAGACTAAAACTGTAATTAATAGTATCATAGTTACTAGTGAAGTTATTTTGATTATTAAAGTCCTATTTGTTTTTACGGATATTGAGAGTAAGCTTATAGATTTTCTTTGGACATAATATGTAATCCATAAAAACAATATTATTTTTGAAATTGTAATGGCTATAAATTTAATTAAAGTATTATCTGCCATATGCCATATTGGAATTCTAAAACCAATAACAAGTAAAAATACAGTAATATTTTCTATACAAATTATTATAATTATGAATGTTGCAAAAGCAATGAGTTTTTTTGAATTTTATCTTTATATAAACACAGAATTAGTGTAAAAATTATAAGATAAAAAATCGGTGCATGTAATATCTCTATTGATTTTATGCGACTAACTAGATATGTAATTAAGCTAATAGTTAACATCCAAATAGGATTATATTTATCAGCGTGCTTTGGAGTTAGCACTACTTTCAGATATTTTAATAGTATATAAATTTCAACAAAGAATACAGAAAAATCGATTATTTGCCATAGAACCTCTATTTCATTCACCTTCCCTCAAATATTCAAAAAAAGTCTCCTTAATATCGTTTAAATAATTCTTGCTTACAGGAATTTTATGATTTTTGTCCATTATAACCATATTATTTTCTAATCTTATTATTTTTTCCTTGTGTACAATGGCTCCTCTATGACATTGTACAAAAAATTGGTTTCCTAGTAGCTCTTTTAACTTTTTAAAAGTAAGATAAGATTCATATTCACAATCTTCGCAAGTAATAATTATTTTATTTCCATGTTTTTCAAAGTACAGTATATCTTTATAAAGTATCTTGATGTACTTACCTTTATCATATATAGTAATATACATTGATTGTTCGTCAATACTTAATTTTGTTATTAAACGTAAGGATTTTCCTAAGGTATCTCTTAATTTCTCCTTGTTTATTGGTTTAACAATATAATTAAAAGCACCTACTTCAAAAGCTTTTAGTGCATATTTATCATGAGCAGTAACAAAAACAGTTATAGCATACTCATTAACATCTTTTATCCTCGCCCCTACGTCTAATCCATTCATTTCAGGCATGTCCACATCTAGGAAAATTAAATTATATATAAAAGGATCATCTTGAAATTTTTTTAATAATTCTATAGGATTGTCGTAAATGTCTATTTGTATTTCAAAACCTTCCTCATAACTAATTTCTTGAATATATTTTTTTAATGTTAGTACTATTGATTCCTGATCGTCGCATACAGCTAACCTATAAGTCATAAATACCTCCTCACACTTAATTTTCACTCTATTAATTATATGTTCTACAGATTTATCTGTATTTCCTTCTTATATTACGTAAAATATAATATCTATATTATCATAAAATCACTAATTTCGTACTACAAATCTAAGCAAGTAAGAGAGGACATATATTAATATTATACTACTAATTCGATATATATAGACTTGTTTTTACGATAATATAATATGCATTATATATGAGAATAAAGCGAAACTTTATTCAGTAGGTTTTTTTTCATCCCCCTACTGAATATAAGGTGGGAGTCTTAGTGCCTGTTAATGCGGGATATAAGGGTTATATATTTAGCTTTAGTGAAAGGGCGTAGTAATACTGTGCCCTCTCTTATTGTTGCATCAATCTATTTTCTTTTCTGTATCTTGGCGATTACACTTTCGTCACTTTTAATTCTCTCATAACCTTTATTTGCTGCTAGAGATACAATAAATGCATTGACAATATTCATCATTATTATAGCAAAAATTTCATTTGTACTTTTATTAATTAATGCACCATTGGCATAACTTATAGATATTAGTAATATCACAGATATAACTAAAGAAATTATTTCTGTAGGCATACTTATAATGTTAAAAATTTTAGAAAACAACCAATCTAATCCACGTTTTGTAAACTGAGTAATTATTCCTACTAGTAGTACTAATACAGGAAATTCAGTTAATGCTTCTAGCGTGATAAATCCATCCATCTTAAAACTCCTTTCTACTTTATTGTTTATTTATATTCTAATAGAATGGATTTAGTACTTCTTGTTTTAGAAATATATGAATGGGTAAGAAGATAAAGAAAGGTTTTTTTCATATTGAAATCTTAAAAACCAGCGTCTTAGTGGCTGTTAATATGGGATAAATATTATGGTATCTTAAGGAGGGTTTAAAATGTCTACAGCAATTGTAAAACCAGGGGTTTGTGGAATTGAAAGTAAAATAGTGGTTAGAAAAAAGGACAGAAGAACGATGGATATTACTATCGAAACTAAATGTCCTTACATCAAAAAAATGGAAAAAGACCTTGATGGAATTAATGGTTCTAATGAATGTTTCAATAAGTTTTCTGCTTCTAAGGTGTATGAATTAGCAGATCAACACTGTAAACATCTCGCTTGTCCGGTTCCTTCTGGTATTATTAAGGCTTTAGAGGTCGAAGCTGGATTAGCACTACCAAGAAATGTAGAAATTCTAATAACAAAAGAATAAATCCGTATTTAGTTTTACTAAAATGTTAATTGTCACATATAACCTATTTTATTTATAAGAATAATGGACTGCACGCCAATAGTTATTTAAACCATAAATGCGGCAGTCCTTATTTGTTTTTAGCCTTTAAATTTCAATAATATAGAATAATAAAAACATGACAAATACACCATACATTACAGGATGGATGTCCTGTTTTTTTCCGCTAACAAACTTTAAGAATACATAAGCTATCCCACCAAAAGCTAATCCATCAGAAATACTATAAGCCAGTGGCATTATAATAATCGTTAAAAATGCTGGTAATGCTTCTGTATAATCTGTAAAGTCTATATCTACAACATGTTCTATCATAAACAAACCTACTATTATAAGCGCAGGTGCCGTTGCAAATGCCGGTATTACAGCAATCACAGGACTAAATAATAGTGCAAGTACAAAAAGACACCCAGTAGTAAATGATGTCAATCCTGTTCTTCCACCATCTGCTACACCTGAAGCACTTTCTACATAGGTTGTAACTGTAGAAGTACCTAATACAGCACCTACAGTAGTTCCAATTGAATCTGCAAGCAATGCTCCTTTAATTCTAGGTAACTTTCCATCTTTATCTAAAAAACCTGCTTTAGTAGAAACGCCAATTAAAGTTCCCATTGTATCAAATAAATCTACAAATAGAAATGTAAAGACGACAATTAAAAAGTCTATAGATAATAATTGAGAAAAATCTAATCTAAAAAATATTGGCGCTATTGACGGTGGTGGAGATACTATACCATTTGGGATTAATGAATACATACCTAGTTCAGGATTAACAATATACAGTCCTGTAAGCTGACATATTACACCTACAATATATGTAGCTAAAATACCCCATAGAATTGCACCTTTTACCCTCCTTACTAATAAAACTGCTGTAAATAAAACACCCATAATTGCTAGAAACACAGTAATAGATTTCACATCACCTAAATTAACTAATGTATCATTATCATTTACTATAATTCCTGCATTTTGAAATCCAATAAATGCAATAAATAATCCGATACCTACACTAACAGCCTTTTTTAACGTAGCTGGAATCGCATTGAATAAGGCTTCTCTAACTTTAAATAAACTTAATAAAATAAATATAATTCCTTCAACAAAAATTGCTGCTAAAGCCATTTCCCAGCTATATCCCATTCCTAGCACAACTGAAAATGCAAAAAATGCATTTAGTCCCATACCAGGAGCTAAAGCAAATGGGTAATTTGTTAATAACGCCATAGCAAAAGTTCCAACTGCCGAAGCTAGTGCTGTAGCAGTAATAAGGGCACCTGGATCCATTCCTGTAGCTGATAATATACTAGGATTTACAATTAGTATATAGGCCATTGTCATAAAAGTAGTAAGACCGGCAAATACTTCTGTCTTAATCGTAGTATTATTCTCCTGTAACTTAAAAGTTCTATTTAACAGATTTTTCATACCATCCTCCTTGTGATTAGTCTTACCTATTTTACCATAAAAAACGTAAAACTAAAGATTTTTCAACAAAAATCCTCCTATTATTATTTATTGAAATAACATTCTTCTAGTGCTTATAATCACTTGTCTTTAATTTAATCATAGACAACCAAAGTAATTAATGAAGTATTGATTCTAAACACATGGTTCGCCTGAAAAAGGTATAGATTATATAAAATAATCTATACCTTGAATTATGTAATGGAATACCTACCTTATAACAAGGATAGGCTTTTCTATATTATGTATTACTTTGTTTGTAGTACTTCCAAGAAATAATCCTTTTATTTTTCCGGAGTTCAATCCTTGTGACCCCATAATTACTAGGTCAAAATCATTACTATTAATATAATTAATAATCACAGAGGCTACATCACCCTCCATCGACAATGTCTCAACATTTTCCACTTTTGTAGATAAGTATTTTTTTGCATTAGATAATATTTCTTCAGAATTGTTATTGATAACTTCTGCTATATGCTTTATTTCTATAACTGTCAATTGAGGGATAAAAGAATTTTTAACATTCAACAATGTAACATTACTGTCAAAAGCCACAGCCATTTCCATCCCTTTTTCTAATGCCCTTTGTGAATACTCTGAGCCGTCAATTGGTATTAGTAAGTTTTTCATAATAATAACCTCCAGTTTTTTAATCTATATTTTATATACCCTCCTACTAATATCTAAAACTAACTTTTTCAAAAAATTACAAAAATAGTACATTCTTAGGATAATTAATAAAATAAGGCTATCTTCATTTATATAATAAAGACACCTTATTTTAGGATAGTATATTATAAAATTATCTCACTATTAGTATTGGTGTAGTAATACTATGTATTACCTTGTTTGCAATACTACCTAGTAAAAAACCTTGAAATTTTCCAGCGTTTAGACCTTGTGACCCCATTATAACAAGGTCAATATCATTTTCTTCTACAAACTTAATAATACTAGATGCTATATCGCCTTCTATGGACTCAATTTCAACTTTGTTTTCAATATCTGAAAATAATTGTTTAGCACTTTTTAACATATCTTCTGAGTTCTTATTCATCATCTCCATATAACTTCTTGTTTCCTCGTAAGATAAGTATGGAATTAAAAGATTTTTAATATTTATTAGTACTATATCACTTCCAAATGCTACGGCCATTTCTTTACATTTTTCAAGAGCTCTTTGAGCATGCTCCGATCCATCAATTGGCACTAATATTTTATTCATAACAAAACCTCCGTATATTTTCTACAATTCTTTGTTATTTTATACCCTTTAAAATTACAAGTTAAACAAAGGTTATGAATTTTGTATAAGTTTATTTTATTATAATTACATCTATAACCTCATAAATTACTTGTTTAAGTACATTATCATTTATATAACTTATACTTTAGTCTATGCTTTATCCATCAAATATAGTATTGATAAATAATAGAAATAATATAATACGTCCTCATTTGTAAATAGTATGTAGTTTATATGTACAACTAAAAAAAATAATCGATTTATATATTTAAAATCGATTATTATAATTACTAATTAATTTTGTTTTTTTGGTGATCCATCCGCGACTCGAACGCGGGACACCCTGATTAAAAGTCAGGTGCTCTGCCAACTGAGCTAATGGATCCTAATTGTTTATGGCTTTGTTTCCAATGATAAGTATTGTTTTAATATATATTCTGCCTAACTAAGTGATTCACACAAAATCATAGATTTTGGTTCTCTACTTATGCCAACTGAGCTAATGGATCCTAATTGTTTATGGCTTTGTTTCCAATGATAAGTATTGTTTTAATATATATTCTGCCTAACTAAGTGATTCACACAAA
>NZ_WHNX01000039.1 GCF_009362815.1 Alkalibaculum sporogenes | reverse complement strand
CCAGCACACTACCCAAGTCATCCAGAGTGAAGTGAAGGATCTAAAGACCCCAGCACACTACCCAAGTCATCCAGAGTGAAGTGAAGGATCTAAAGACCCTAGAGGTATGCTCATAATATACTTGCATAAAATGAGTCAATTTCATCAATAGTTATTGCATGATCATCAAGAATCAAGATCCTTCGTCACTTCGCTCCTCTGGATGACAATTAAAAGAGACTAGCCCATTTATAACGTAAAAATAACTGAAGGAAAGCAATTTAGCTTCCCTTCAGTTATTTTATATAAAGTAACCACTAATAGAGATACATAACAGTAATAGTTGTACAATATGCTAATTTTTAAAACTATGAATAGGTGCAGGAATTCGACCACCTCTATTGATAAAATCTTCTGAGCTAAATTTATTAACAGCCATTATAGGTGCGTATCCTAATAAACCGCCGAATTCTGCACTTTCGCCTACGCCTTTCCCTTGTACAGGAATTATACGTACAGCAGTAGTCTTATTGTTAATCACTCCGATAGCAGCTTCATCAGCAATAATAGCAGAAATTGTAGAATCAGGAGTGTCTCCAGGTATGGCAACCATATCAATGCCTACAGAACATACACTAGTCATAGCCTCTAGTTTGTCAAATGTAAGAGCTCCACTTTGAACAGCTTGTATCATACCTTCATCTTCACTAACAGGTATAAATGCGCCGCTTAAACCACCTACAGATGAAGAAGCCATAATACCGCCTTTTTTTACAGCGTCATTTAGCATAGCTAAAGCTGCTGTAGTGCCATGAGTTCCACAAGCTTCAAGACCCATTTCTTCGAGGATTCTTCCAACACTATCTCCAATTTCTGGTGTAGGAGCAAGGGATAAGTCTAATATACCAAAAGGTACACCTAGCCTTTTAGATACTTCTGTTCCAACTAAATGTCCAACTCTCGTAATCTTAAAAGCTGTCTTCTTTATATTTTCTGCAACTATGTGGAAGGGTTCACCTTTTACTTTTTCCATTGCAGACTTTACTACTCCAGGACCACTTACACCTACATTGATTACAACTTCAGGTTCACCTACTCCATGATAAGCGCCAGCCATAAATGGATTGTCATCTACAGAATTAGCAAAGACAACTAATTTTGCACAACCTAGAGAATCTCGATCTCTAGTCAAATAGGCAGTCTCTTTAATAATTGTTCCCATTAGCTTAACTGCGTCCATATTAATACCTGATTTTGAACTTGCTATATTTACCGATGAACAAACTCTCTCTGTTACACAAAGAGCCTCTGGAATTGAGCGTATAAGAATTTTATCTCCTTTAGTAAAACCTTTTTGAACTAAAGCAGAAAAACCACCGATAAAGTTAACGCCTACTTCTTTAGCAGCGTCATCTAGAATTTTTGCAAACGCTACATAGTCAGTATCATCACAAGCAGAGGCAATAATGGATATAGGTGTAATAGAGATTCTTTTATTAATGATAGGTATACCAAACTCAGTCTCAATTTCATTTCCAACTTTAACGAGATCTTTCGCATAACTAGTTATTTTATCGTAAATTTTATTTCGGGATTTTTTTCCACAGGAATCGATACAATCTAATAAAGAAATCCCCATGGTAGTAGTTCTGATATCTAATTTTTCTTTTTCAATCATTCGAATAGTTTCAAAAATATTATTATAAAGTGTCAATTTTAATCCTCCTAAATATTGTGCATGGTATTGAAAAATTCTTCTCTCTGAATCTTTATTGATAATCCTATTTCTACACCGTAAGATTCTAACAATTCCTTCAACTCATTAAAATCGCATTTAACGTTAGATAAATTAACTAACATCATCATAGTAAAGTAGTCTTGAAGTACTGTTTGACTAATATCTTCAACATTTACATTGTTCTCTGATAATATTTTAGATATACCATAGATGATTCCAACTTTGTCTTTGCCAATAACTGTAATTATTCCCTTCATTATAAACCTCCACTTAAATATTTGAATAGTAAAACTAGTAATATTACAAGAAAGCGTCTACGACGCGTTTCAAGTAAGGTAGGAAAATTTCGACATTATCGAGCTTGTCGAACTATCCAATCTTATAAAAAAATGAGACCAAGGCCTCAAAAGAAATTAAGTTATATAGTTACAACTTATTTCTCTGTCCTTTTACCTGAGAGTTTTGGCCTTAGTGTTTAAGGTTTTATCCCCTTCGGTGCTATTAAAAGTCTCTCCAGAGCCCTGTCCAATAACGGTTTTATATTCCGTCATTTTCATCCAGCACTATTAAATTAGCAGTAACTAATAATCAAAAAATAAACTGTATTTTACGTCTACGAAACTTGGTCAAGCTACTGTTCTAAAGATTATAGCACTCTATTTAAAGAATGTAAATTAATTTTATCCCGCATTAACAGGCACTAATACTGTTTCACTTTATTATGACAATATAAAGTACACAAAAACTATGATAGCTATATGAGCAGGATAAAATATATAAAAGAAATACCTAGGCAAGAGTATCTTAGTTTTATAATTTAAATCTATTAAAGGTAAAGCCAATACACAAAACATCTGTCGATGTATAAAACTATAATAAAAAGGTATACCTAAGGGTAGGTAAATAGTAAAAATATAAGCAATAGTTAAGCAGAATATGCTTAAATTACGATGTATTTTATCGTCTTTAAATATGTAAAATGCAAAAACCATTAAAATACCATAGACTCCATAGTCAAATTTTATTAAGGTTAGTGCTTGTATTACTTCACACAATACTATAATTAAGACTGATATGGAGTAATTTTTTCTTTTAAAGAAATAAAGTGCAAACAAAGCTATAAAAAAAGTGAAAAGTATATTCATACCATAGTAATTATCAGTTAATATAAATGAAAAAAAAGCATAAGGAATTTGGGCAATCACTGCAAAAATCAATATTCTACTAATATATTTCTTAAAATCAGAAGTCCAAAAAAACCCCATAGCTACATAAAATGCAAATATTGGAAAAGCTATTCTTCCTAAATATCTTAATATTACCAAATTCTCAAAAAATATAGCCCCAACATGATCTATTATCATAAAAAAAGCAGCAATAAATTTTAACATATCATTTTTATAATACCCTTTCATATCTATACCTCAATTCATTTTTAATGTATATTTAAGTATATAATTTATTTTAGTTAAGGACAAGCCTACATAAAGGGAAACCACGGCAATCGCATGAAAAGATATTTAAAGCACGCTTTTCAGTTTTGTTTTTATCATTTAAGGGTTCAGAGAACCCTTTTTAAAAAACATATCAAAGTAGCTAACTATATCGAGTATTTTTAAAACATTAGCAAACGATAGCTTCGCTAAATTAAGAAGAAGGAGAAGATTAACGATAAGAATTTTTGACTGTTTGAGCGTAGCGAGTTTCAAAAATTTAGTTAATCTTCGAGTTCTTTTCATACCGTATGCGACAGCGTGTTTGCGTTTGTTTTAAAAATACTCTTGCTCTCCCCATGTATACAAGACAAAATTCTATTCCATCTTTTCTATGTTTTTTTCATGCGATAGCCCTGAAGGGAAACAACAACATACTAACTAAACTTGACCCTATAGAACTGATTATATATAATGTCTATAGTATTTTAAGTGAATGGTTTATATTAATGCAAAAGAATAGTAAACAATATTATTAGGAGGAAGTAATTATGATTTGGACTGAAGTACAAATAAAAACTACACCTGAAGCAGAGGAAGCAATTTCTAATATTTTTTATGAGGCAGGAATAGCAGGTGTTGTAATAGAATCTCCTAATGATTTGTTGATTTTAAAAAACAAAGAGATTATATGGGATTATTATGATGAATCTCTTATAAAAGTAGATTCGAATTTATCTATTATAAAAGGATATATTGATGAAACAGAAGAAGCACAGGAAATAATATATGAAATATTGAGTAATATAAAGAAACTACCATCCTACGGTATAGACCCTGGGAGTAGTGAACTTACTATTACAAAGGTCAATCAAGAAGACTGGGCCAACTCTTGGAAAAAATATTATAAACCTGTTAAAATAGGTAATCATTTTATTATTAAACCTACTTGGGAAAATTATTTTAAATCAGATGATGATATAGTAATAGAAATAGATCCAGGCATGGCTTTTGGTTCAGGATTACATGAAACTACACAACTATGTATTGAAAACTTAGAGAAGTATGTAAAACCAGGAGATGTGTTAATAGATATAGGTTGTGGTTCTGGAATTTTAGCACTTGCAGCTGGAAATCTTAACTGTGAGAAGATAATTGCTGTAGACCTAGATTCTATGGCAGTGAAGATTGCAAAAGAAAATGTAGAAAATAATAATTTGCAGAGTATTATTGAAGTTCGAGAAGGTGATTTACTAGATGTTATTCATGAAGAGGCAGATGTAATTATAGCAAATATTTTAGCAGATGTAATCATTAATTTATCTACACAAATTAGGCCATTCTTAAAAAATAATGGCGTTTTCATCTCTTCTGGAATTATACTTAGTAAAGTCGATCAGGTTGTGGAAAGTTTGCGTTCTACTGGATTTGAAAATATAGAAGTGGAACGATTAGGAGAATGGGCAGCTGTTGTTGCAAGAAAAAAGGAGTAATTTATGCATAAATTTTTTATAGATCCTAGTCAAAAAGATGGTGTCATTATTCATATAAGTGGTGAAGATTATTTGCATATGACAAAGTCTCTTAGGATGAAAATTGGAGAGAAAGTAGAAGTTAGTGATTGCAAAGGTATGGAATATATTACAAAAATTACAAAAATAGATAAAGATAATATACTACTTGAAATTATTGAAGAGCGTGAGAATGATACAGAAACTTTTATAGAAATAAGCTTATATCAAGGAATACCAAAAGGTTCTAAAATGGATTTGATTATACAAAAGTCTGTAGAATTAGGTGTAAAAAATATTATACCTGTAAATACCCATAGAACTATAGTTGAGATAGACAAGAAAGAGAACAAAAAAATACAGAGATGGCAAAAAATATCTGAAGAAGCTGCAAAACAGTCTAAAAGAGGAGTTATACCACAAATTATGCCTCTTATGAAAATTAAAGATATTAAAAATGAATTAATTAAAAATGATTTAAATTTAATAGCCTATGAAGGAGAAGTAGATATATCTCTAAAGCAAGCGCTACTTAGTAATGATAAAGCGAAACGCATAGGTATAGTTATAGGTCCAGAAGGTGGGCTAGAAGAAGAAGAAGTAGAGTATCTTAAATCATTAGGAGCAATTCCTATTTCGCTAGGGACACGAATCTTAAGGACAGAAACTGCAGGGATAAGTATAATAGCTATGCTTACCTACCACTATGAAATGTAATTTAAAGGAGAGTAAATATACAATGAAAACAGCTGCTTTTCATACTTTAGGTTGTAAAGTAAATACCTATGATACAGAAGCCATGATGGAATTATTTGAAAAAGCAGGATACAAAATTGTTGAATTTGATACTAAGTCTGACGTTTATGTTATTAATACATGTACTGTGACGAATATTGGTGATAAGAAATCAAGACAGATGATTAGGAAAGCAAAACGTCAAAACCCAGAGTCTGTAGTTACTGTTACAGGGTGTTATGCTCAAACTTCGCCAGAAGACCTGAAGAAAATTCCAGAAGTTAATATTATAGTTGGTAATAAAGACAGAAATCGTATAGTAGACTTAGTAGAAGAACAGAAAAGTTTTGGTAAAAATATTAATATAGTACAAAATATTATGGATACTATGGAATATGAAGAATTAAAAATAAGTAAAGTGAAAGACCGTACTAGGGCGTATATTAAAGTGCAGGAGGGATGCAGTAATTTTTGTTCATATTGTATTATTCCATATGCTAGGGGACCTGTAAGAAGTAGAAAAGTGGAAAATATTATAGCTGAGGGAAAAGCTATTGCAGACCAAGGTTACAAAGAGATTGTAATAACGGGAATTAATGTATCATCATATGGGAAAGAACTAAAAGATGTAACGCTTATAGATGTGCTAAAAGGATTAAACAAAATAGAAGGAATAGAACGTATAAGACTAGGGTCACTAGAGCCCCTATTATTAGATACAGTTTTTATTAAAGAATTAAAAAACATAGAGAAATTATGTGACCACTTTCATCTTTCTTTACAAAGTGGTTCCAATGATATATTACAAAGAATGAATAGAAAATACACTAAAGAAGATTATTATCATATTGTAGAGAAAATCAGATACATGTTTCCACTTTGTTCCATAACTACAGATATAATGGTTGGATTTCCTGGAGAAAGTGAAGAAAATTTTATAGAAAGTTACGAATTTATAAAGCAATTAGGTTTTAGTAAGTTACATGTTTTTAAATATTCTATGAGACAGGGAACACCTGCTGCAAACATGAAAGAACAGATTCCAGAGTGGGTAAAAGAAGAAAGAAGTAAGAAGATGATACATCTATCAAGTCAATTAGAAAAACTGTATATTAGTCAATTTGCAAATTCAAGATTAGAAGTTTTGTTTGAACAAAAATTAAAAAAAGAATATAATACCTATCAAGGACATACAAAAAATTATATCTTAGTACAAGCTCAGAGTGAAAAAGATATAATTAATCAAACCCTTCTAATTGAATTAAGTGATATAAAAAAAGGTTATATTGAAGGAAATATTTTTAATGGGGGAAAAGTATGAGCGATTGTTTATTTTGTAAAATAGCAAAAAAAGAAATTCCAAGTGAAATTGTATATGAAGACGACCAAGTTATAGCGATTAAGGACTTAGAGCCACAAGCACCAATACACTTTTTAATTATACCAAAGGTACATTATAATTCTGTATTAACAGTACCAGCAGGAAATGAAATTATTACTCAGATTCATACTGTAGCAAATAGGCTTGCATTAAAGCACGGTATAGTAGACACAGGATTTAGATTAGTTAATAATTGTGGCGAAAATGGAGGACAATCAGTACTTCATTTACACTACCATATTTTAGGTGGAAGAAATCTTGGTTGGCCTCCGGGTTAATTAATTGTTTGACACAATGGAATTAATTAATATATAATATTAATTGTTATAAAGCCCGCTATTACGATAGTAGCAATAACTCTAAACAATCTGTTACATTAATGTAGTAGAGGGGAGGGTGGAAAAATGTCTGAAGTTAAAATTAAAGATGGTGAATCATTAGAGAATGCTCTACGCAGGTTCAAAAAAAAGACTGCGAATGCAGGTGTCATGTCTGAGGTAAGAAAAAGAGAGCATTACGAAAAGCCAAGCGTTAAGAGAAAAAAGAAATCTGAAGCTGCGAGAAAGAGAAATTCTAAAAAGTTTAAGTAAGAGGTGTTTTAATGTCTCTCAAGGAACAACTAAGTTCAGAATTAAAGGAATCTATGAAGGCGAAGGATTTAATTGCAAAATCAACCATTATTTTGGTTAGAGCTGCAATACTCCAATACGAAAAAGACAATAAAGTCGAATTAATAGATGAAGATATTATAGGTATAATATCTAAACAAGTTAAACAACGAAAAGACGCGCTTGCAGAGTTTAAAAAAGCAGATAGACAAGATTTGGTTGATCAAACAGAAAGAGAAATCGAAATTTTGGTTAAATACCTACCTCAACAGCTAAGCGAATCACAAGTTGAAAGTATTGTTTTAGAAGCCATGAAACAAGTAGGAGCAGACTCCATGAAAGATATGGGCAAAATCATGGCAGTAGTAATGCCAAAAATTAAAGGCCGAGCTGATGGAGGAATAGTTAACAAATTAGTAAAAGAAAATTTAAATTAAATGTAAAAAATCTAGAACATCATGTTCTAGATTTTTTTAATACAAAAGTAGGATTAACAGGAATAAAAATTTACCTAAAATATCAAAATATCAACGAAAAAGATATAAAATTACCGAAAACATCAAGATACCACCTAAAAATAATAATGTCAAAACAATATACAAATTTAATTATTGTAAATATACTTAAATCTATGCTAAACTAATTGGTATAGAGGTGAGGTGGCTAGACCAATTGGGAGAGGTGAGGAATATTGATAAATGATTCAACGAAGTATCACCAAGACAGATCTTTCAATAGACTACAATTATTAAAGTTAATAGATAAAAACTTGCTAAAAAATATTTTGAATGCTTTTACGAAAGCGACAGGCTTGACTGCAAATATAGTAGATATAGAAGGAAGGTCAATTTTCTCTAGAAATGATGCGCAGAAAAATTGTAGGTTTTGTCAAATGATTTGGCGTAAACAAAAGGAAAAAGGGCTAGAAAATCGATGTACCGGCTCATATGCCAGAGCAGGGAAGCAAGCTGCTATATTTGGTGAACCTTATATTTTTAGATGTCCAGCAGGCCTCATTGAATGGGCTGCTCCTATTATTATTGAAGAACAGCACTTAGGATCAATTATATGTGGTCAAGTGTTAATGTGGGAGCCAGAAGAGTTTTTTTGGATTGAGTTAAAAGAAATGAATAAAGGATTGACCGATGATTTTTATGAACTGTTTCAAGCAGCAAAGGAGTTAAAAGTTATTTCTGGTGAAAAGGTACAAGGAGCAGCTGATTTATTATATGTTACTGCCAACTATATAATGAAATCAGGTTGGGAAAACTTGAAATATCAGAAAGAAATGGCCCTTCAACAATCATTGCTAAGTGAAGAGATTCAAAGTAGAAAAAGCTTAGAAGAAAAGCTAAGCACCCAAAGTTTGAGTTTAAACTATTCTCTTGAAAAAGAAAAGGAATTAATAAGCAAGGTTAGATTAGGGGATCTAAAGGAAGCACAAAAAATATTTCAAACACTTTTAGCAGATATCTTTATTAATGGAGCAGCTAATCTTAATATTATAAAAGCAAGAATACTTGAACTAGGTGTAATACTATCAAGAGCATCCGTTGATGGTGGTGCGAACCTAAATCAAGCTCTTGAAATCAGTTCTAGGTTTCTACAAGATGTCAGTAGGTTTGATCAGGTAGAGGAGATAAATTTAGCAGCTGTAAAAACATTAGAAAGATATCTTCATGCAGTGCAAAATAACGAAATTGCTAAGAATAGACTAGCAGTTCAAGGGATGAAAACATTTATTAGAAATAATTATAGAAAAAACCTAACACTTGAAGAGGTGTCCTCATCAGTGTATTTAAGTCCTAGTTATGCTAGTAGAATTTTCAAGGAAAATCAGAGTATAACAATTATTGAGTATATAACAAAAGTGAAATTAGAGGAGGCAAAAAAACTTTTGAGAGATCCAAAGTATCAAATAGATGACGTAGCTGAGATGCTAGGTTATCACGATGCAAGTTATTTTTCAAAAGTATTTCGTCGTAAAGAGGGAATGACACCAACTCAGTATAGACAAATAGGGTAAACAAGGAAGGTGTATTGGTGGAAGATATTATTGTGGATATTCAGTTGGGACTAACTGAAGGAAATGCTCAATTAGTAAAGGAAAAAACAGAATTGGCACTTTCAAGGGGAATTAAAGCCGAGTTGATTATAAAACAAGGTTTGATGCAACCTATGAAAATTATTGGTCAGAAATTCCGAACTGGCGAGATCTTTATACCAGATGTACTGATGTCTTCCAGAGCAATGCATGCTAGTTTACATGTACTGAAACCTCATCTGACCTTTGATTATAAATTTTCTAAAGGTACGATTGTCATTGGCACTGTTGCTGGAGACTTACACGATATTGGTAAAAACATGGTATCTATGATATTGCAGAGTGAAGGATATAAAGTAGTAGACCTTGGTATTGATGTTCCAGCGGAGGGGTTTATAACTGCCGTCACTAAATATAAACCTGATGTTCTGGCACTATCAGCTTTATTAACGACGACTATGGCAGAACAACATGAAGTTATGAATAGATTAACAATGGAAGGCATAAGAAATCAAGTGAAAGTAATCGTTGGTGGTGGACCAATAACAAAAGAATTTGCTGAAGCTATTGGAGCAGATGCATATGCGTCAGATATGTTTAGTACCATAGATGCTGTCAAAAATTTAATACCAGAAAGTTGATTTTTTAGAATAATACTTATAAATAGTACAAACCAAAGTTAGTAGCATATTCGAATATAGACCGTTATTCGGCTAAAGAATGTATGGGACTTTGGTTTTTTTATGCAAGAAAGTAAGAAAGTACCAGTATACGCTGAAATAATCCAGAGACTTCATAAGAATTAGATAGTGTCTTGCGTCAGATATGTTTAGTATCATAGATGCTGTCAAAGATTTAAACCTGAAAGTTAATGTTTTAGAATAATACTTATTAATAGTACAAAACCAAAGTTTGAAATATATTCGAATATAGACCGTTATCCGGCTAAAGAATATATGAAACTTTGGTTTTTTTTTATGCAAGAAAGTAAGAAAGTACCAGTATATGCTGAATTAGTCCAGAGACTTTTAAAGAATTAGATAGTATCATGTATTTGTGAAAACAAATTGTAATGTGAAGCGACAATATAATTTTTTAAGTAAACGTAAAACTATAATATATTTAAATGCGGGCCTGCATTAAGTAGATTGTAAGATACTACAACAAGCATTAATATAATTACTTTGAAATCCGTTCAATAATGTTTTAATAAAGGAGGTGATTTTTCGAATATGATAGATTCTAAATTAATTACAGAATTAGTAGGAGATCTCAAAGAAACTGAACTACTTGACTTAATTAGTAATTTTATCGATTCTAATCCGACAAAGAAAGAAGCACTACTAGTTATAGATGCATGCCAAGAAGGAATGAGTACAGTAGGTGAACTATTTGAAGATGGAAAATACTTTATTGGTGATGTAATATTTGCAGGTGAATTGCAAAAACAGATTTACGATCAACTTAGACCTATCATTGGAGAATACAATACCAAATCTAATGAGATTGTCCTAGGTACAGTGTATGGTAAATCACATAATGTTGGTAAAAATATTTTTATGAACATTGTGAAAGCGGCTGGATATGAAGTAGTACAAGAGAAAAATTGTAAAAGTAAATAATCAAAAAATGCAAAGCAAATAGGAGACTATATAACAACGAGGGAGTGGTAAAGATGTTTAGATTTACAGCAGATCAATCTGTTTATGACATTGGAGGAGTAAAAATAGGGGGTCAGCCAGGGGAGTTTCCTACCGTATTAATGGGAAGTATATTTTATCGTGGACATAAGATTATGATAGATTCACAAAAAGGAATATTTGATGAAACTGCAGCAAAAACTCTGTTAGATCAAGAATTAGAAGTGTGTGTAGAAACAGGAAACCCTAGAATTATTGATGTTCTGGGAGATACAGAGGAAGCATTAACAAAGCATGCAGAATTTGTTTTAAAATATACAGATGCTCCAATTTTATTTGATAGCCCAAGTCCAGAAGTTAGAGTAAAAGCCTTAAAGAATTTCGCAAATGATCCTGCTGTTATTGATAGAATCATTTATAACTCTATAGAAGAAAATGTTACTGAAGATGAATTGCAAGTGATTCAAGATTGTGGAGTAAAAGCTGCTGTCATCTTAGCTTTTAGTAAAAAACATTTAAAACCGTCAAAAAGACTTGATTTACTTACTGGGGACGACAAAACTGAAGGGTTAATTTCTGCGGCTAAAAGAGCAGGACTTGAAAAATTTTTGATAGATCCTGGTGTGTTAGATGTAGCAAGTAGTAGTTGGACTACAAAAGCAATCTATGATATAAAAGAAAAATTTGGTTATCCAGGAGGATGTGCTCCTTCAAATGCATTGTATTTATGGAAAAAAATGCGTTCTAAAGGAACACCTTATTTTGAAGTAGCTGGAGCTTCTGTATTCTCATATCCAATTACTCAAGGTGGAGATTTTATTCTATATGGACCAATGTCAAATGCACCTTGGGTGTATAGAGCGATTGCTACAACTGATGGAATCATTGCGTATTCAAATAAATTAACTGGAACTAAGCTAGGAACTTTAAACCATCCATTATTAAAAATATTTTAATTAGTATTGTAGAAGTAATGTTACAAATTAGAAACATGGGGGGGATTATATATGAAAAATGTGAAACAATCACCTAATCGTACAGTGCTATATGTTTCGGCTGCCATATCACTTGTATTTGTACTCTTAAGTATGTTATTTACTACTAAAATGAATGAGGTATTTGGAAAGGTATTTTCTTTTTTAACAAATGGATTTGGTTGGCTATACCTTTTATCAGTTGCTATATTTATTATTGTTGCTGCTTGGATTGCTATCAGCCCGTATGGGAAAATCATACTTGGAAAAGATGACGATAAACCTGAATTTTCAAATTTCCAATGGTTCTCAATGTTATTTGGAGGAGGAATGGGAATTGGTCTAGTATTTTGGTCAGTTGCTGAACCAATTATGCATTACTCAAGCCCACCATTTGGAGATAGCGCAACTCCAGAAGCTATGAGAATAGCCATGCAAACGACATTTTTTCATTGGGGAATACATCCTTGGGTCATTTTTGCTATCGGGGGTTTAGCACTTGCATATTTTCAATTTAGAAAAAATCTACCATTTTTAATTAGTTCTGCATTTTATCCTCTTATTGGAGATAAAATTTATGGCCCCGTAGGTAAAACAATAGATATATTAGCAGTATTTGCAACAATCTTTGGTGTAGCTACTAGTTTAGGTCTTGGATCTAGCCAAATTGCTAATGGATTAGAGTATATATGGGGTATTAAATCGACACCTTTGACAATTTCACTTATTATTGCTGTGATGACGGTCATCTTCACTTTAGCTACTGTGTCTGGTTTACATAAGGCAATGCAAGCGGCGGCTAATTTAAAAATATGGTTATCTATTGCATTTATGGTCTTTATCTTCACTTTTGGAGGTATGGTATCAATTTTAAATAATATTACCGGTTCTATTGGTGATTATTTACAAAATATTGTCGGGCAAACTTTCTGGATGGGAAACATTTCATGGCTTAATGGATGGACAATTTTCTATTGGGCATGGTGGATTGCTTGGGCTCCTTTTGTTGGTCAATTCGTAGCACGAGTATCGAAAGGTAGATCCATAAGAGAATTTATTTTTGCAGTTTCACTTTTACCTTCTGGATTTTCATTGATATGGCTTGGAATTTATGGCGGTGCAGCTTTCAACTTAGATGCATTATCTGGTGGAGCCATACAAGCAGCTACAAATAATAATTACACTACTGCACTATTTGCCATGTTAGAACAATTGCCATTCTATGCAATTACAGCTCCACTTTCCATCATATTAATAGTAGCCTGTTTTATAGGTGCTGCCAATTCAGCAACATATGTTTTAGCTATGTTGACATCAGGAGGAAACATGAATCCTAGTAAACAATTAAAAGGTGGATGGGGTATTGCACAAGGAGCTATCACAATTGTACTGATTCTTGTAGGTGGAACGTCTGCAGTGCAAGCATTGCAAACGGCCTCTATAGCAGCAGCATTTCCTTTTATGCTAATCATGCTAGTCATGTGTTACAGTATAATTAAAGCATTGAAACAAGATGTTGAGGAATCAAAAAAAATATTAGAAACTCAAAAAAAATAATAAACAAATAAAATTGTTATAACAAGGAGAGATGTTTATCATGTTGCCAAAGTATGATATTTTAACAGACGAGCAGATACAAACAATTCATGACAATACTATGAGAATCCTTCAAGAAGTTGGAGTAGAATTTTCTTATGAACCTGCCATTGAAATATTTAGAAAACATGGACAGAAAGTAGACGGACATCGCGTGTATTTTGATAGAGAGTTTGTAGAAGAAATGGTAGAAGGAGCTCCTTCAGAGTTTACATTACATGCACGTAATCCAGAACATAATCTGATATGTGGTGGAAACAATACAATATTTATGCCTGGTTATGGGGCACCATTTATCCATGATGTAGATGGCAATAGGCGTAATGCAACAATTCAAGACTATGATAACTTTGTTAAACTTGCAGGTGCTAGTAAAAATTTACATATGACTGGAGGGAATGTAGTAGAACCTCAGGATGTCCCTGATGAAACGAGACATATGAGCATGATGTATAGTCATATTACCAATTCAGATAAGTGTTTTATGGGAAGTGCTTCAGGATATGAAAAAGCAAAAGATTCCATTGAGATAACAGCGTTACTTCATGGAGGTTTAGATGTAATTAAAGAAAATCCCGCATTGGTATGTTTAGTTAATTCTGTAACACCACTAAAATTCGATGATCGTATGCTAGGAGGCTTAATGGCATATGCTGAGGCAGGTCAGGCAACCATTATTGCTTCACTAGTAATGTCAGGTTCCACAGGACCTGCAACAATCGCAGGAGCACTATCTGTGCAAAACGCAGAAGTTTTAGCGGGAATTACACTAGGCCAGTGCATTAATCCTGGAACACCAGTTATATATGGGTCTACTTCAGCTATTACGGATATGGCATCTGGTGCTTTAGCAATAGGTAACCCAGAATGTGCATTATTTATATCAGCAAGTGCTCAACTAGCGAGATTTTATGGGGTTCCAAGTCGAGGTGGTGGTGGATTAACAGATTCAAAGATCGTAGATGCACAATCAGGTTATGAATCAATGATGACACTATTTGCTGCAAGTGCAACTGGAATTAACTTTGTATTACATTCAGCAGGAATACTTCAGTATTATATGGCAATGTCTTTTGAAAAGTTTATGCAAGACGATGAAATAGCGGGAATGGTTTCTAGATATATAAAGGGTATCGATATGACAGAAGATAAATTAGCTTTTGATGTAATTAGTAAAGTTGGACCAGGAGGACATTATTTAACACAAAAACACACGCGTAAAAATTTCAAAGTGGAATTCTATAAACCAAGTTTAAGTGATAGACAATCTTATGATGGCTGGGCAAATAATAAGTTAACTGCAAATCAAAGAGGAAACCAAAAGTGGCAAGATGTTGTTGAAAATTATGTATCACCAGTCTTAGACCCAGATGTAAAGCAAAAGATTGACGAGTATATAGCAAAACGTTCCAAAGAATTACTATAATAAAAAAAAGTGGAGGTATTACAATGAGCATAATTTTTGACGAAATAAAAGAAGCAGTAATAGATGGAGACGAAGATTTAGCAGTTGAATTAGCGGAAAAAGTGATTGCTGAAGGTCTTGACCTTGTAGAGGCAATTGAAAAAGGCTATATTAAAGGTATTGAAGAAGTAGGTGCTAGCTGGAAAACAGGTGAAGCATTTCTTCCAGACGTAATGATGGCTGCCGATGCAATGAAAACTGGTATGGGTATTCTTGAAGCTGAATTAGCGGCTCAAGGAGGAAAAGAACACGAAGATAAAGGTAAGATAGTTCTTGGAACAGTTGAAGGAGATATTCATGATATAGGTAAGAATATCGTTGGAGCTCTATTAACTGCTGCAGGTTTTAAAGTATATGATATTGGTATCGATCAAAAACCAGAAGCCTTTGTAGCAAAAGCTGATGAAGTAGGTGCAACAATAATTGCTGCTAGTTCATTATTAACAACTACAATGAGAGCACAAGGTGAATTGATTGAGTATTTAAAAGAAAAAGGAATAAGAGATAAATACAAAGTAATCATCGGTGGAGGTCCAACAAGCCAAAAATGGGCTAATGAAATAAAAGCTGATGGTTGGGTTGAAACAGCAGATGAAGCAATAGTGCTCTGTAAAGAATTACTTGCTTAAATAAACAATAAGAAACACGCGTTGCGTGTTTCTTATTGTTATGCGGATAGTTGCCAAATGTAAAAAAGTTTTCATTTGTTCTTTTAAGAAACCAGCCAAATTGGCAAGCCATTTGTTTGGTTTACCAAAGGACTATAAGCGAAAAGTTTCTTATCGCTTGGCTCTTTGTCTTCGCGATAATTAAGATTTTAACGATTTAAGTTCTCTTTAAGGAGATGAAAATTTATGGTTTTATATATATCGATAGCTATATCGATTATTTTTGTAATTTGGGGAATCTTTTACTCGGATAGTTTAGGCAAGGTCTCAAATATACTGTTAGACAAAATCATAGATCAGTTTGGTTGGTTTTATCTTATAACTGCTTTAGTGATTCTACTATTTGCAGTTTTCCTTGCATTTAGTAAGTTTGGGAGAATTCGTCTTGGTAAAGATAATGAGCGTCCTGAGTATTCTACTTTTACGTGGTTTAGTATGTTATTTAGTGCAGGTATGGGAATTGGTCTTGTCTTTTGGGGAGTCGCAGAACCCATATTTCATTACGCACAACCACCTATAGGAATATCGCCGGAATCGACAGAATCTACTATTATGGCAATGAGATACTCATTTTTTCACTGGGGATTTCACCCTTGGGCCATGTATGCCATTGTTGGAATGTCTTTAGCCTATGTTACTTTTCGACAAAACCGTCCTTGTACAATAAGCTCTACCTTATACCCGTTAATAGGAGAAAAAGCAAATGGCTCTTTCGGAAAGTTTGTAGACATTATGGCTATCTTAGTAACTATTTTTGGAGTAGCCACTTCATTAGGGATGGGAGCACTCCAAGTAAATGGAGGATTATCATATCTGTTCAAAATACCGAATAATACGATGTCTCAAATTATAATTATAGTTTTAATAACATTATTATTTATACTGTCAGCTACATCAGGAATCAATAAAGGAATTAAATTGCTAAGTAATACAAACGTTGCTATAGCTAGCGTTATTATGATGGTAATATTGTTCATCGGTCCAACAGCATTTATTTTAGATACTTTTACTCTTTCTTTAGGCGGTTATCTGCAAAATATTATAGAAATGAGCTTAAAAACAACACCTATTACAAAAGATCCTTGGTTAGGAGCATGGACTTTGACTTATTGGGCATGGTGGATTGCATGGTCTCCTTTTGTTGGTACATTTATTGCAAGAATATCAAGAGGGAGAACCATTAGAGAATTTGTATTAGGGGTTTTAGTCGTACCTAGTATATTTAGTTTTATATGGTTTTCAGTCTTAGGAGGTACTGCACTGCATTTTGAAATTGTTGAAGGTTTTAACATTGCTAGTGAAATTCTTAAGGATGTAAGTACAGGCTTATTTGTAACACTATCCTTTTTACCCTTAGGTTATATTATCTCCATCATTATAATCGTTTTAATTGTTACATTTTTCATAACGTCTGCAGATTCATCGACCTTTGTTTTAGCTATGTTTTCAAGTAAAGGGATTTTAAACCCTAAAACAAATATAAAAATCGTATGGGGTATTGTTCAATCATTGATTGCTATTGTTTTACTACTAAGTGGAGGTTTGCAAGCAATAAAAGGAATTTCCATTATTATGGCGCTCCCATTTGTTTTTATCATGATTTTAATGTGTATCTCTTTATATAAGGCAGTAAATAAAGAAATAAAAGAGCATAAATGATGGAAATACAGTATTCTAGAAGACACTTTTATATAAATTCATACCAATAATAAAACCTTGTGAAGTTTGAAGAGTCTATTCATGTCAACTGAGCAGGGTATTGTTTAATAAAGACTTAAGTATTATGGTGGTCAGCTTTATGTGAAAACTAAAAGCAAAACGCTAAGCATACGGACGTAAGACATTATTTAAAGTTTGTAAAGTGAGCTAATGCTTTTGGCTTAAAGTATAAGGCTAATTATTTATTCATATCTCTATATAGCTCCACATAAAATAACTTATATGGAGGTATTTTAATGGGCAAAAAAGATAAAATTGAAGAAATAAAAGAAAATATCAGCGATATATTTGAGTTGCCTAAAGAAATAACATTAAATTTACCCAAAATCACTATAATTGGAAATGTTCAAGTACGGATAGAAAACCATAAGGGAATTATTGAATATAATGACGATAAAATTAGAATTAATAGCAAAGTAGGAATAATGATAGTGACTGGAGAAAATCTACTAATTCGTAATATTATCAAAGAAGAAGTTGTCATAGAAGGAAATATAATTAATGTAACTATCGATGAATAGGGGGGGGGATTTTGTTAATTGTTAAGTTATGGCATTATATTAGAGGGTATGTTATCATTAACATTAAAGGAAGACATCTAGAAAGAGTAATTAACCTTATTCATCATAATAATATATTAATTTGGGACATAGTAAAAGTAGATTCAGGGAAAATAAAAGCTAGAATTGAGCTAAAAGACTATAAACAAGTAATAGAGATATCTAATAGACTTTCATGTGAAGTGGAAATTATAAGAAAAAGTGGTATGACTCTATGGAAATGGAGGCTGCAAACTCGTAAATTTTTTGCAGTTGCTTTCATTTTGGTGTTATTAGCTGTATATATTATATCGTCTATGGTTATAACAATTGAAGTGCAAACAGAAACTTCAATAGATGAAGCTAATATTTTAAAAGAACTTGAGGAGCTTGGCTTAAAATCTTGGGTGTTAAAAAATAATCTAAATATGAACGAAATCGAGGCAGAATTCTTAAAAAATCATAAAGAAATAGATTTTATGAATATTGAAATAAATGGGACAAAGATAACTATCGACATAGTAGCAAGTGAAGAAAGTCAAAAGATATACGACAAATCTATACCAGTTGATCTAATTGCTAGCAAAGATGGAATAATAAAAGATATGTTAATTATAAATGGTACTTCTAATGTTGAGATAGATCAAAAAGTAAAAAAAGGTGATTTGTTAGTAAAAGGTGAAGTTGTTACACAAAAAGTTGAAGAAAGTCCCGAAATAACGTATATTCACGCTATGGCAAAGATTATGGCACAAACATCCTATGATAAAGATTATGAAATTAGAAAATATAAAGTTATAGATGAGGAAGACTATAAATTTAATAGAGTATTACACATTGGTGGTTTAGTGATTAACTTTCATAATGGAGAAAAAAACTACTATTATGAAAGTAATGAAGAACAAAGGCTTAAAATACTAGGAAATGAATTACCAATTAAAATAGATAAGATTAAGTACTATGCAAAAGAAAATTGTATAGATAAGTCAAAAGAAGAATTAGAAGATGAAGTAAAAGATAAAGCAAAAGAAGAGTTTAATAAAATAGGTCAAGTGCAAAATATTGAAATAAATTCATCTACTGTAAATAATAATGTTTATAAATACAAAATTAGTATCACTATTATAGAAGAAATAAGTGAAGAACAAAAGATTGACAAGGAGGAATAAATTTTTGACATTAGAAAACGAAGTTATATTAGCTATAAATAACGAAGAGACCTTAATAAAATTACATGGTCAATACGATGAAAATCTGAAGATTATAGAAAACGAATTTAAAGTCAGTCTCCTATCTAGAGATGGGACACTCAAAATATTAGGCCATAAAGATGATACATTAAAAGCAGAACGTGCTATAAAAAAGATTATAAAAGTAATTTTAGATAGTGGTCAAGTTGATACTCAAAAGATATCATATATTATACAGCTAGTTAAAAAAGATGAAGAAGATTCCTATGATAAACTAAATGGTATTATATGTTACACTCATAAAGGAAAACAAATAAGATGTAAAACATTAGGCCAAGAAAGATACGTAAAATCTATAGAAAAAAATGAAGTGGTTTTCGGCATAGGTCCTGCAGGCACAGGAAAAACCTATTTAGCAATGGCTATGGCTGTAAAAGCATTTAAACGAGAAGAAGTGAGTAGAATAATTTTAACAAGACCAGCAGTTGAAGCTGGAGAAAAGTTGGGCTTTTTACCAGGAGATTTACAAGATAAAGTAGATCCATATTTAAGACCTCTATACGATGCATTGTACGATTTAATGGGATCAGATGCTTTTTTGAGATTTAAAGAAAAGGGATTAATAGAAGTTGCACCATTGGCATATATGAGAGGTAGGACTCTTGACGATTCCTTTATTATATTAGATGAAGCACAAAATACTACACCAGAACAAATGAAAATGTTTTTAACAAGAATGGGTTTTAGTTCAAAGGTAATTATTACAGGAGATGTTACTCAAATTGACTTGCCTATTGGCAAAATATCTGGACTATCAAAAGCAGAAGAAATCCTAAAAGATATCCCAGGAATTGATTTTGTATATTTGACAAAAGAAGATGTAGTTCGGCATAAACTAGTACAAAAAATAATAGAAGCCTACGAAAATCATGACCAGGAAAAATAGATAACAGCCCTCATGTCATTGAAGGAACACCTCCTCTTGTCGTTAGAGGAACACCTCCTCCAGTCATTCAGAGGAGAGAAACGACGAAGAATCTTTAACCCCGAAGCATTCACTTGCCCAGAGCCCAAGGCCCTCCGGTCATTGAGAAGGAATACCTCCTCTTGTCGTTAGAGGAGCACCTCCTCCAGTCATTCAGAGGAGAGAAACGACGAAGAATCTTAACCCCGAAGCGTTCACTTGCCAAGAGCCTAAGGCCTTCTGGTAATTAAGAAAAACACCTCCTCTTGTCGTTGAGAGGAACACCTCCTCCAGTCATTCAGAGTAGAGAAACGACGAAGAATCTTAACCCCGAAGCATTCACTTGCCAGAGCCTAAGGCCTTCTGGTAATTAAGAGAAACACCTCCTCTTGTCGTTGAGAGGAGCACCTCCCCTCCAGTCATTCAGAGGAGAGAAACGACGAAGAATCTTTAATCCCGAAGCATTCACTTGCCCAGAGCCCAAGGCCCTCCGGTCATTAAGAAGGAACACCTCCTCCAGTCATTCAGAGGAGAGAAACGACGAAGAATCTTTAATCCCGAAGCATTCACTTGCCCAGAGCCCAAGGCCCTCCGGTCATTAAGAAGGAACACCTCCTCCAGTCATTCAGAGGAGAGAA
>NZ_WHNX01000038.1 GCF_009362815.1 Alkalibaculum sporogenes | reverse complement strand
GAAACCTTTAAGGGGTTTCTCCCTAGGGGCGAAACGTTTATCCTCTTATTCAGTAAAATAATAGCATATAAACTGATTGGTGACTATACCGGTATTTATAACTAAGACTAGGGATTCAAACGTTAGTATTTATATATTTAAAAATATTCGAATATAATACTCAGTAATAAAGAAAAAGTTATAGCTTATTGCTATAACTCTATAGTACTAGGGGCGAACTGTGTTCGCCCGTGGACGTTTATTAAATTAAACCTCGTATAGTGAATGAACTGAGACGACCCAAAAGAAAAGACCCTAACAAAAACATGAATCCAAGAGGAGGTAAGAATGGAAAAATCAAATAAGATCTTATATTTATCTATTACCAGCAGTATTTTGGTTATCCTATTAAAGTTCTTTCAATGGATAATTGTTGACAAATTAACAGTTTTTATATTATTGCCAATTTCGTTTTGTGTATATGCTTTTTTTATAGGCATAACAGTCGCTACCGTAATAAATTGGCTGAAAAATAAGTTCAGAAAACCATTGGCTGTGCAGGTAATTACCATTTTACTGCTCTTTTTCTTTCCATTTAATCAGATTATATTGAATATCGACTTTAAATCAAATATGTACGAAAGACAAGAAGTTGTTGCAATGGTGAAGAATCACACGCTAAAACCAAATATTTCGTATAATCCTTCACTTATTCATTTGCCTGAAAAATACACACATCTTTCTAAAGGCGGCGGTGATATTATTGTAGAAAAATATGAAGAAGAATACAATGTTTTTTTCTTTACTTTCCGTGGAATCTTAGACAATTATAGTGGTTTTGTCTATACTTCAAACGATGTAATATTTTTTGAGGAAGATATTAAACAAACAAAAAAGTTTGATGAGAGCTGGTATTTTATTGGATCGTATTAGAGTTTTTTATGATCAGTATTTTAAAAGCAAATAAATAGTAAATTTATGTCACGTTTTTTATATATTACTTAATATAACAACATTATCATATAAAAGGAGCTTCATTATGAAGAAAAGTAATTCAATTATTCTAGTTAATAAGAAAATATCAATTATAATTGTATTAGTTACTTACTTTGTATATTACACTATAGGGAAGGTCTAACTAACTCATTGAAATTACTAGCATTATTAATAGTTTTCCAAATATCAACACAGAAGAAAGATGACCATTACTATCTTTGCTTTTCTTTATTTCATGTTTTTAGTCATGAATATTCACCTTTTTTTCTAAATAAGCATAGCTAAATATCTAAAACCTGTATGACAATTAATATCAAAAGGTCTATAAAAAAGAATATATCATATCGTATTTGCGTAAATTGTTTTAAATGAATCAAAATAGGGGGAAAAAAGAAGTGAGGAAAATATTTTTCATTGGTGTTGCTGCACAACTAATAATAGTTATTATTAGTCTGGTCTTAAAAGATTACCAAATTATTAAAAATGGAAACTTAGCACTATTGGGAATTACAATTTTATTAGCAGGAGCAAAAGCAAAAGGTGCAGCCGGTTGGGAATATGTTGGATTAAAAGAAGAAGGCAAAAAAGAGCTTCATTCATACCGATTAAAGATAGGCTTTAAGTATCTTCTCTTTATCCTACCTAGTCTAATAGTGATGTTAATATATTACATAGTGTATGATTTTGGTTTATCATGAAAGGAGAATATTATGGTTGGTTTACTTAATATAGGCAGCCTCGTGCTTGGCCTAATTGCTTGGATGCTTCCTGTTGCGAATCTTATGCGATATGAAAAGCATGACCATAGGAATTGGATAGCTCTTTCCATTATGAGCATCAGTGCTTGTGCTATTTCGCTATGTTTACAGATTTTATATAACTATCATCTAGTAAAAATCGCGGATTGGACTGCTCTTATGGACACAACTGGTGCTGTGGCGTTCGTTGCAACGGTTCTTCTCATCGTTACCATCATATTAAATGCAATTACTCTGATTGTATATCGTGACTATACAGTAAAGTAGGACGCAAATTTCAGTTGGTAAGGTTGAACTAATTATTGATATGTAAAATGTATGTATATTAAAATTATAAATTAGAGGTGGTGATTTTATATTAATAATAAAAGTACAAAATGGATAAAGGTATTATTTTCAGTAATAGAATTAATATTTTCTGTAAGTTTTTTGTTGGGTTTAATTCCTTATAAAATTGGTGTTCCAATAATTTTTATCTATGCTGGGTGTATGTTATTGTATAAAGGATTACATCTAAAATCAAAAAGAAAATATTCAAAAGTAATATCAATTTCGTTTGGCGTTATGTTCATTATAATCACCATATTCGTTGCAGTACCAGTATATTATTTTTAATAAGTAAGTCCACATTATTTCTATATTACATAAAATAGAATACTCATTTTCAAAAAATGTCGATAGAATAAAAGTAATAATTATGAGGAGGGCATTATGGAAAAGAATCATATTCTCAGACAAAAGGTTATAAGCATTGTTTTGTTGTATGTAATAATTACAAGTATATTTGAGTTTTTAGCAATATTGAATGCATATATAGTGTTACCAAGAGAAAATTATGTGTATTCCATCATCATGTATAAGGGTACTGTAATTGTATTTAGAATAGTTGCAATTGTATTATTAGTAAGATATCTAAAGAAAACTAATGAAGGTAAGCCTATTACTCTTGCGAAAAATCAAATGGTTAGAACAATAACAGGAGCTTTAGTGGCAATTCAAGGTGGGCTAGATTTAAGTACATATTTACCAAATGCTATTTCTTCAATCCAATCTTATCTTTATTATGCTCAACACATAGGTATAGAGATTAAAAGGCAAGTTACTATAAATAATATATTAACTATTGTAATTATTCTTGGTCAAATAATTGTGGGTATTTATTTAATGTATTTTTATAACAAAAGAGTAGATATGAATGAAACAGACTAAAGTATTACTTCATTTTCTAATATGCACAACAGTATCACATGGCTAGACTAACACAGTTCATCCCTACGCAAAACACCCGCTCGGTAGGACCCAACCCATCAACTACGTAAGCACCTAACCTCCGTAGGGGAGAACTGTGTTCTCCTAACAACATTCCTCAAATCAACCCCCATCCAGCAAAGAACCCATGACCCAAATAAAAAGATCCCATGTCTAATAGGAAAAAAGTATATAAAATAGATGATTAAAGTAAGACACTATATTTAGATATGTATGATATAGCTTTACTATTCAAACTGTATTTAACAATATTAATATAGTGATTAATAATAGAAGATTACGACGCAATGCATAGGTATCAAACGTTCTGAATGATATTAGCAATAAAACGCGAATTAAAGAATGTCTAGATAACAGGAGGTCGATATAACTGAAACCATTGGGTATAAAAAACAAAATTCTATGGGGATTTAGTATGATTGGATTACTTGCTATATCATATTGGATATGCAGATTTGTATTCTTTGGGATGCATGGTATGAAACAGTGGCCAAACATGTTGGCAATTGTTAGCTTAATTATAATAGTTATAGCTTCTATCGGTGGCAGACAATCACTTTCGGTAGCTACTGTTATAGGTTATATAGGTGGATTTGTCCTTGCAATGATATTTAATACTGACGGTGTAGACCAAGGTGGAGGGGCAACAAATAATGCTTGGAAAATATGGGGGACTATTTTCATTTGCTCAATTTTGATTAGTATAATTTTAGGCTATATTTTTAAGCAAAGACATAAAAAAATAATGGAATAAATATCAAGACAATTATTGATGTCGACACTATTTCTATATCCTGCAATAATATATATTAGAAGGCACTGTTAAATTAGAAGATATAACCTAAAAGGATGTTATTGAAGCATCTAAAATACTGACTTCAAGTATAAATGAATTGATGATGTCGATTGTATTTGTTATTAACATTATTACAAATATTCATTATTAATCTTCGGTATTATATAGAAAAATGGTACAATATAACATATAACCTGATGTATAATCAGTATGGGAGAAAACATGAACAAAACTTTAAATTACTACAACGAATTCTATAAAGCTTTCATAACAAATACCCTTGATGCCAATGCATCTAATTTACATCATTATTTCTTAAAGCACCTTCCAAAAGGATCAACTATCTTAGATTTAGGATGTGGGTCTGGAAGAGACAGTAAGGCGTTTATTGAAGAAGGGTATCAGGTATACGCCATAGATGGTTCCCAGGAGTTATGTAACTTTGCAAGTGAATATATCGGACAAGAAGTAATATGTAAAACTTTTGAACAATTGGATTACGAGGGTAATTTCCATGGTATATGGGCCTGCGCTTCATTACTTCACATTCCATATGTAGATTTGCCAAAGGTGATTCAAAAAATCTCTAAGGCGTTAAAGCCGGATGGTTATTTGTATGCTTCTTTTAAATATGGGGATTTTGAAGGAGAAAGAAATGGACGTTATTTTACAGACTTAACTGAAAGCAGATTAGCAGATTTGATAGAGCCATTGAAAGAGCTATCCATCTTAGAAACAATGATAACAAGCGATATTAGAGCAGACAAAGAAGATGAAAAGTGGCTAAATATCATATTTAAAAAAATACCACAGTAGGGGCCTCTGCCCACAGCGACCCATGACCCAAAACATTAACAAAACATAGCGAATAAAAGAGGGTTTTCAATAAGATTGTCGAATATTATATACTAGGATAGTATTTGCTGAGCGTGTTCATTGTAGTTTAAGGTAGATTATTATGAATTAAAGGGAGGAGAGTAACATGGATATAGTTACTTTAGGAAGAACAGGTATAAAAGTAAATAAGAATGGATTTGGAGCACTACCCATTCAACGAATAAGTAGAGATGAAGCAGTAGTTTTATTAAAAAAGGCATATGCAAGTGGCATTACTTTTTATGACACTGCGAGATTTTATACAGATAGTGAAGAAAAGATAGGTTACGCTTTAAGTGATGTAAGAGACAAGATTTTTATCGCTTCTAAATCAATGACAGAGAAAGTCGATGAATTTTGGGATCATCTGCATACCTCATTAGATACCTTGAAAACAGATTATATAGACATATTTCAATTTCATAACCCAAGTTTCTGTCCCAAACCTGGAGATGGAAGTGGTTTATATGAAGCTATGTTAGAGGCAAAAGAAAAAGGTCTGATCAGATATATCGGAATCACCAATCACAGACTTGCAGTAGCCTTTGAGGCAGTAGAATCAGGCTTATACGATACCCTCCAATTTCCATTTAGTTACTTATCAACACCAAAAGAGATCGAACTAGTGGAGCTATGTAAGGCAAATAATGTAGGATTCATTGCAATGAAAGCCTTATCAGGTGGATTAATTACCAATTCAGCAGCCGCATATGCTTTTATGGCACAATACGATAATGTACTACCTATATGGGGAATCCAAAAGGACCAAGAACTTGAAGAATTTATTTCCTATATTCAAAACCCGCCAGTACAGGATGAAGAATTAACAGAACTAATTCAAAAAGATAAAGAAGTACTAGGAGGAGACTTTTGTAGAGCATGTGGTTATTGCTTGCCATGTCCAGTAGACATTGATATCCCTACAGCAGCAAGAATGTCCCTCTTACTCCGTCGAGCCCCTGCAGCTATGACTCTAAATGATGCCACAAAAGAAAAAATGAAAAAGGTAGACGATTGTATCCATTGTGATCATTGCAAAGATCACTGTCCCTATGATCTAGATACTCCAAAGCTTATCGCAGATAATTGGGAAGATTATAAGGAGTATTTGTAAAGTTATTAGGTGTAGTATTAAATAAGTTGAATCTTATAGTTTTGCTGAAGATAGTTTACTATGATGAGGAAATGAAGTAGAAAAGACAACAAAGGAGAACTAGATGGTAGATTATTTTGCAAATGGCAACAGCGTAACCAATGATAACTGCATAACAGGAGATAAGAATCATCTTTATGATTATCTAAAAGAATCTATCTTAAAAGCGCGAGAAATTGATATCAATGTATCTTTCTTAATGGAGTCAGGGGTCAGACTATTGATAAATGACCTCTTGACTGCCATTCATAATGGAGCACATTTACGAATATTATGTGGAAATTATTTAAATATTACGCAGCCCCAAGCCCTTTATCTCCTAAAAGATCAATTAGGAGATAGAGTAGATCTCCGTTTCTACAATGTCCCAAATAAATCCTTTCATGCAAAAGCATATTTCTTTAAATATGATGACTACCAAGAAATCTTTATCGGTTCCTCCAATATATCAAGGTCTGCCTTAACCCACGGAATAGAGTGGAATTATCGAATTAATTCTAAGGAAAAGAAAGAAGACTGTGCATATTTTAGAGGTGCCTTTGAAGATATTTTTTTAAATAATTCTATTATTGTAGATGATATCGAGTTAAGAAGATATTCCAAGCAGTGGAGACGTCCAAAAGTATTTCAACAATTAGAAAAGATTGAAGACCAAATAGAAGATCAGGATACTACTAAGAAAGTAGCACAAAATCAGCCGGATTATATTGTAGATGGTCAGAACGCATCAACAAATATAATATCTTTTCCCCAGCCCATCGGAGCTCAAATTGAAGCCTTATATGAACTGCGAAAATTTCGTGAGGAAAACTTGGATAAAGGCATTGTAGTAGCAGCCACTGGTATTGGTAAAACCTTTCTCGCTGCATTTGACTCAAAAGGATTTAAAAAGATTCTATTTGTTGCACATCGAGATGAAATATTACAACAAGCAGAAAACACCTTCAAGTGTATACGTCCTGAACTATCAATGGGACATTTTTCAGGATCACAAAAGGATTTAGAACAAGACATCATATTTGCATCAGTACAGACATTAGGAAAGAAAGAATACCTAATCGAAGCGTATTTTAAAAACAATGTATTCGACTACATAATCATAGATGAGTTCCACCATGCAGTTGCAGATCATTATACTAATATTATCGAGTACTTTAGACCTAAATTCCTTCTTGGCTTAACTGCCACTCCAGAACGATTAGACAATAAAGATGTCTTTGCACTATGTGATTACAACATAGTATACGAAGTTAGATTAAAAGAAGCCATTAACAAAGGATGGCTAGTACCCTTCAGGTACTACGGAATCTATGATGAGACAGATTATAACTCCATTGATTATATCAATGGAAGATACAAAGAAGACCAATTAGAGAAATTAGTAAGTATCAACATAAGAGCAGATCTTATTTATCAAAACTATCTTAAATACAATAGTAAAAAAGCACTAGGTTTTTGTACAAGTCGTAACCATGCCCTCTATATGACCAATTACTTTTCAGAAAAAGGCATCCAATGTTGTGCTGTCATAAGCGGTACCATTGAAGAACATCAAAAGTCTCTAACACTAGACAGAACCCTAGCAATTCAAGAACTAAAAAGAGGAAATATTAAACTCATATTCTCCGTAGATATGTTCAACGAAGGATTAGATATCCCAGAGCTAGACATGGTGCTGTTTCTAAGACCCACACAATCTCCAACGATATTCTTACAACAATTAGGCAGAGGACTTCGTAAAAGTAAAGGCAAAAACTATATCAATGTATTAGATTTTATCGGTAACTATAAAAAAGCGAATTTAGTTCCTTTTTTCCTTACCGGTGATTCATTTGTAGGACAAGCAGGTGGCAAGACAAGACAACTACCAGAGGAAGAAGACTATCCAGAGGATTGTTATATAGATTTTGATTTTAGGTTGATAGATTTGTTCAAGAAAATGGCACAAGAGCAAAAGAAAATCAAAGATTTAGTATTAGAGGAATATAATCGTATTAAAACTGATGTAGACAAAAGACCAATGAGATCAGATATGTATGTTTATATAGATGATTATATCTATGCGAACATTAGAAGTAAAAGAGACGTTAATATTTTCAAAGATTACCTTTCATTTATTGATAAAATCAATGAAACTACAGACGATGAAAAAAGACTTATTGGTACCATAGCTCATGATTTCCTAAAGGAAATTGAAAATACTGCAATGAGTAAGACATATAAGATGCCTATACTATTAGCCTTTTATAATAAAGGAAATATGAAGCTTAAAATTACTGAGGATGATATCTATAGGAGTTTTAAAGAGTTTTACTCACATGGGTCGAACTTAGTAGATTTGTTACGTGATAAGAGTACTGCGGATGCTGCTAACTGGGGGAAGAAAGAGTATGTGAGTTTGGCTAATAGGAATCCAGTGCGGTTTTTGGCTCAGCCTTCGAGTAGGTTCTTTTATAAGGAAGGGGATTTATTTTGTCTTACTAGTGAGTTGGGAGATTTTGTTGGGGATGTGGGGTTTGTTGTGCATTTTAAGGATGTTGTTGATTATAGGGTGAAGAGGTTTTATAAGGAGAGGTTGGAGAAGATATAAAAGTTATCTTAATGAAATCAGGTTATAAGTCTATAATTTTTGCATTAAGTCTGTGTTTAAAATTACATCTTATAATTCGTTTGGTATATTTGTTAATAATTTCTATCAAAAAAGAAGGGATTTTACAACATTATGTCGAAATATTATTATACGGATACATTATACTGAAATAAAGTGGGAGATTAGACATGAAGCTAAACATCGAACAGAGGAGAATTGTTGAATTAGAGCCGAGCGGAAATATGTTAGTAAAAGGAGTTGCAGGTTCTGGAAAAACAACTGTAGCAGTAAAGCGTATTCCTTTTTTATTAAATCATTATTGCATTGAACCTGGAGATAAAGTTTTAATGGTTACGTTTAACAAAACTTTATTAAATTACATAAAGTACCAATATAAAAAAGTCGAAGATGATGGAAATTATCAATTTGAAATGCTCTTTAATAAGGATAAAGAGGTTGAAATTAGTACAAACATATCATAATTGATGAAAGTCAAGATTTAACTAAAGTGCAATTAGAGTTTTTAAAATGCATTTATGATAATAAGAAATATTCTTCAATCATGTTTGTCGCAGATAATACACAAAGCATATACTCACATTCATGGTTAGGAAAAGGAAGAGCTTTTACTACAATAGGACTTGACATGAGCGGAAAAAGTAGAACACTTACAAAAAACTATAGGACAACAACACAGATTTCTTCAGCAGCGTATAAACTAATTGAGAATGATGAAACAATTAAAAATAATGTGGATTTTATTAAACCTTCATTATTAGACAGACAAGGAGCACCTCCTACATATAAGTACTTTAAAGATAATCTTACTCAACAAAACTTTATTACCCATGAAATCAATCATCTAAAAAGCGATTATAAATTATCAGATATTTGTATAGTAGCAAAAGAGAATCGCTTATTGGATAGTATTCTCAATGGACTTCAAGAAGCTAACATTCCATGTGAGTTATTAAATCAAACAGAGCCAGATTTTGAATCAGAAAAAGTAAAAATAGTAACGATGCATTCAATAAAAGGATTAGAATTTAAAGTGATATTTTTGATTAATTTAGATGAAGGGGTCATCCCCAATAATAAGATATATGATATAGATGATGAAGAGACTATTGAATCAGAAGAGAGAAAGCTGCTATATGTGGGGATGACTAGAGCAAATGAGTTATTGTATATGACATCTGTTAATAAACCATCTAAATTTATCAAAGACATCGGTTTTAATAATTTGCGATTACGAAGGGATTGTTCTATTCGAGCATTTCAGTCAATCGGAATACCAAATTACCTTTTAACTGAACAAATTATGGATGTTAATTCGAAAGAAGAAGTGATTCGACAATGGATGATAAAAGAGTTAAATGAAACATATGGATACCCTCTAGACTTAATTGAACTAGAATACCAAGTTCAACAATTTTCTAACAGTGGATATGTAGATATTGCAGTAGATATATATTTTAATGGACAAGTTGTACCCTATTTATTTATTGAAATAAAAAGATTTGGTTCCGGTATTGAGACAGCAATGAAACAACTAAAATCATATATGCAAGCAAATAACTATGTTAGATATGGTATTGCAACAGATGGTATAGATATTATTGTAATAAATAGAGAGGAAGAAGTAATTAACGATATTCCTCGATGTCAACCAAATTTCTTACCGCAAACAAAAGAACAGAAGATATTTCATTCATTTAAAACAAATAGACAATTTCATTATTCATTTGAAAAGAATGATGAAGAAAATTATAGTGTACAAGACATAGAAACAGATCTAATGCTAGATTATCCTGACAGTTATAAAATACCTGTATTAGGGAATGTAGCTGCTGGCATACCAATTACTGTAAATACAGAATATGATCAATATATTACATTACCGACAGAGTGGATGATAAAACCACAAAATACATTTGCTCTAAGAGTAAATGGAGATAGTATGAGTGGAATAGGTATTAACAAAGGAAATATCGTCATTGTCAATCGCCAAGATCATGTTGCAAATGGTGATATTGTGATAGCCGTAATAGATCAAGAGGCAACCATGAAAAAATTCATGTCAATGGGAGATACCATTCTATTAATTTCAGAAAATCCAGCTTACGAACCAATTCAGATGCAACGTGAAGATATTGTTATAAATGGAAAAGTTATTGGGGTGTTGAAGGACTGAAATACTTATTTTTAGTAGTTCTTAGAATTAAATGGTCTTTCACGTAAAAAACATGGCTAAAGTTATCAAAATACAAATTAATCATACAACACGTAGTACTAAATATCTAATAATACTGGGGGACCATAAAATGGATTTGCTAAAAGCTGAGTTAGCATTGGATAAGATAGGAGTTGGGTTAAACAAATATCTAAATATAATGAGTAAGCTTCATTTGGTAGACGTCTCTAAAGATGTGGAATTTCAGACGGCCTATAATGGATTTTATCGGATGAGACAAAGAAAACCTGAATTCTATCAGGGTTATTATGAGTTCATGGAAGCAAATAAGGTAAATGAGTTATCTTTCTCTGAAGCTTTGAATCATATCTATACCAAATTTGGCAGAGTGGAAGCTTCCTTTTGTAGTAAAATGGTAGCAACAATAAATCCCAATCAACCTGTATGGGATGAATTTGTTTTGCAAAATCTTGGTCTAAAAAAACCATACCCCTCTTCGAAGAACAGATTGCAGAAGACTATTGATCTCTATCACAAAATTAGTGAATGGTACTCTAATTTCTTAGAGACAAATGATTCAAAGGAATTAATTAAACTATTCAACAAAAAATATCCTAATGCAAAAATCACTAACATTAAGAAAATTGATTTAGTTCTATGGCAAATGAGATAATTTAGTGGGAAAGAGTTAGATCATAGGGGGTTAGATTATGGATCAAAGTTATAATAATATTTCTGATAAAGACGTTTTTGAAATATTGGGAATTTCAAGTAAGGAAGATTATTTCACTAACTTACTTGCAGAAACTTTTAATTTAAGTGGTAATCAAGAATTTCGAGATAGATTTTGTAACATGCTATCAAATGATAGTTTCAAAATTTTCAATTCTGCAGATTGCAGAATTCATACTCGGAGTGTATTCTACATAGATAATATCTATGGAAATGGAAACAGAAGTAAAGTTCTTCCCGACATGATATTGATTTCGTCTAGTCAATACAAAGTGGTGGTTATTGAGAATAAAATCTTTTCTGATGAAGGGTATAAGCAAACTATAGCATATAGCTCTCCAATGTTAAGGAGTGAATTAAATAAGTTATTAGAAACAGATGGTAAAAATGAAGTGCAAGTTGAATTTTATTATATGACATTACTTGGAGAAAAGGCAAATAGTGAGAATTTCAAACCATTAAAATGGACTAATTTTATCATTAAAACTTGTTCAAATATAATATTTAAGTCACCTTTTGATATTTTAACTAAAGATTTGCTATCAAGAGCAAATGAATTAAAAGATTTTATAAATGCTCCAATAGATTTAAATAAATCATTTTCTGATTACTATAATCAGCATAAACGATGGATAGAGCCTAAAACTGCATATATGAAATACTTTGATCCAATATTTACTGATATCTATAGTAAATATAACGGTAAGGTTGAGACCTTCGTCACAAAAGCAAAAGGTCGTACCCCACAGCTTCTTATTCTTTTTTCAACAAACGATTGGAGACGTAATGATCTCGAAGGATATAAAAATGGAAATCCAATAGAATTATTTGAAAATACTCGTAACATTCATCTTGAATTTACTTGGCATGTAGGAATGGCTGATGCTAGTTTTATGATTCATTATGAAACGAATCCGTATTACTCTTACAAAAAATTTAAGCAACTATATCCAGAAGTTGAACCACTTTATAAAAAACATCGTGAAAGTTTCAAAAAAGATATCAAGCAAGTAGTCACGTTTAGTAGATACTGGAAAGAAGCCAATACAGTACTTGCATTAGCTAAAACAAGTTGTAAAGGCTTTATGAATCTTCCATTTAATGATTTTCAAAAATGGTTTTTTAACGCTTTTGATGAAGCTTATCATATGATTGATAAAGTAATAGAATCGGAAATCTAAAAAGTGGGAAGGGTGTTTAAATTTGTACAACCATAGTAACTAGAGATTACCACCCCCGAAGAAATGGAAACATTCGGGGCAGAAAACGCTAGGTACGGTATTTATGTACCTATTAATTAAATAATAACTAAGAATTTTTTTATTTTCACCACTATATAAAAGTTATGTAGTTGAATCATTTACTTATATTGGCGGTCTTGGTTCATATTAAATCATCAAATAAACTAAATTACTATATTAAGGAGAGCTATTATGTATCATGAATTTTTGGTTAATCAATCAATAGATCAAAATGGTAGAGTAAAGGTCAATTTTATAGATAAAGGATATTTGAATTGGTCTTATGAGACATATCGTGGACCAAGGGGTAAATCAGATACACCAATCTTTCCAATAGTTGTTTCTGAGGATGCTTTAATTCAAGATAAACCAGTAAGTCGAGAAACAAAATGCACTAAATTACCAAATGGTGATATTAACTTTATTGATGATTATAGTGTCCCAGGTGGTTTTCTGATTTGTATAACAAGTCCTCCAGGATATGAACCAAATATAGTAAAGCTTAAGAATAAGCCTACGTTTAATAATGAAGGATATAACAATGTGATACCAGCACATTTTGAAATTAAATCAAATAAAGCTCTTAATAAATCATCCGTGCTTATGCATGTATTGGAAAGAGCTTGTTTTGGAGTGTGCATTGAATTTTCAAAAATCGAGGGTTCTGTGAAAGACTATGAGAGACATTGGTTTGATGATCCATATGATCTCACTTTAAATCTTGTAAATAAGCAATTCGAGTATGTAGATTTACAAAAAATACAGAGATTACATCCAAAACTTGATGAAAAAGATGTTCAGGAACTAGTAGAGATATTAAATGAACTCATCAAAAAGTTACAAAGTGGAAATGAAGTTATGACGCGGAATTTAAAAACCAAATTATTTCAATTGATACCCAAGGTAATTGCGGGAAGTTCATCCGTGGTTACATTAATTGATTCATATAAAAATGTAGGCATCATAGGAGAATTACTAACAATCTTAGTTAAGCTATTTGGATAATTATAATCATTTATCACACCGAAAAATCGGAGGTCATTGCATTATACAGAAGAGTTATATTTCTCATTAAGGTTTAAAAATTTTAAATATTCGTTGGTATGGGAATTAATTATACAAATATTGTAAATAAAGGGCGTTATAAATTGGATAAAGAAATAACACGACGGCAACATTATGTACCGCAATTTTATTTGAGAAATTTTATAGATAATTCTAAGATGTTTTGGATTTATAATCGTTCAAAGAAAAATATCAATAGGAGTAGGCCTAAAGATATCTGCAGAGTAGATTATTTGTATGAAACAGAATGGAAAAAATCAAATGAAAAATTAGGTAAATATGTGCTTCTGAATAGTATGGAAAATACATTTTCGTTTCAAGAAAAAGAATATTCAAAGGTGTTAAATCAAATTTTCACAGTTTGTGAGATGCCTAGTAACCAAAATGCACTAATATGTAGTTCGACGGAAAAGAATATTTTAGCACAGTTTATTACAAATATGCTTTTGAGGAATCCATGGAGTTTAAGGCAATATATGCAAAAAAATTGTTCTAACGACATACAAGGGTACGAAGAACTTGAAGCAATTAAAGAACTTTTGGATCTTCTTGGATTTGGTGGATTTGAGTCGCTTTGTGAAGTAGCAAATAAAAGGATTTTACTTGATGAAAAATTTACGGGAGGAATTCCAGAGAATCTTATCGAAGAAGTAAGAACTATGAATTTTTCAATTTTGAAAACAGAAGAGATGAAATTTATAACTTCAGATTTTCCTGTTCTATATGAGACGTTTGATACAGATGAAGGGATAACAAAATTATTATGGATATATCTGCCCATAAGTTCAAAATATGCATTGTTTTATAGCGGAAATAACGTAAGTAGAAATTTTAGAAATAGACTAGTTGTTTTAGAGAATGAAAAAGCAACAAAAATGAATTTTTTTTATCTAAAACAGGAGAAAGAGCAATCAAAATTTCTTATTGCAGAAGATAAAAATGTACTTGAAAAATTAGTAAATTCTATGTGAGCAGTTGTGATTTTAAGGAACTGATTAGATTTGCAATTAGAAAACTAGAGACTGGACTTTCTGTTTTAGGTACAGCAATTTGAGCGATTTAACTTCAGAGGCAGTTATTGAAAAGGTTGCAGAAATATTTGATATTGCTAGTCCTGATTACTCATTGAAATAATTTTAGATTGTATAATGCTTTGTTATTTGAGATATGCAATAATCAATAATTTCATAAAAATTGTAGTTTAAGAAAGGAGATGGCATTATGTTTTTTTCGGAACGATTTAAAGTTGATTCTGACTTAATTAAAGCTTATGGTGCGGTAGATATTTCTTTAGTATGTGATATCCCTTTATTTATCGATCCTATGCTTATTTTTAATAGTGATAAATATCAGTCTCTACATCAAGAAATTATAAGGTATTTTCACTTTTTATTCATAAAATCAAAGGAGGGACTATCTACTAAAGAAATAGATGCATGGTTTAATTTTAGCGAGGTACCCAATAATTGGTTAGGGTATTCTTTGATTGGAAATAAAGGATTGGCTTTAGGAAGAAAATTTGCTAAATTTTTATATAATAATATAGGATTTGCACTTAACACAAAGAGTATTTCTAAGAGTCAACATATAGAAAAAGCTATGCTGCTTTACGAAGGAAGTGGAAAAGATAAAGTTAGCGATTTAACTGTAAATTTAATTAAGAGATTTCTTTGTGAGTATACTGAAGACTTTGCTAAGGAACATATAGATCCTGACTTGTGCCAAACGATTCCGGTTGACAAAGCTTACTTTAATTATGAAACAGAGAGTTTTGTTAGTAGAGAATATACCCTCCCCTTTCTATATAACTCAAAAGGCAAAATTGAATATGTCTTACTGACTCCATATGATATTCTCCGTGAGGATGAGCCATCAATAAACAGGGAGGACTTTTATAAAAGCCATGAACGCATTCGGGCTGCTATTGAAAACGATACTTTACGAGCATACGTAAATAATTATATTGGGCAAGCAGTGCGACAGTATGAAGAAAATCAGAAGAGAAGTCGACGAGCTATTAGGGAAAATTCCATTCAAAAAGTTGAAAAAAATGCGTTTCAAGAAATTGTTAGGGAATATCCTGAATTATATGATTACTATATTAAGTTGCAAGAAGCGAACACCGATGAAATAAAAAAACAATGTATGCAAGAACTAAATAAACAACTTGAAAAACTTATGATTGCTTCAAAAAACTTAATTTCGCTATTTGTTTCCAATGAATATGTTTTAGAAGAAAACTTATCTGCAAGGGAGGAAGCTAAAAAAAGGTTAGCTTTTTTCAAATATATCATTGAAGATTGTGATGGATACAAGAACCTATTTGTTAAAGGACAGCAAATAGCAAAAGAAAATGATTTGCAGAGATTATTTCGATTTGTCTGGCATGGAAGCAATTATAAAATAGATTCTGAACCAAATAATGGAAGAGGGCAGGCGGATTTTATTGTATCAATGGGTCAGCGTAATCAAAATATTATTGAATTCAAACTTGCAAGCAATTCGACATTAAGACACGTATTTACACAAGTTAAGATATATGAGGCTGCTAATTGTACCGATGGGAGTTTGATAGCCATATTTTATTTTTCAGAAAGCGAATATCAAATAGCTAGGCAGGTAGTAATTAATGCGGGACATAAAGATGCAATTAATAAATCAATTTTTTTAATTGACTGTAGAAATGATAACAAAGCATCTGCATCGATAGCATGAATCACACTTTAGGTACATATCTATTGCGCCACGAAGGTGACAATCCAAGTAGTGAATATTACTTGAAGATAGCTATGCTATACAAATGATGGTGGAGAGGCCCACAGATGATAAATTTTAGGTTTTAGGATTACCACATGCCATGAGAGACCTATAAAATGATGAATGTAAAAAACGTCTTGCGTAAAATTTTGTAACCATAGATTTATGACATTGTCCTGACGCCCTTAATGTTTTGCATAGTGTATTAGAGTAAGTTAGCAAAGCGAGAGGAGTGAAGATATGAACTATTTTAATGATGAAAAAAATATTGTCGAACATTTTCAAGAAGTGGATTGTTCATCTGTATTCTTCGCTATTGAATCTGAAGAAACTATTAATAACTTCGAAAATGTATAAGATAAGTCTAACTGGAAAAAGTGGACAAATAGTTCAGGTAAATCAGATCCACCACCTAATTTAGATACAAAATATTACAAATATAACCTTTAAAAATGAGATAAAGGGTCATGAAAATAAGGTATGGAGGTATAGGAGAAACACTGATCACGGATGGTACTTACAGAAAATCCCGTCCCTTCCTTTTCCCATAAGCAATCAAAGAGCAATATCAAGTAAATACCAAAAATATTTTAAGTTTCTGCCTAGTAAGCGTGAATACATAACGGTTTGTTTCACTTAATATAAAGATACTTATTTATTAGAAATAATCTCTTTGTCAGAAAGAATTACATATGAAAATGAAATAAGTCCACTCCAATTTCAATATGATAATAAGCTTGTAGAGAAGGTTGTTTTAAAATAAGCATCTATAGTTCCTTTACTAATAAAAGGAAAATAAGTAAATTATCAAGAAAATTAATAGTGAAGGCGGGAGAGTAGATGAAACCTAGACATATTAATAATTTTATAAGTGAAGCTGTTATAACAACAAATGAAGGTAAAAGGGTAAGTATAGTAAAACTGGAAGAATGTGCAGATGAAGAAATTTTAAATAAATGGGCAGAGTATTTTCGACAGCATTATTGCTCTGATGAGGAATTAGATTGTTTTAGAGTTGGATATGGTTATTCTAGAACTGAGTATTTGGAAAAGATAAAATTCCCGGATCCAATAGATAAATTAGGAAACTCTACACGGTCAGGAGACTTTTGTGAAATTATAGTTGCTGACTATGCAGAATATATAATGAATTATTATGTACCAAGGACTAGATATGATAATAAGATTAATCCAAACTCATCAGCACAGGGAAGTGATTTAATGTGCTTTAAAGTAGGTGAAAAAATATCTAATAATGATCAACTATTAATTTTTGAAATTAAAGGACAAGCAAGTGAAACAAAGCCAAAAAATCGTTTGCAGGATGCTGTGAATGATTCTCAGAAAGATGTAAAACGAATTGCATTCTCTTTAAATGCAGCTAATCAAAGGTTATGTGAAAAAGGTAAATTTGATCAAGCAAAGATTGTTCAGAGATTTCAAAATGCAACAGATAGACCCTATAAGGAAAAATATGCAGCCGCTGCTGTGCATTCGAATACTTCTCTTTCATTAGATATTCTAAAAGAAGTTACAACAGTGGCACATGCGGATCCTAATCTATATTTGCTTGTCATTCACAAAGATAAATTAATGAGTTTTATTCATGAATTATATAGGAGAGCGAGTATATGTTAGTTGAGAGTAACTCAAAGTATCTGCTTAAAAAGGCAAGAGCTAAAGCAAAGATGATCGAATATAATGTTCCCGAAGAACTACATATAAAAGTTGAAAAAACTGCTGAGGATTTGTTTCTTATTGCAGTAGCCGCGATAGGCAATATGTCCGTAGATATATTAAGTAAAGAAAAAGGTATTGAGGAGATCACTAATAAGTACAAATCTGTCTTAGAATTTTCATCTAAATATTTTGATTCCTATTTAAATGCACAATTAGATGAAGGGGCAGATGATTACTATTTATTACTAGGAGCAGTGGCATATTTTCTATGTGATTATATAGGAAGTTCAAAAGTTTTAATTAATAAGCTGGATATTAGGTATTTGAATCTAGGAGCAAATAGTATTGAAAATGCATTAGCAGCATTGCTTCAAGATAAGTTTGAAAGATGTAAAGTAGTTAGTTTACATAAGGAATATAATTATTATTTAGAATTATTACAGCGTGAATTCCAAGTTTTTTTTAAGACAGGAAAATATCCTAGTGATTATAATATAAAAGCTTTTAGGAAGATGATTTATGGGGGTGGAACGGATTTAGAACTTTTATTAGTGGATGCTTTTTGTGCAATTTATTATCTTAAGACATATAATTCCGCGATCAATTTACTTCCAAAGTATACCCGACTCAATATAAAGATTTTACATGATGTTGTTTTTAATGGTTGTCTAATAAAAGAATTATGGCCCTCCCAAAAACAGTTAGGTGAAAAGGGTATATTCGCAGGAAAATCTGGAGTTATTCAAATGCCCACTAGTTCTGGAAAAACAAAATCAATTTCAATTATTATTGCATCTGCTTTTTTATCAGAGAGAACCAGCTTAGGGATTGTCGTAGCTCCGTTCAGAGCTTTGTGCAGAGAAATAAGTAATGATCTAGAAAATGATTTTAAATTTAATAAAAATGTTCATATTGATGAACTATCTGATGTTTTACAAAAAGAAGAATTATCAATAGATAAGTATAGTGCAAATGAAAAGGCAGTGATAATTGCTACTCCAGAAAAACTTATTTATTTATTACGCCAAAGAACTGATCTGATTGAGAAGATAGGTCTTATTGTATTTGATGAAGGACACCTCTTTGATGAACCCGGTAGAGGAATTGTATACGAATTGTTGATATCTACTATTAAAGAATACTTACCTTTAGATATCCAAAAGATTTTAATTTCGGCTATTATACCTAATGCTAAAGAGCTTAACGATTGGCTTAATGGAGAAAGTGGTATCGTAATATCTGATAATACAATAAAATCGACTGAAAAGACAATTGCTTTTACAGATTGGAGTAAAAGTGAACAAAAGAGCTTTGGCTATCTATATTTTATAAACCCAGAGAATCCAGAGGAGGAAGAGTTTTATGTACCAAGATTAATTCCTATAACGGAATTAGGTAAACTAAGTAACGAACGTAAAATAAGAATATTTCCAGAGGTTGATTTTAAAAAATCGAAAGTTCTTAATAATGATATTGCAATATATTATGGATTGACATTATGCAAAAATGGTGGAGTTGTAATATTTTGTGGAAAAAAAGATACAGCAAATAGTATATTAAAACGTATTTTAGTACTTGAAAGTAGAGGGTATAATATAGGTTCTTTGCTTGAAAATGCATCGTTAGAAGAAGTCGGTAGAATTAGTAAATTAATAGAAGAGAACTATGGGAAGGAAAATGATTATTTCTTATCCGCTAATAGAGCGGCATTTGTACACCATTCTGGAATTTCAAATGGAATAAAAATAGCTATTGAAAGTGCAATGAAAAAGGGATATATTAATTTTTTGATTTGCACCTCAACATTAGCACAAGGTGTTAATTTACCAATCCGTTACTTAGTAATATCTAATATGTATCAAGGGAAAGATCAAATTCGCGTAAGGGATTTTCAAAATTTAATAGGAAGAGCTGGTAGATCTGGTCTATTTACAGAAGGCAGCATATTATTAACAGAAACATTTGTATACAATAAGCGCAATTCATATTACTCAAAAGCTGGTTATAAATGGAGAGAATATAAACATTTTATTGATAACAATAATTCAGAAGCATGTTCAAGTCGTATTTTGTTTTTGGTTAAACCTTGTACTTTTAAAAATAATTATACTCTGGATATGAAGAAAATAATTAATAGTTATTATAGTACGAATGATTTGTTTCCACAAAAATATAAGAATTATCTGCAAAAGATTAAAATAGAACATCCACAATTATATAATGATATAAAATTTGTTATTGATCAGACACTATCATCACTTGGTGCCATAGAGAGTTTCTTGATGTCTTATTTGCAAGAGAATACATGGGTTGAATGCGAAGACAGAATACACTCTGTTCTTAAAAATACATTAGCATATCATTTGGCAACATTAGAAGAAAAAGAAAGTTTAATTGAAATATTCGATGTTATAGGTAAATACTGTATTGAAAACGTAAGGGACACTTATGAACGTTATGTTTATAGTCGTTCACTTTTGAGTGTTAAAAAGATGTTATATATTCAAAGCTGGGTAAATGAGAATCTAGATGAGATAATTGTTTGTGATAGTACAGATATGTTGTTATCTTATGTATTCATGGTTATTGAAAAAGTATATGATAATAAAATAGTTAATAATATAGAATTTGTCGAGTGTATTTTAAATATTGGATTAATGTGGAAAAATGGTAATAGTTATTTTGATATACTGACATATTCTCAAAAGGAAGAATTTCAAATACTAAAGAGAGGAAAACTTAGAAACTTTGATTTAGATGATATAATTAAAATCTGTGATAGTGTACTTAGTTATGATTCTACAGTTATAATAAGCGCTATAGGTGAAGTAGTTTCTTCGAAAGTGGAAGAATTACATCAAATAAATAAAGTGTTTAGGCAATTAAATAATGAATTAAAATATGGGTTAGAATATGGAACCGCAATAATACTATATGATCTAGGATTTAGTGATAGAGTGATATCACAAAAAATATCTGAGTTTTTTACTAGCAATAAAATTAATATATTTTCCAAGGAAAATGCAAAAAAACAGTTGATAAAACATTATGATTTTATTGAACAGATATTGGATGATTATCCTTCAGTTTTTAAGGATAGATTATTTAACTTATTATAATTTAGAATCTGTAATAATATAAGAAATTGAGAGCTGTTTATAGGGATTTTCAGAATTTGATGTATTAAATAGGACAGTATTAACATGGTAGGAGCGGCATTAAGGAGGGACTATGATGGCAACAAAGTTTGTAATATTTACACATTTTTCTGCAGAGTTGAAAAAGCTAAACGAGGAGATTGAATATTTAAAAAGAAGTAATGATTATTTCTATAAAACTATTATGGAAAAGTATTCAGAAAGATATAATGAATTAATTATTAAATATTTTAAAAGTTCTGGAATACCACTTGAACAATTTAAAATCTATGATTATGAATTATCTGTAAGTGAAAAAACAGTTAAAGATAGCGCTGTTGAGAGATTTAAGATAAATATTTCAACAACAAAACAACTTGTAGATGACCAAGTTGAGATTGAAAAGAATAAGGGCATATCAAAAAATATACCATTACATCAAATGAGAAAGTGCTTAAAAACTGGCGTAGAAGGGTGTCCGAAAAATCCCGCTTTAGAAGTTAATAGAGTATTTGTTGGTATGCCTTTTGATGACAAGTATTTAGATAGCTATAAATATGGTATTGAAATTGCTTTTAAGTCTTGTGGTATTGAAAGTTATAGGGCAGATAAAACTATTTCAAATATTGATGTAATGTGTAAGATATGTGAACAAATGCAAATATGTAAGTACTTAATTTTTAATATTTCAGGCTTAAATCCGAATGTAATGTTAGAACTTGGTCTTTCCTATGGACTAGGTAAAGATACGATAATTATCAAAGATAAGGAAACTATAAACATTTCTGATATTGCTAATGCAGAATACATTGAATACTCACATGCAGGGGAGTTGCAACAGAAATTGATTAAATACTTTAATGGTTAAAGTAATAAACAATATATAAGCTAATGGAAAACAGCATTGGTAAACTCATCGGGGACAGTTAGTTAAGAGGACAATCGAAAGTTTTGCATAAAAAGGCTCGATACAAGTGTAATGTTACTTAATATCGATATCGAGCAAGGAAAGACCAAGAGAAACACTGGCGAAACACTGGGAATAGGCATTTGCGGAATAACCCCAAAAAGTGCTGTAAAAAATTTGAAGTTAATTTAATAGTTGTTTTTACTTCATACTAAGATATGAATTAGGAATGT
>NZ_WHNX01000037.1 GCF_009362815.1 Alkalibaculum sporogenes | reverse complement strand
CTGCCGAAGGTGGGGTTAATAATTGGGGTGAAGTCGTAACAAGGTAGCCGTATCGGAAGGTGCGGCTGGATCACCTCCTTTCTAGGGAGTTTAGGTAAATGAGAGGTTAGAAGTTGGAAGTAAGAGAAGTTGAAAGTTTTCGCTAAGGCGAAAACAACAATAATCTAACATCTAATATCTAATATCTAGCATCTCAAATGTGGTGCACTATTTTATTTTGAAATACCTTAATAGTTGGACAGTTAGTTAGTTGGCCAGTTGGAAACAACACCAAGTAATAGCTTAAGACGAAAGATGTTTCAAAATTTAATAACATCTCACATCAACAGTAAATTCCGTGGCAATGGCGGAGGGGCTACACCTGTTCCCATACCGAACACAGTAGTAAAGTCCTCCAGCGCCGATGGTACTTGGGTGGCGACGCCCTGGGAGAGTAGGTCGTTGCGGATTTAGTTAAAGGAAAGACTTTAGGCATATCAAAGAGCCTAAAGTCTTTCCTTATTTTCGTATTTTATCCCGCATTAACAGGCACTAAGACTCCCGCTTCAAGATTTAAAGATGATAAAAAGCTAAGTGGGAGATTAAGTGCCTGTAAAAGCCGGATTGGTTCTACTAATATTCAGTAGGGGATGAAGAAAACCCCTACTGAATAAAGTTTCACTATATAAATGCTTTTGTATAATACAATGCTTCTTGAATTAATAAATAAAAAATATGGTACAATAAGTAAAGAAATACTAATGAATAGGATGATAATATGATTAATGGCAATATTGATGGTATAAAGAAAACAATACTCGATACTTTAGAAAACCTAATAGATTACAGAATACCTAAGGATAAAATCTTAGATGAATTTGTAGTTTATACTCTATTAGAAGTTACAGATGCAATTAATAAAGAAGTGTTAATAGTAATTGATAACAGTAATACAGTAGTTGCAGTTGGAGTAGGTGATCATAAAGCGGCAACTTTTCCTGATATAAGCAAACGAATTAAAAAAAGAGGTTTGAATGGACTAATGAGCTTTCACACTCATCCAAATGGAAATCCTAAATTATCAAGTGCTGATATGTCATCTTTACTGGATATTAAGTTTAATCTGATAGGTGCTATTGGAAAAAATAGTATCAAAGAACCTTTAATCAATTTAGGAATAATAAATAATGATGAAGGCAATCTAGTTGTCAATGAGTATGGACCTTTTTCAATTAATAAATTGAATCAATTTCATTATAGTGAACTAGTAGAATCTGTTGATAGCTTTCTAAGAAGTAAGATACATGTAGATACTCTTGAAGAAGAAAAAGCTATTTTAGTAGGTGTGAATACAAAGTCAGAGAGCATATTAGATATAGAAAATTCTATGGAAGAATTGAGAGAGTTGACTTATACTGCTGGAGCAACTCCAATTGATAAGTTAGTGCAAAATAAAGAAAGAATAGATAACAACTTCTATATAGGTAAAGGTAAGCTAGAGGAGTTGCGTATTATGATTCAGAATAATTCGTGTAATTTAGTGATATGTAATGATGAATTAACTTCTATTCAATTAAAAGTTATGGAGACCTATTTAAATGTAAAAATAATAGACCGTACTTCACTAATATTAGATATTTTTGCTAAGCATGCTAAGACAAGTGAGGGGAAGTTACAAGTCGAGTTAGCGCAATTAAAGTATAGACTACCACGTCTGTTAGGTTTGGGAAAGGTTTTATCTAGAACAGGTGGTGGAATTGGAACTAGAGGTCCTGGTGAGAAAAAGCTTGAAACAGATCGAAGGACTATATATAAAGAAATTCATATTTTAGAAAATAAAATTAAGTCTATGAAAAATGTACGACAGCAACAGAAAAGTAGAAGAATAAAAAATCATATTCCTGTTGTTTCTTTGGTAGGATATACAAACGCAGGTAAAAGCACTTTGTTCAATCTTTTGACAGCTAGTAATGTGCTATCAGAAAATAAATTATTCGCTACACTAGATGCTACAACGAGGAAATTTAAAAATTTAGATAGAGAGTTATTATTATCAGATACAGTCGGTTTCATAGATAAGTTACCTCACGATTTAATTAAATCTTTTGAGTCTACATTAGAAGGACTAGTTGATTCAGATATGCTACTACATGTGATTGATTCGTCAAATAAAAATTTTTTGAAGCAGATTCAACTAGTAGAAGAAGTATTGCATTCATTGAAATGTAGTGATAAAAAAATTATTTATGTATTTAATAAAATTGACAAAATGTGTGATGACTTTGATTCACAAGCTTCAACTATAAGAGGTATAAAGTCCATGATCTCTGCTAAACAAGAAATAGGGGTACAAGAGCTATCAAAATTGATTCATAAAGAAATATTTGGTGAAACAATTATAAGAGAAATTAAAGTACCATACTTTGATACAAAGTACATCTCATCATTACATGATTTAGGTATAGTCCTTGAGGAAAAATATGAAGAGGATGGTATTATTATTAAAATTCAATACACAAGTGAGGTAGAGTATTTAGTTCAAAGGTATATACAGTAATTTAGTTGATAAAAAATAATTAGTGGTAAAAAGCAATGGGGGAAAATATGCATTACTATACGATAGAAGGACATAATTTAGCAGAAGATACGATTAAAAAATCTCGGTTTATAATCAATTGTTATCATGTGGAAAATCAGTATGAAGTAGAAAAATATTTAAAGAATATTTACAAAGAGCATTATAAAGCCACACATAATACATTTGCTTATATATTAGGTGAAGAAAAGAATATTCAAAAATATAGTGATGATGGTGAACCATCTGGTACAGCTGGCAAGCCTATTTTAGAAGCAATTAATCAAAGAGAATTATCCAATGTTTTAGTAGTAGTCACTAGGTATTTTGGTGGGATCAAGCTTGGTGGTGGTGGCCTAATTAGAGCATATAATGGAAGTGCTTGCCTTGGACTTAAAAGTGCAAGCTTTATAAGAATGCAATATTCAGCGTTAATAGAAATATCATTTGAATACACTTATTTAGGGAAGATAAAAGCTTTTTTAGATAAAGAATATAAATTAAAAGATACTATAATATATGATGATAAAGTGCATGTAAAAATATTTATTCCTGCAGAAGAAAGCGAAAATCTTATTAGAAACTTAGTAGAGCTTACAAATGATAATATCCATGTGTCAATAATAAGTGAAGAATATATAAAATTATCGTATAAAGAATAAAGCATTACTGTATTCTTTTATGAGTTATTTCTCTTATGCCCATTGCTAGTAAAAAAAATGCAAATAACTTCTTAAGTATCGCTGATGGCATATGGACTGCTAAATATGATCCTAAGATTGCACCGATTATTCCAAAAGGAACGATTTTTTTGGTAATAGATAATTCAATATTTTTGTTTTTTATGTGTATCGGTAAACAAGAGAGAGCAATTGGTAAGTAACAGATTAAATTTGTACTTTGTGCAATTTTTTGATCTACTCCTAGAATTATCGTCAGCATAGGTATTAGTACAATGCCTCCACCAATTCCCATACCTCCCATAATACCAGATAAAAATCCCGTAAGTGTGGCCATTTAAAACATCATCCTTATCGCTGATATAACCATTGCTATACCAAATATTCTACTTATCATATTATTAGATATCTTGTTAAGTACTTTTGCGCCTATAATAGCTCCTATGATAGAACCAATACCTACCTGTATAATTAATGAAAAGTCATAAATTCCATTCTTTACTAGAATATAAGAGCTAATTATACTAAGAGGAAGTATTATTGAAATACTAGTTGCATGAGCTTTTTTATTCTTAAGTTTAAAGACATAATTTAATAAAAGTACTGCAATTATTCCGCCCCCAGAGCCTAAAATTCCGTTTAAAATTCCACATAATAGTCCCATAGATACTATTAAAAAATAGCTATTTTTCTTCATATAATTATGATGGCATTAATTGTTATAAAATATACACTTTTTAATTTGATACACAAATAAGAGCCTAACCAAATACTTTGCATCCGCTGTGGTTTATGGTAAAATAAAATGAAACTTTATTTAGTAGGGGTTTTCTTTATTCCCTACTGAATATTAGTAGAACCAATCGGGCTTTTACAGGCACTTAATCCCCTACTTAGCTTTTTATCATCCCGCAACCTATGACGGGAGTCTTAGTGCCTGTTAATGCGGGATAAATTACGCCAATGAGTTATTATAAGGAGGATAGGCTATGTCGGGACATTCAAAATGGTCAACTATTAAAAATAAAAAAGGTAAAGCAGATGCTATAAGAGGAAAGATATTTACTAAGCTTGCCAAAGCCATTGCAGTAGCAGCAAAAGAAGGTGGTTCAGATCCAGAGAGTAATGCTAAATTAAGAGATGCCATTACTAAAGCGAAAATTAACAATATGCCCAATGATAATATAGATCGAGCAGTTAAAAAAGGTGCTGGAGATCTTTCAGGAAATAATTATGAAACTATAACCTATGAAGGCTATGGACCTGCAGGTGTTGCTGTTGTAGTTGAAGCTTTAACAGATAATAAAAACAGAACTGCAGCTGATATACGCCATGCATTTGACAAAAATGGTGGAAATTTAGGTACTACGGGTTGCGTTTCTTTTATTTTTGAGAAAAAAGGACAAATAATGATAGAGAAGGGCGATTCCGTAGACGAAGATGAATTAATGATGTTATCTTTAGAGGCTGGAGCAGAAGACATGAACTCAGAAGAAGAGGGCTATGAGATTATAACAGATGAGATGAATTTTCAAGCAGTATATGATTCTTTAGAAAAAGAAAATATCAAAATTGCATCTGCAGAACTTGCTATGATTCCTAATACATATACAGAGCTATCTGAGCAAGATGAAAAGAAGATGCAGAAAATGCTAGATATGTTTGACGATAATGAGGACATTCAAGAAGTGTATCACAACTGGGACGAAAAATAGAAACACTTGCTTGATAGCGAATGAACTTTTAAAATTAAGGGGATTCCTTACCATAAGTGAAGGAGTCCTTAATTTTGTAGTATTGGGATTTTATCCTTTTCATATAGTATTCTACTAGAATTAACGAGGTCAGATAGAAAATTTTGTTGGATGTATTTTTTAAAGCCTTTACTTGAATATGTTGTTATATCAATAGGTACATTAACATATTTAAGAATTCTTCTTAAATATATATGTTTTTCCATGTTGCCCATTTCTATATCCCATATAACTAAAAAAATATGTAAAGGTGCAGTTTCACAGTAATATATTATCTCAGGTTCAATCTCTTCTACTATTAGATCTTTAATTTGTATAATTTCCGATTCCAACAATTTAATCTACTCCTTATAAATTAAAAAAAATCTTAAGTACGTATAATATTATATGCTCCTAAATCCATTGAATTTGTCGTAGTTTGTTGTATTAATAGATGTTTTATATTTTTTAAAAAGATCTCTGTATTTAAAACAAATATTTTAGAAAAGAATTAAAATATTTGCATATTAATATTTATATATGGATATGATTTTATTATGAATAAGGTAATAGATATTAAATTGAGTTTACTTTTGACAGTTGTTGTAATATTAAATGTATTTGACTGTTTAGCAACTTTATGGGGGATAACTAACAATTACATCGTGGAAGTAAACCCCATAAATCGAATACTTCTCGATAGTAACCCTCGATATTTCGTGATATTCAAATTGATAACTACAATTTTTTTAATACTTGCTTATACAATTCCAAGTAAAGAGTCTTATTACTTGAGGTACTATGGAGGTATTATAATGAGTATTGCACTTATAGCAGTGTTTATTATACATTTAAAGTGGATTTTTGTTATATTTCTCTGAATTATGGTTAAAATAACCATATAATGGAGGTATAACGTATGAAATATTTAGATAAAATAAAGTGCTTTAGCAAAGAATTTATTATTTTAGGTGTTGTATTGATTGTTGTACTAGGGTTGATACTTGGATATCTGATTGCTGATTTATATAGTAAGTATAATAGAGTAAATGAGATTACAAGAAGTCAAGAATTATCTGAAATAAGTGAAGTGTCTGTTTCCGATATACGTTTAGAAGAAAATGCTACAATAGTATATAGTAGAATTTATTTAAAATGTAATGAACTTAATCAAGAACAAAGAGTAGCAGAAGACAGTCATTTAGGTAAAAATAAAGATGAATTGGAAAAAGTATTTGTAGGTTGGAATATAGTTGAATTTACGCCTGATAAGCTTATTCTTGAAAAAAGTATAGATAGCTACTCTCCTCAATACTACAAAATTAGTACCTATGATAACCCAGATGGTGAGAAAATGGTAGCAGTATATACTTTCGATATGGAGGGAGTTGAAGTACTCCATACAGTGACAAGTACTCCCATAGCATTGTTACATCATAATGAGATACCTAAATTAGAGGAAGGTATATTTGTAAAGGAGAAAGAGGAACTGTACGATATGCTAGAGAATTATGAGTAGTGGCAAAAATTTTACGACATAAATAAGATATCATGTGTTTTTATAACATTAAGCAAGTGAACTAACTGTTTAATAAGAAGTATCATACATTTCGTTACTTGCTATAAATAGCCCTTTTTTATATAATATTTATATAAGAAGGGGGTTTTTTATTGTACGAGTATATTAAAGGTCATATAGCTGATATTTATGACGATAAAGTAATTTTAGAATGTAATGGCATAGGCTATGCTGTTTTTATATCGTTAAATACTTTAGGAAATATAAGTAAAGAGGATGAATTCACTAAATTATATATCCATGAACATATTAGAGAGGATGAAATTTCTTTTTATGGCTTTAATCAAAAAGATGAACGTGAAATATTTAAAGATTTGCTTAGTATCTCTGGAATTGGGCCTAAAGTTTCCCTTGGTATGTTATCTAAGTTTAAAATTAACGAAATACTTAAGTATATTGCAATGGGTGATGAAAAGGCTTTATCCTCGGCACCTGGTATAGGCAAGAAAACTGCAAATAGAATTATACTTGAACTGAAGGATAAGTTCAAGAATTTATCAATCTTAGAAGACACTACTATAAGCTCAAATGACAAAGTTAATAATGATGTTAAAGATGATGCAGTAGCAGCACTAATGACATTAGGGTATAATTATAATGAATCCACTCAGTTAATAGACAAAGTATACAAACAAGACATGGGAGTAGAAGACTTAATTAAAAAATCTCTAACAAGTAAAGATAGCAAAAGGAAACAATAGAAGTAAAGCTATTAGCTATATCTGTAACTATGTTACTAGCAAAATTAAAAATAAAGGTTGGATACAAAGTGTCACTAGATTGGTCTAAGAGTAATCTATAGTTGATAGTGTTGAATGGTAAGTTGACGAAGGATGTGTAACTTTGAATAAAAGAATAATCACCACTGATTTAATAGAACAAGAAGGAGAAATTGAAAAAACCTTACGACCAAAGTTTTTAAGTGAGTATATTGGGCAGGAATCAGTCAAGGAAAGAATGAATATATTTATTCAGGCAGCAAAACAGAGAAATGAAACATTAGATCACGTTTTGCTTTATGGTCCACCAGGCTTAGGAAAAACTACTTTGGCAGGAATTATAGCAAATGAACTAAAAGTAGATATTAGAATTACATCGGGACCGGCTATAGAAAAACCAGGTGATTTAGCGGCAATACTTACAAATCTTAATGAAGGTGATGTTTTATTTATAGATGAAATACATAGGTTAAATAGAAGTGTGGAAGAAATACTGTATCCAGCTATGGAAGACTATGCATTAGATATTATAGTAGGTAAAGGCCCAGGAGCTCGATCTATTAGATTAGATTTGCCTAAGTTTACTTTAATAGGAGCTACAACTCGAGCAGGATTACTAACATCACCTTTAAGAGATCGGTTTGGAGTAATCTGTAGACTTCAAATATATACTAATGAAGAGCTTAGAGAGATTATAACTAGATCCGCAGAAATTTTTAATACGGAAGTAGATATTAAAGCAGCTATGGAATTATCTAAAAGATCGAGAGGTACGCCAAGAATTGCAAATAGACTTCTTAGGAGAATTAGAGACTATGCACAAATAAAAAATAACGGCAATATTGATTTTGATACTACGATTAATGCACTGAAATTATTAGAAGTAGATCCCATTGGATTAGATGAAGTAGATAGAAAAATGCTTTTAAGTATTATTTATAAATTTGATGGTGGACCAGTAGGTTTAGATACTTTAGCTGCGTCTATCGACGAGGAAAAGAACACTATTGAAGATGTCTATGAACCATATTTGCTACAATTAGGATTTATACAGAGGACTCCAAGAGGCAGAGTAGTAACTAAAAAAGCTTATGGACATTTAAATATTGAACAAGAAGAAGAAAACCTTAAATTTATATAAATACTTTATGTTTATATAAAAATATTAAATATAGTTCGGGAAACACATTAAAAATACACAAAAAAACTATATTTTTCATTAAAAAGTTATTGATTTGTTTATTTCTATATGTTAAGATTAATTAAATTAACAAAAGTTCATATAAATTACGATGACGTTATTCAGGAATCCACTGGATAACGTCTTTTTTTTTACAATAATATAATTATCGATAACAAAGACGTTATTCAGAAAACAAACTGAATAACGTCTTTTTATTTTATGATAGTTAAATATCTACTATCATACTTAAATAAAGCGTCACAGACGCTAATCTTTATAAATCAGAAAGGGTGAATGATATGAGACAAATTGCAATCTATGGTAAAGGCGGTATTGGAAAATCAACTACTACACAAAATTTGACGGCTGCATTAGGAGAAATGGGAAACAAAATAATGATTATTGGTTGTGATCCAAAAGCTGATTCAACTAGATTAGTATTAGGTGGCTTAGCTCAAAAAACAGTATTAGATACATTGAGAGAAGAAGGCGAAGATATTGAATTAGATGCAGTACTAAAGGCGGGTTTTATGGGAATTAAATGTGTTGAATCTGGTGGTCCAGAACCAGGTGTAGGTTGTGCAGGTAGAGGTATCATAACTTCAATCAATTTATTAGAACAATTAGGTGCTTACACAGATGATTTAGATTATGTATTCTACGATGTACTTGGTGATGTTGTATGTGGAGGTTTTGCAATGCCAATCCGTGAAGGTAAGGCAGAAGAAATTTATATAGTGGCTAGTGGCGAAATGATGGCAATGTATGCGGCAAATAATATTAGTAAGGGTGTTCAAAAATATGCAGACACAGGTGGAACTAAATTAGGTGGAATAATCTGTAATAGCAGAATGGTGGATAATGAACGTGAGATGTTAGAACATTTTGCAAAAGAATTAGGTACTCAACTTATACATTTTGTACCAAGAGATAATTTAGTACAAAGAGCAGAAATTAATAAAAAGACAGTTATAGAATTTAGTCCAGATGAACAACAAGCTAACGAATATAGAGCATTAGCAAAAGCAATTGAAGATAATAAAATGTTTGTAACACCAAAACCAATGAGTCAAGATAGATTAGAAGAAATCTTAATGGAATACGGATTTTTCGGATAATTGCTGAAAAGTGTATCGTTCTTCCACAACTACCTGTGTAGATTATAATTATGAATTAATACGTTAGAAAAGTATTGAGACTCAATTAATATTATATTTAAATAAGATTTTATGAAGCTAATCTTATATCAAAATAGTATAGGTTAAATAAATTTTATAAATATGCAATTTAAATTTACAAATTTAAAGAGGAGTGAAAGTTATGAAAATGATCAGAGCTATTGTAAGGCCTGAGAGAACTTCAATTATATTAGATGAATTATTAGATGCTGGATATTCTGCGGTGACAAAAGTTGATGTTATTGGTAGAGGAAAGCAAAGAGGTATAAAAGTTGGGAATGTCCGTTATGATGAGCTACAAAAAGAGATGTTAATGTTAGTAGTAGAAGATGACTCAAAAGATGAAGTAGTTAAAATCATTTCTAAAAATGCAAAAACAGGTGAAGGTACATTTGGAGATGGTAAGATTTTTGTCAATGTAGTGGAAGACGTGTATACAATAAGCAGTGGCGCAAATGAATTGTAAAGGGGTTTTCTAAATGAAAGAGATTATTTCAATTATTAGAATGAATAAAATGAATGAGACAAAAGAAGCTCTGTCTCGAGCAGGCTATCCCGCAATGCTATGTAAAAAAGTTAATGGCAGAGGTAAAAAGATGATAAATATGGATATATTAGAAGATCTAATAGAGGGTAAAGAAATTAGTTCGCCTGAAGTATTAGAGACTATAACTGAAAAAGGAAGGTTAATAGCTAAGAGATTATTAACTATTGTTGCACCGGATGAAGATGTGAAAAAAATTGTTAATATAATTATTGAAATTAATCAAACAAATAATATGGGAGATGGGAAGATATTCGTTTCACCAATAGAGGATGCTATTAGAGTAAGAACAGACGAAACTGGTGAATTAGCAATTTGATAGCATTCTTATTATTTTTAAGAAAACGAGCCAAGGATGATTGCATACATACGACGACTATCCATGTAAATTAAAGTCATATACCAAGCGTGTTTTTTGACATTACCTCATTTAAATTTTTTAAAGAAGTCGTAGAGAATATAGAATATTGCTAGTCGGCTAAGACTGCTGCCCTAGGGTTATGAAGTTGTGAATGACTCATGTACTCAAAGACATGGAAGGAGATATAGTTTATGAAAGATGATTTAAACAAAGTAGTTGATAAGATATTAGATAAGTATCCTGCTAAAGTAATGAAAAATAGAAAAGAGCATATTCTTATTAAAGATTCTAATGAAAATAAAGAAATTTCAGCAAATACCAGGACTCTACCAGGAATTATTACAAATAGAGGATGTGCCTATGCAGGATGTAAAGGCGTAGTAATCGGCCCCATTGTAGATATGGTTCATATTACACACGGACCAGTAGGATGTGCTTACTACACTTGGAGTACAAGAAGAAATAAGGGTAGAACAAGAGAAGGTAGTAAGAATTTTATCAATTATTCATTTACTACTGATATGCAAGAAAGTGATATTGTCTTTGGAGGGGATAAAAAATTAGCTCAAGCTATTAAAGAAGCAGTTGAAATTTTTAACCCTAAAGCTATTTCTATTGCTGCGACCTGCCCAGTAGGCCTTATTGGTGATGACATTCAAGCAGTAGCAAAAAAAGCCCAAAAAGAGTATGGTATACCAGTGCTTTCTTTTAGCTGTGAAGGTTATAAAGGTGTTAGTCAATCAGCAGGACATCATATTGCTAATAATAATCTCATGAGAGAAGTTATTGGAACAGTTGATATACCAGTAGAAGATCAAAAACAATTTATGATTAATATATTAGGTGAGTACAATATAGGTGGAGATGAATGGGAAATAAAAAGAGTACTAAATAAAATTGGATATACAGTTAATACCACCATGACTGGTGATGCTGAGTATGAAGATATTGCAAAAGCTCATAATTCAGATTTGAATATTATCCAATGTCACAGATCTATAAATTATATAGCTGAAATGATAGAGATAAAATACGGTATGCCATGGATGAAAGTAAATTTTATAGGTATAGAAAATATGTCTCAAACACTTAGAAACATGGCTAAGTTTTTCGATAATGAAGAACTATATGCTAGAACAGAGACTGTAATTACAGAAGAAGTTGAGGCAATTAAAGATGAGATGAAACATTATAAGAATATGTGTAAAGGGAAAACTGCTATGTTGTTTGTAGGTGGATCAAGAGCTCATCATTATCAAGGTTTATTAAAAGAAATAGGAATGGATACGATAATGGCCGGTTATGAGTTTGGTCATCGAGATGATTATGAAGGTAGAGATGTAATTCCATATATTAAATTAGATGCAGATACTAGGAATATTGAAGAAATTAAAGTAGAAAAAGATGAAAAAAAATATCGTTTAAGAATTCCGATTGAGAGACTAGAACAACTTAAAAAGGAATTACCCATAAATGATTATCCTGGTTTAGTCGTGGATATGAAAGATCAAACAATTGTTATTGATGATTTAAATCACCTTGAAACAGAAATGGTAATTAAGGCTTTAAAACCATCGTTCTTTGGTTCTGGTGTTAAAGACAAATATATCGTGCAAAAGATGGGGATATACTCTAAACAAATGCATTCTTACGATTATTCAGGGCCTTATGCAGGTTTTAGAGGAGCTGTTAATTTTGCTAGAGATACAGCTGCTGGGATTCACACACCAGCATGGAGTTATACAATTCCACCGTGGAAGAAAGAACCAATACTAAAAGGAAAAATTAACACAGAAGGAGTTGAGGAAGTATGTTAGAAAATACGCCAAAGGAGATAACAAAAAGAAGTGCATTAGTTGTAAATCCTGCTAAAACATGTCAACCTATTGGTGCTATGTATGCAGCTTTAGGAATACATGGATGCCTTCCTCATAGTCACGGATCTCAAGGATGTTGTTCTTTTCATAGAATGCATTTAACTAGGCACTTTAGAGATCCAATCGTTGCATCCACCAGTTCATTTACAGAGGGAGCATGTGTATTCGGTGGAAAATCTAATCTTAAAAAAGGCTTAGAGACTGTATTTGAAATATATAATCCTGATGTTGTAGCTGTAAATACTACTTGTTTATCAGAAACTATTGGTGATGATTTAACTGAAATTATACGTGATACTAAAATACCTGAAGGAAAACACGTAATATACGCAAATACTCCAAGTTATTATGGATCACATGTCAATGGATTCTCTAATATGACAAAGGCTATTGTTTCTCATTTGGTAAATGACGAAAAAATTATTGAAAATGGAAAATTAGCTATCATTCCTGGTTATGTTGAGCCTAGCGACATGTCAGAAGTTAAGAGAATTCTAAAGCTAATAGGAATTCCATTTATTATGTTCCCTGATACTAGTGAAGTAGTAAACACACCTAATACTGGGAAATATGAAATGTATCCTGACGGCGGAGTTACTGTCGATGAGATAAAGGATCTAGGTAACTGTGAGGCTACGGTAGCGATGGGGAAATTTGCATCAGAAGCTGCTGCATTTGAATTAGAAAAGAAAAGTGATGTGGAAGCGCATACAATAAAAGTTCCCTTAGGAATTAAAGCAACAGATGATATGATAATGAAATTCTTAGAATTAACTGGTAAATCTATTCCAAAGGAGTTAGAAACTGAAAGAGGTCAATTAGTAGATATAATGGTTGATATTCACAACCACTATCACGGTAAAAAGGTTGCCATATTTGGAGATCCAGACATTGTGATAGCTATGACTGAATTTGCTATTAGCTTAGGGTTAATTCCAACTAGCATATTAACAGGTACACCAGGAAACGCCTTTGAAAAGCAAATAAATGAGATGCTAGAGCAAGCGGGGATAGAAGATGCCAAGGTAAAAGCTTCCGGAGATTTGATGGATCTACATCAATGGATAAAAAACGAGCCAGTTGATATGCTTATAGGAAATACATATGGTAAATATATTGCAAGGGCAGAGAATATTCCATTAGTAAGATTAGGTTTTCCTATATTAGATAGAGTTGGACATAGTTATTTTCCTAGTGTAGGTTATAAGGGTGCTATGAGAATAATCGAAAAAATTAGCACTGCATTCTTAGATAAATACGATATGGAATGTGCAGAAGAAGACTTTGAATTAGTGATGTAATTAAAAAACACTATGTATATAGAAGTAAATAACTGGCGAGGGAGCAAATAAATTTATAATATTTATTTGCTCTTTCTTTAGTTATTAGCTCTTAGCTTTAGGTATTTAGAGCTAAGAGCTAAGAGCTAAGAGCTAAGAGCTAGGGAGGGATATACATGAAAAAATCAGTTGAGGCTTATACGCTAGAAGATAGAAAAAAACATATTGTAGTAAAAGAAAAGAATAAAGAGCAAGGCATTAAATGTGACCAACATAGTATTTCAGGTGCTGTAAGTCAAAGAGCTTGTGTATATTGTGGAGCTAGAGTTGTATTAAATCCAATTACTGATGCTGTTCATATTATTCATGGTCCTATAGGATGTTCTAGTTATACATGGGATATAAGAGGTAGCCTTAGTAGTGACTCTGAGATGTATAGAAATAGTTTTTCTACTGATTTACAAGAGAGAGATATTATATTTGGAGGAGAAAAAAAGCTAGCAGGTGCAATTGATGAAATTGTTGAGTCAATGTCACCACAGACTATATTTGTATATTCAACTTGTGTTGTAGGAGTTATAGGTGATGATTTAGATGCAGTCTGTAAACAAGCTGAAAAAAAGTACAATATTAGAGTAATACCAGTAAAGTCTTCAGGATTTGCTGGAAGTAAAAAAGACGGTTATCAAGCAGCATGTAATGCAATTATTTCATTAATGGACGATAAAGAATACAAAATTGACATTAAAGATCATAGAACCCTTAACTATCTTGGAGATTTTAATCTAGCAGGTGAAGTATGGATTTTAAATAATTATTTTAAAGAGATTGGTGTCAATATGATAACTGGAGTAACTGGAGATTCAACTATAGAGAAGTTAAAAAAGGCACAAAATGCATCATTTAATATTGTTCAATGTGCTGGCTCAAGTATCTATTTAGCTAAAATGATGGAGGAAAGGTTTAAAATCCCATATGAACAAGTTAGTTTCTTTGGGATTCAAGATACTGCGAATTCACTTCTCAACGTTGCGAGGCTGACCGGTGACAAAAAAATCATAAGAGATACTGAAGTATTTATCAAACAAAAGAAAGCAGACATTGCATCAATTCTCCAAAAGTATAAAGAAAAATGTGCTGGCAAAAAAGTTGCAATCTATGTTGGAGGAGGATTTAAAGCTATTTCACTAATCAAACAATTCAATGAATTAGGTATGACTACTGTTATGGTGGGAACACAGACTGGACGACAAGAGGAATATGATACTATCAAAGAATTAGCAGAAGAAGGAACGGTTATCTTAGATGACACTAATCCAACAGAATTACAGAAATTCATCAAAGAAAAAGGAGCAGATTTATTAGTTGGCGGAGTTAAGGAAAGACCTTTAGCTTATAAATTAGGCATTGCGTTTATTGACCACAATCATGAAAGAAAACTACCTTTATTAGGGTTTGAAGGGGCAGTAAATTTTGCAAAAGAAGTAGACTTAACAGTAAATAGCCCAGTGTGGAATTTAGTAAGGGAGGGGTGACGATATGAATAAAAACTATGTAAACTTAGATGTTAATCCGTGTAAAATGTGCATGCCCATGGGTGGTTCCCTAGCATTTAAAGGTATAGAAAATTCTATGATTTTAATGCACGGCTCACAAGGTTGTAGTACTTACATTAGAAGACATATTGCTACCCATTATAACGAACCTATTGACATCGCCTCAACTTCCCTAAGTGAGAATGGAACTATATATGGCGGTGCAAAGAACTTAAAACATGGGATTATGAATGTGATGGAATCATATAGCCCCAAAGTTATAGGAGTTCTCACTACATGTTTAGCAGAAACTATTGGAGAAGATATTAGAGGAATAATAGAAGAATTTAAACAAAAGAAAGATATTAGTTGCTTAGATATTATTCCTGTATCGACTCCAGGATATGGTGCGTCTCATTTTGAAGGATATTATCATACAATAAGAAACATTATTTCATTTTATAATGAAAAACAGGCTATACCAAATGAGAAAATCAATATTATTGTTTCCAATATTACTTCAGCAGATATACGAGAAATCAAAAGAATTATAGAGTTGTTTCAAGTAGAGTATGTTCTAATTCCAGATACTTCTGAGACATTAGATGCACCATATAAGGAAAACTTTACTAAAATACCTGATGGTGGAACATCAATAGAAGACATTAAACAAATGTCAGGTGCAAAAGCAACTATTGAATTGTCTGTTCTCATTGATGACATTTATAGCCCTGGTAAATATTTAGAAGATCTGCATCAAGTGCCCTTATATCAATGTCCAATCCCAATAGGTATGAAAAATGTAGATTCCTTTATAAAAGCGTTATGTACAATCACTGGTAGAGAAATACCCGTTAGCCTAGTTGAAGAACGAGGAAGAATGTTAGATGCCATAGTTGATTCTCATAAATATAATGGTGAAGGGCGAGCAGCTATTTACGGTGATCCAGAAATCGTATATGCAGTGACTACATTGTGTAATGAAAATGGTATTAAACCTATGATTGTTGCATCTGGATCTAAATCATATAAAATAAGAGATTTATTGAAGTTAAATGAATCTGTAGTGATTCCCGATACAGATTTTGAAACTATTCATAAATATGTCAAAGAATTAAAGCCTAATTTACTTATTGGAAATTCAGAAGGTAAGTTTATTAAAGAAAAAGAAGGTACTGATCTCGTAAGAATAGGTTTTCCTATTCACGATCATATTGGAGCTCAACGAAAACTATATGTTGGTTATAACGGAAGTCTAAGATTTCTAGATGAAATTACTAACACTCTATTAGATATTAAGCACCATGGATATCGAGAAAGATTATATAACGAATTTTATGTAAATAAAGGGGGTAACAAGAATGCGCAATTGTAGAGGATGTTCAGGAAAAGCTGATAAAAATACATATTTAAAAACCGGTTTATCAAAAGAAACTATGGATAAAACATTAAAACATCCATGTTACAACAAAAATGCTCATGATAATGCAAGGATACATCTGCCAGTAGCGCCAATATGTAATATTAAATGTAAGTTTTGCAATAGGAAATTTGATTGTCAAAATGAAAGTAGACCAGGAGTTACTAGTAATCTTTTAACGCCGGAGAAGGCCTTAAATACATTTGAATACTATAATAGCAAGGTTGAAAATTTAACGGTTATGGGAATTGCAGGACCAGGAGATGCTTTGGCAAACTTTGATAAGACTAAAAAAACTATTCAACTAATAAGAGAAAATCATCCTCATGTTGCTATATGTTTATCTACAAATGGACTACTACTTCCAGAGTATGCAAATGAGCTAAATGATTTAGGTGTTACGCATCTAACTGTAACCATTAATGCAGTAGATCCAACTATTGGTGAAAAGGTATACGATTATATAGATTACAAAGGAACGAGATTAGAAGGAATAGAGGCATCAAAAAAATTACTAGAGAACCAATTGAAAGGTTTAGAAATATTAAGGAGTTTAGACGTCATGTGTAAGGTTAATATTGTTGCAATCAAAGGTGTAAATGACTTTCACGTAAAGGATGTAGTGGGGAAAGTAAAAAGTTTAGGTGTTACCTTAACAAATATTATGTCCCTAATCCCTGTAAAAGGAACCGCCTTTGAAAATCATGAGTCTATGTCTAAAAAAGAACTAACAAAATTAAGAAGAGATTGCGACATGTTAGTAACTCAAATGTTTCACTGTAGACAATGCAGAGCTGACGCAGTAGGAAAATTAAGTGAAGATATATCACAAGCAAATTAATATGTGTAACTAAATCGACAAATTCTAAATGTTGTGATGAAGGATCTTACCCCCCCGTCGCTTCATCCTCTTAGTTTTATATATGTATTAAAAATATATTATTAAGATAGTGATTTTAAGTTATTAATGCTTTGTAAAATCTTATTTTAAGATAGTAAAGTTAGACTAGCTCGCTGAGGTCCAAATTTTACTATCTTACTTGAAACGCGTCGAAGACGCTTTTCTTGAAATAGATTTTATTATTACTTTGAACTTTATAGTGTGAGTTATGAGTGTAAATTATTAAAATAGGAGAGTGTTGTAAATGGAAAAACCAAAGTACCATGTTTTTGTATGTGGAAGTGCGAGATTAGTAGGAGAAAATAAAGGGTTTTGCCTTCAAAAAGGTGCAATAGATATCATTCAAAATTTTAACGAGGAAATTCAGGATAGAGGATTAGATAGTGAAGTAATGGTTTCTAGCACAGGATGCGTTGGATTATGTTCTATGGGACCCGTGGTTATGATTTATCCACAACAAATATGGTATGGTAAAGTAACCTCAGATGATGTAGAAGAAATTGTTGATGCACTAGAAAATGGTGAAACCATAGAAAGATTGGTGATATAGTGTGCATTTTAATCCTGGAGTAAGAGGATTCTAAGCTAGTTTATTAAGAGTGAAAATTGAAAACATTAAAATAGAATTTAAAGAGTGGTGAGCATAGATGAGACTACATATAATAGATACGACTCTTAGAGATGGCGAACAAACACCGGGAGTTGATTTTAATTGTGATACTAAGGTGAAGATTGCTAGTGCATTAACTGATTTAGGAGTTGATGTTATTGAGGTAGGCATACCTGCTATGGGAGATGAAGAGATTGAAGCTATTAGAAAAGTGTCGCAGTTAGATCTTAAATCTGAACTCCTTACATGGAATAGACTACATTTTGATGATATAGAGGCATCCTTAAAAACAGGTGTAAAAAATATTCATATATCTGTACCTGCTTCCTTTATACAAATTGAAAAAAAACTACGAAAAACTCCTGAACATATAATTTTAGACATTAGTCGTATTATAGAGTATGCCATTAAAAAAGGGTGTAGGGTATCAGTTGGAGCTGAGGACGCTTCTAGAGCAGATGAAGATTTTTTAATTAATCTATATAAAGTCGCAATAGAAGCTGGAGCAACTAGGTTAAGATATGCAGATACTTTAGGTGTATTAAGTCCTTTTCAAACTATAGAAATAATTAGGAAGTTAAAAGAAGAACTAAATACTGAAATAGATTATCATGGTCATAATGATTTTGGAATGGCTACAGCAAATGCGCTTGCAGCTTATAAAGGTGGTTCTAATTACATTAGTTGTAGTATTAATGGATTAGGGGAAAGAGCTGGGAATACACCATTAGAAGAAATAGTAATGTCACTTTTGTATATGGAAAAATGCAAAACGAATATACAAACTAATAAATTAGTTGCCATATCAAAGCTAGTTGAATTTTACTCAGGTAGATTCCAAAGCTTAGGTAAACCGATTGTGGGAGAAGGAGTGTTTTCTCATGAATCAGGTATACATGTCGACGGTCTGCTAAAAGATAAAAGTAATTATCAGTATCTTGATCCAACTCTCTTAGGAAGAACAAATCAATTTGTACTTGGCAAACACTCTGGCAAATCAGCTTATAAAACATTAAAAATGTAATAATTACCTTTTAAAAAGTATGGTTAGTTTATCCTCATTGAATAGAATTTTCTAATACTTATACACATTATGTGTGAGAGAAGCGTATTTTTAAAACAAACGCCAACACGCTCTCGCCAACACAAATGGAAAGAACTCAAAGAGAACCTAAATTTTTTAAACTCGCTGTGCTCAAACAGAAAAAAATCTTAACGGTTCTCTTTTCCTTCTTTTGAATTAAGCGAAGCTATCGTTTGCTAATGTTTTAAAAATACTCTATATAGTTAGCTACTTTGATATGTTTTTTTAAAAAGGGTTCGTAGAACCATTAAATGATAAATAACAAAACAGAAAAGCGTATTTTAAATAATTTTTCATGTGATAGTCGTGATATTTTAGGTAAATAATGTCGAATATTATTGTATTCAGTGGTATAATAAATTCTATATAACATTGTGGAGGGTGCAATGGATGGAAAACAAAATAGATACTTCTAAAATTAATAATATAATTCAAAAGAATAATCAAAAAACAAGGTCAAGTAATGTTGTTGTAGACTCATTTACGAATGTACTTAATGCTGCTATTTTGGCAGCAGATATGAGTGATTCTTTAGAGCATGTTTCTATAGGAACTCCCATGCAAAATGCCCTGACACTTAGGTGTTTGCTTGGCAGTGTGAACTTGCCTAAAGCAGAAGCGTATGGAAGTAATGATTACACGCAATTTCTACCTTCTTATGGTACAGGAGAATATACAGCAAGTACAGCTCAAGAAATATCTAGAAACATTAGTAGAATGTATGAAGGTGGAGAAGTTGCTGGAAACTTTGATGGACAAGGCATTTCTATAGGGTATTTACAGTGGAATCTTGGGTCAGGGACTTTACAGCCACTTTTGAAAGAAATTTCTTCACATGCAGATTTTAACAAAATATTTTCCGGCACAGTAACAGTGAAAGACTCTAAAGGTAATTTACAGAGTGTATCTATGGCAGATGAAATCAGGTCAATGCTTGGAAAAAGTAGAACTGAACAATTACAGTGGGCGAAATCTATTAATAATAGTAATAACAAATTAAAAGAACCGTGGAACGGAGCGTTTAATAAATTAGTTAAAAATGAAAATTTTATGAAAATTCAAGATAAATACGCAAAGCCATATTTTAATAAAGCGGATAGAATTGTCAATGACTCTGACATTGGAGTAGGAACAGTTAGAGGATATGCATTGGCTTTTGATATTGCTGTACAAAACGGATCAGTTAAGCAAACGGCAAAAAATCTTATTGTAGAGGCTTTAGCAGGAAAAAATAATAAACTTACAAATCCTAAAAATCCAACACTTACGAAAAATCAAAGAGATGTGGTCATAGATCTTCATAAAAAACTTGAGGGTGTAACTGATGAAGATACAAGAAAGTTATATTATACTGCAGCAGCAGTAGCAATTAGTTCGAGAAATCAATATGCTAAAGATGTATGGTCAAGAAAATCGACTATTGTCTCAGGATCAGGTGTAGTACACGGCAAATCATATGCATTACATAGTATGGGATTGTCCGATAATGCACTAACATAATTAATTTAATTAATAGTTGTTAATGCACATTTAGAGGTAGTGTAGGTAGTGTAATAAATTTTGCATACTCTATCTTCTCCTATAATTATTCATATTTTTATTTGCTCCACGTTCTTCAACAATACATGCGGCAAATGCTGTTATGGGAATGGTAATGACAACACCCATACTTCCTGATAGTGCTCTTAGAATTTCTGATGAAATCATATCCCAATTGATAATTTGACTGAAGGGAGTATCATTGGCCATTAATAGTAACATGAGATGTAGTGATCCTCCTGTATAGGCTAAAATTAAAGTGTTAGCCATAGTTGCCATAGTATCTTTTCCTACGTTCATTCCAGCCTTAAGTAGATCAACAGATTTTATTCTAGGAGAATTAATTTTTATTTCATGAATTGCTGCTACAATAGAAACACTTACATCCATTGTAGCTCCCATAGTTCCGATAATAATCCCAGAAAATAATAAACCGCTAAAGTCAAAATTGATCTGTTGTGGCATTTCAATAAGCATTTGTGCTTCATCATTTCCCAAACCTGTTATTTTTGCTAAACTTCCTATAATAATTGCGATAATTCCTGCAAGAACCACTCCTCCTGTTGTTCCTATTATTGCAGAAAAGGTTTTTCGGTTGAATCCACTGACTATCAATAATGAAATGCAAATAATCAAGATACACACAACAACAGAAACCAAAACAGGATCATAACCTTTTAGTATAGCAGGTAATAATATCTTTATTACAGCTGTTATGGTTATAAAGAGAGAAATAATTGCTCTAATACCTTTAGAACGCCCTACAAGTACTAAAGAGAAGGCAAAAGCTAGTAGCAAATAAAGTAGATATTTATCTCTAGCAATCTCTACTACATATGCTTCGGTAAGGAAGTTGTTTTCATCCACTAGCAATTGTATAAATACCTCATCACCTTGACTTAGCTTTATAGAGTTATATTGTCCGCTATAATTATAGCTTAGTTGGTACTTAGCAATAATCTCTTTTCCCTCATATAAACCTTCTAAAATACGTACATTAACTACTTGTACATCATCAGTTTCACTTTCTATGAAATCTTCGATATCAGATTTAGGATCAACTACTACAGCCCTTGTATAGTATGTCTCGTCAGATGTGCTAGTAAAGAAAACAGAGTAAGAAGCAAAAATTATAGTTGATACAACTAAAATAAAAGCAAATAATTTAAATTTATTCATTAAAAGCACTCCTTTGTATTATCTTATTAAATTATATGCAGGAATACTAAATAGAATAACTAGGTTAATTTGATATAAAAGGTTTGAGTTTGGATTTTATTATGGCTAGTATTATTATTATAAATAGTATAATATATATGATGAAATAAAAAAGAAATAATATTTAAGCATCAATTTTAAGTAATGTTCAAGAGTAAAATTTTGGTTAATACTTGTTATTATAAAAAAGATGATATGTGTATTCAAAGGAGATCTCAAATGAAAAAAAAGAAACGAGAAATAGTTATATTAATTGTCTTAATCTTGATTGCAATAGTACTCGTGATCATAGGAATTACAGCGTATGTTAAGAGTGACTTAAAAGAACTACAACAATTACCTATATCTGATGTAGAACTAACAGAAGTAGAAGATGGAGTGTACATAGGTAGTTATAAATGGTCTCCAGTATATGCAGTTGTAGAGGTAACAATAAATAATCATGAAATAACGCAGATTGATTTAATTGAACATGAATATGGTAGAGGTGCCCCCGCTGAAATAATTACGCAGAAAGTCGTAGAAGCTCAAACACTTGATGTAGATATAGTTAGTGGAGCAACTTATAGTAGTAAAGTAATACTAAAAGCAATAGAAAATGCATTAGAATAATATTAGTTAAAAGAGTTGATTGTTAAGTAATACCAATCAACTCTTTTTAATTATCGCGAAGGTAACGAGCCAAGCGTCTGCTTGCAGACATTTGGCGACTACCCGCGTGGCGCAAAGAAACAGGCAAAGCATGTTTCTTTAAGTAATCGCGAAGGTAACGAGCCAAGCGTCTGCTTGCAGACATTTGGCGACTACCCGCGTGGCGCAAAGAAACAGGCAAAGCATGTTTCTTTAAGTAATCGCGAAGGTAACGAGCCAAGCGTCTGCTTGCAGACATTTGGCGACTACCCGCGT
>NZ_WHNX01000036.1 GCF_009362815.1 Alkalibaculum sporogenes | reverse complement strand
TTAACCCCGAAGCATTCACTTGCCTAGAGCCCAAGGCCCTCCGGTCATTAAGAAGGAACACCTCCTCCAGTCATTCAGAGGAGAGAAGCGACGAAGAATCTTTAACCCCGAAGCATTCACTTGCCTAGAGCCCAAGGCCCTCCGGTCATTAAGAAGGAACACCTCCTCCAGTCATTCAGAGGAGAGAAGCGACGAAGAATCTTTAACCCCAAAGCGTTCACTTGACATTTGCCAAGACATAAAAATAAAACAATATCCAAAAAGGACGAGAACATAAAAATTGGAGGTATAAATGGACTTATATATAGATAAGAGAAGTGAAATATCATTTGATGAAGCGCTTGTGCCAAAATTAGAAAAGTGTGTAAGAGAGTGTTTGGTGGTACAAAAATTTCCGCAAAATTGTGAAATAAGTTTGTCATTAGTAGATAATGACGAAATTCATCAGTTAAATAATACATATAGAAATAAGGATTGTCCAACAGATGTACTATCATTTCCAATGATTGAGTCAGAGAAGGATTTAAAACATGAAATTATTTTACTAGGTGACATCATAATTTCTATTCCCAAGACCCAAGAACAAGCCATAGAATATGGACACACATTTGAAAGAGAATTATGTTACTTAACTATACACGGAATGTTCCATCTTCTTGGATATGATCATATGAATGAAGAGGACAAGGTGGCAATGAGAATAAAAGAAAAAGAAGTTGTTAAGAATTTAAATTTATAATACGGAGTAATATAATGAAAAAACTTGTAGATAGTTTTAAATTTGCATTTCAAGGTATTTTATACTCTTTTAATACACAAAGAAATATAAGAATTCATTTTTTTATTGCAATAATTGTATTGATATTGGGTATCTATGTAAGACTAAGTCACATAGAATGGATATTATTACTTTTAACTATAAGTATAGTAGTTACTAGTGAAATGATAAATACATCTATTGAAAAAACAATAGACTTAGTAACAGAAGAATACAAAATACTTGCTAAGATTGGAAAAGATGTAGCTGCTGGCGCTGTTTTAATTAGCTCTATACTATCTGTGATTATTGGAGTATTAATATTTTACAATAAAATATTTTAAGGTAACCTGAGTTGCATATATATTTATCTGACAACAACTCTGTAAGTTGTTTACTTAAAATAAATTTGGGGAGGAATATATGGAAAAAGAAAATTATTCTGAATTAATTAAGTCAGCTATAGAAGCTAAGGAATTTTCGTATTCCCCATATTCACATTTTAGAGTAGGGGCTGCTATACTATCTGATAATGGAAAAATTTATAGTGGATGTAACATAGAGAACGCTTCCTATGGAGCTTCTAATTGTGCTGAAAGAACAGCTATATTCAAAGGTGTATCTGAAGGAATAGATAGAATAATAGCTATTGCCATATCTTCAGATGAAGAAGATTTTATCTATCCATGCGGTATATGTAGACAAGTTATTAGAGAATTTGGAAGCAATATAGATATTGTTTTGGTAAATGCAAATGGAAAAACAAAACAAAGTTCTATAAAAGAATTATTACCTTGTTCATTTTCAAAAGAAAACCTTATTTAATGAAAAACTAATTGTAGGGGTTATCCACACAGATATCTACCCACTATGTACCCACAAACTGTAGGGGTCGCTGCCCACAGCGACCTGTTTGATATAAGTAACATCTGCTTATTAGGTGAATAACAAAAAAATGGAGGAACAAATGAAAAAAGAATTCAAATCAGGTTTTATAAGTATTATAGGACGACCAAACGTAGGTAAATCTACACTATTAAATAATATATTAGGAGAAAAAATGGCAATTATATCTTCTAAGCCACAGACTACACGTAATACAATTAGATGTGTTCATACTACGGAAAACTATCAAATGGTATTTATCGATACGCCAGGAATGCATAAACCAAAAAATAAATTAGGAAATTTTATGGTTGATGCAGCTACACAGACCTTAAAAGAAGTAGATGTGGTTCTTTTTTTAGTTGATGAATCAGCAAAAATAGGACCAGGGGATCAGTATATAATGAATAATCTAAAAGATCTTAAAACAACTAAAATTCTCGTTATAAATAAAATGGACAAGATGCAACAAATAGATATGTTGGAAAAAATCGATCAATTAAAAGAATATGGATTTGACGATATAGTTCCAATTTCAGCTAAAGATGGGAAGAATGTAGATCACTTATTAGAATTAGTCGAGAAATATATACCAGTTGGTCCTAAATATTTTCCAGATGATATGATAACTGAACAGCCAGAAAAAGTAATAGTTTCAGAATTAGTTAGAGAAAAAGCATTGCAGTTATTGATGGAAGAAGTTCCTCACGGTATTGCTGTGGAAGTAATGAGCATGAAAGAAAGAAAAGGTGGAGAGTTATACGATATAGAAGTTAATATTTATTGTGAACGAAAAACACATAAGGGGATTATAATAGGTAAAGAGGGTAAAATGTTAAAGAAGATTGGAACATTGGCTAGAAAAGATATAGAAAATTTACTAGCATGTAAAGTAAATTTACAAATATGGGTAAAAGTTCGTCCAGGTTGGCGTGATAAAGAATTTGACCTTAGAGATTTAGGTTATAAAAAATAGAGGAGAATTATGGAGAAGGTCTCGGGAATAATAATAAAAAGAGTGGTTCTAAATGACAATGATATAATTGTTACTATATTTACTAAAGAAAAAGGAAAAATTCAAGCAATTGCAAAAGGTGCAAAAAAAACTAAAAGTCAATTTATAGGTACAACACAATTATTTTGTTATTGTAACTTTGTATATTTCCCGGGAAAAACATTTGCCCATATAAACCAAACAGAATTAATTGAATCATTTTATAAACTTAGAAATGATTTAAGTATACTATCTGCAGCGAGTTATTTAATAGAGATATTGAACATAACTCATGAGGAAGGACAAAAAGATGAAAGAGTATTAAATCTTCTTTTATATTCTCTAAGCTTATTAACAGATAATAAGGATAAAAACGTTAAGCTTGTAGTATTAGCATATCAACTTAAATTTATGGCCCTTATGGGATATGCACCAAATTTAAAAAGTTGTAGCAAATGCTTAAAAGAGTATGATGAATACTATCTTTCAAAAAAAAGTGGTGGTATTATTTGCAAAAAATGCAAACAAATAAACAATTTTGACAATACTATTTCTATAGAAGGATTAATAATACTAAATACACTACTCTATTGTGATTTAAAAAAAGTTGGAGAATTACAGTGTAATTTAAATCTACTTAATTATTTAATAAAGTTAATGAATGAATACATAACCTATCATATAGATAAGAAAATATACTCTTATGAATTTTTAGAGATAATATAAGTAAGTATAGCATTAATGTTTTCTTAATCTATTAATCCTAGCTAAGATTAACGAATAGCATAGGAAAAGATAGTTTATTAATTCAAGCTGTATCAGTTTAAATTAAGAATATTTAACAACAGTAGTTTAAATAAAATTGGAGGTGAATTCATTGAGTACTCTAACAGAAATAGCAAATAAGTTGATAGAAGAAACGAATTGTGATACGAGTCAGGCGATACGGGCATTAGAACAGACTGGCGGAGATTATGACAAAGCCCTTATTATTATACTGAAATCTCAACAAAGTAAATCCCAAGATAATCAAGAAAGTCAAAAACAAGAAGAGTATAAAGTAAATAGTAAAGACCTTATTGATGTAATTAAACAGTTAATAAAAGAGGGAAATGTATCGAAAATCACGATTAAGAAAGACAATGAAACCTTAGTAAACATTCCAGTGAATGCTATAGCTGTAACAATGGTGTTAGCACCATTTATCTCTATTATAGCAGCAGTAGCCGCTATAGCTACAGATTGTACTGTGCAAGTACAACGAAAAGGTAATGTAGTAGTAGATGTAAATGAATCCTTGAAAAAAACAAGTAATAAATTAGAAAAAGTGATCAATAATTTATTTAATAGCTAATGTTTAAGTATAAAGGATGGGATTTACTCATTAATAAGCCGACAACAGAAATAATTCAAAACCCAAAATACTTGACAAGGCATAATATCTTTGATAACTTATTATAAACAAATTATAAAATACATGCTATGACATTGAAGAGTAGTAAGAAGAAGTTTCAAGCGAGTGGAGAAGGGTGTGAGCTCCATAACAAAAACTTACGAAAGGCGCAATGGAGCATGGTTAATAAAAGATGGGTACTTGTACCAATTAGGGTGGAACCGCGGTAACTTATCGTCCCTTGCTTATAAATAGCAAGGGACTTTCTTTCGTGCGTGAAACAACGAGCTAAGCGAAAACGAAGTTTTCGCTTATGAATTCTTATGATTAAACAGGCAAATGGCTTGCCAATTTGACTGATAAAGCATAAGAATAAATGAAAACTTGTTTTCATTTAGCGAGTGTCGCGACGTAGGAATCGCGAAGCGATTCCGGAGGTCAAAAACCTTATAAGTTCTTCAGCAAAAGCAAACAAATGGCTTGCCAATTTCCGCGAAGACAGGAGCTAAGCGAAAACAAAGTTTTCGCATAAGTTCTACTGCAAAAGCAAACAAATAGCTTGCTAATTTGTTTGGTAAAGCAGAAGAACGGTGAAAACGGAGTTTTCATTTAGCGACGTCCGCGACCCTGGTAATGGCTATGCCATTTCCAGGGTAGGTTGTTTGGTAAAGCAGAAGAACGGTGAAAACGGAGTTTTCATTTAGCGACGCCCGCGACCCTGGTAATGGCTATGCCATTTCCAGGGTAGGTTGTTTGGTAAAGCAGAAGAACGATGAAAACTTGTTTTCATTTAGCGAGTGTCGCGACGTAGGAATCGCGAAGCGATTCCGGAGGTCAGAAACCTTATAATTATGGATAAAAACAGGCAAATGAGGTCAAATATACACCACAAATAAAGGAGGCAATAACAATGAGTAAAGAATTAGAAATGAATGAAATAGTTAGTATTTGTAAAATGAGAGGATTTATATATCCAGGATCTGAAATATACGGTGGATTAGCTAATAGCTGGGATTATGGACCATTAGGTGTAGAACTAAAAAATAATATTAAAAAAGCATGGTGGAAAAAATTCGTTCAAGAATCACACCATAATGTAGGATTAGATAGTGCTATATTAATGAATCCTGAAGTTTGGGTAGCATCAGGACATGTTGGAGGATTTAGTGATCCACTAATGGATTGCAAAGAATGTAAAAGTCGACATAGAGCTGATAAACTTATCGAAGATTATGCACATAAAAAAGATGAAGATCTTATTGTAGATGGTTGGGACAACGAAAAAATGTCAAACTTTATCCAAGAAAACAGAATTAAGTGTCCTAATTGTGGCGCATTAGATTATACGGATATTAGACAATTTAATTTGATGTTTAAAACTTTTCAAGGAGTTACTGAGGACTCTTCAAGTGAGATTTATTTAAGACCAGAAACAGCACAAGGCATTTTTGTCAATTTTAATAATGTGCAAAGAACCTCAAGAAAAAAAGTGCCATTTGGTATTGCACAAATAGGAAAATCTTTCAGAAATGAAATAACTCCAGGTAATTTTATTTTTAGGACTAGAGAATTTGAACAGATGGAACTAGAGTTTTTCTGTGCTCCAGGAGAAGACTTAAAGTGGTTCCATTATTGGAAAGATTTTTGTAAAAATTGGCTTCTAGATTTAGGTATTGAAGAAAATAGCATTAGACTAAGGGATCATTCACCTGACGAATTATCTCATTATAGCAATGCGACTACAGATATCGAGTTTAAATTCCCATTTGGGTGGGGAGAGTTATGGGGTATTGCAGATCGAACAGACTTTGATTTAAAGCAGCATGCTGCACAGTCAGGCAAAGATATAAAGTACATGGACCCAGTGACAAATGAAAAATATGTGCCATACTGTATAGAACCATCGCTTGGAGCAGATCGAGTTTTACTAGCATTCCTTTGTAATGCTTTTAAAGTGGAACAAATAGATGAAAAAGATTCGAGAAATGTTCTAAAGTTACATCCAGCTTTAGCTCCTTTTAAGGCAGCCGTATTGCCATTGACAAAAAAACTTAAAGATAAAGCAGAAGAGATTTACTCATTGTTAAGTAAACATATGATGATAGATTACGATGAAGCTGGAAGTATAGGAAAAAGATATAGAAGACAAGATGAGATTGGAACACCATTGTGCATAACAATTGATTTTGATACTCTTGAGGATGATAGTGTAACTATTCGACATAGAGACAATATGGAACAAATAAGGATTAGTGTAACACAATTAAGGGAATATATATCAAGTAGTATTAATTATTAAAAAAAATATAGAAATCTATATTAATTTAATTACGGAATATGTTATACTTTATTAATAACATTAGCTATTAGTGTTACATTAATATGATTTGGAGGTGGACTTTATCCAGCTTACAAAGAGACAATTAGAAATTATGGACATCGTTAAAGCTGAGCAACCTATTACTAGTGAGCATATTGCAGAAAAAATCAATTTAACTAGAGCCACATTAAGACCTGACTTGACAATATTAACTATGATAGGAATATTGGAAGCTAGACCTAAAGTTGGTTACTTCTATTCTGGAAAATCATTGCTGAGTGTTATGGGGAGTTTCATTAAAAATATGAGTGTTATGGAAGTAAAATCAAAACCCGTTATTGTATCTGAAGAAAATACAGTATATGACTCTATAGTCACTATGTTTTTAGAAGACACTGGTAATATCTACGTCCAAAACAAGGGGTACCTTTCAGGGATTGTATCAAGAAAAGATTTTATTAAAGTTACCTTAGGAAATCATGATATTAAGAACTTACCTGTTGCTATGATTATGACAAGAATGCCTAATATTGTATATGTTGAATCTAATGAATCTGTATATGATGCAGCAGTAAAAATTATTCATCATGAAATAGATTCACTACCAGTTGTAGAGAAAATTGTTTTAGATGATAAAAGCGAAAATATGAAGATTATTGGAAAAATATCAAAAACAACGATTACAAAAGTTATGGTGAGAATAGGCAATGAATAGGGAGGGATTTTAGAATGGTAAAGGGTAAAAGAGGAGTTATATATGTCGTTTCTGATTCCCTAGGAGAAACTGGAGAATTAGTCGCAAAAGCAGGAAAAATTCAGTTTAATAGTAGTATTAGTGAAATTAAAAGATTTCCATTCGTCTTAGAAAAAGAGCAAATTAGTGAGATAGTGGAAGAAGCTAGTCAATACAATGCTATCATTGTATATACTTTAGTTGTACCAGAAATGAAAGAGCATATGTTAAATGTTGCATCTAAGTATAATATAAAAGCAGTAGATGTATTAGGATCTGTTATTGACGCGTTAAAAGAGCTTACTCAGAGAGAACCACTATATGAAGCAGGGCTTAATAGACGATTAGATGCTGATTATTTTAAAAAAGTTGAAGCTATTGAATTTGCAGTTAAATACGATGACGGTAAAGATGCAAGGGGAGTAAAGAAGGCAGATGTAGTCCTGTTAGGTGTCTCAAGAACTTCAAAAACTCCACTAAGCATGTACTTGGCACATAAAAATATTAGAGTAGCAAATATACCTATAGTACCTGAAGTTGAACCTCCAAAGGAAATATTTGAAATACCAAACAATAGGATAATTGCACTAACAAATGATCCAGATAAATTAAATAGTATACGTCAAGAAAGACTAAAAGCCTTAGGTTTAGATTATACAGCGAACTACGCTAGTATGGAAAGAATCTTAGGGGAGTTAGATTATGCAGAAAAAATCTACAACAAGTTGAGATGTCCAGTTATTAACGTTTCTGATAAAGCAATTGAAGAAACTGCTAGTATAATATTATCTATTATTCGCAAGGGGGATTAATTTTGAGCAAAAAATATGTGTACTCATTTGAAGAAGGAAATGCAACTATGAAATCTGTTTTAGGAGGAAAAGGTGCTAATCTAGCAGAAATGACAAATATTGGGCTACCGGTACCTCCAGGATTTACCGTGTCAACAGAGGCGTGTACGGTATTTTACGAAAATGAAAAGCAACTCTCAGAAGAAATATTAGTTCAACTTCAAGAAAAATTAGAAGTATTAGAAAAACAAACTGGTAAAAAGTTTGGAGACAAAGAAAATCCACTACTAGTTTCGGTAAGATCAGGTGCGGCATTTTCAATGCCAGGTATGATGGATACTATACTAAATCTAGGAATGAACGATCATACTGTATTGACTGTTGGTCAAAAAACAAATAATATGCGTTTTGCATACGATAGTTACAGAAGATTTATACAGATGTTTTCAGATGTTGTATTAGAGATTCAAAAGTATAAGTTTGAAAGTATACTAGATATATATAAAGAGAAAAATGGATGTAAAGACGATACTGAGTTATCTGTAGAAAACTTAAAAGATATAGTAGAAGAATTTAAAAACATTGTTCGAAAAGAAAAAGGATTAGATTTTCCAGAAAGTCCTCAAGAACAGTTAATACTATCTATAAATGCAGTTTTTAAATCTTGGAATAATCCTAGAGCAAAAGCTTATAGAAATTTAAATGATATTCCTCACAATATTGGTACAGCCGTAAATGTTCAGTCTATGGTATTTGGTAATATGGGTGACGATTGTGGAACTGGAGTAGCTTTCACTAGGAATCCTTCTACAGGTGAGAAAAAACTATATGGAGAATTTTTAGTAAATGCCCAGGGAGAAGATGTAGTTGCTGGTATTAGAACACCAAAATCCATCGATGAACTTGGAAGCGTAATGCCAGAAATATTTAAGCAATTTGTGGAATGTGCACAATTATTAGAAGATCACTATAAAGATATGCAAGACATAGAGTTTACAATTGAACAAGGTAAATTATATATGCTTCAAACTAGAAATGGAAAGAGAACAGTACATGCAGGTTTAAGGGCAGCTGTTGAGATGGTAGAAGAAGGTTTAATAACTAAAGAACAAGCTATATTAAGAATCCAACCAAAGCAATTAGATCAATTATTGCATCCAAATTTTGATGAAAAAACAATGGAACAAGCAATCCCATTAGCACAAGGTTTACCAGCATCGCCAGGAGCAGCTACAGGTCGTGTATTTTTTAATGCTGAGGATGTTGTGAGAGAGTCAGCAAATGGAGAAAAAGTGATTTTAGTACGTAGAGAAACATCCCCAGAAGATATTGAAGGGATGGTAGCTGCACAAGGAATTTTAACTTCTAGAGGTGGAATGACATCTCATGCAGCAGTAGTTGCTAGAGGTATGGGTAAGTGCTGTGTAGCAGGCTGTGAATCTGCTAAAGTAGATGAAGAGTTAAAGATATTTATTATAGGTAATGAACGGATAGAAGAAGGGGACTATATTTCTTTAGATGGTAGCACAGGAAAAGTATATAAGGGAAGTATTAAAACTGTAGAACCAGAATTATCAGGACACTTCTCAATATTAATGGAATGGGCAGATAAATTTAGAACAATAGGGGTTAGAACAAATGCAGATACTCCAAGAGATGCAAAAGCGGCACTAAGATTTGGAGCTGAAGGCATAGGTTTATGTAGAACTGAGCATATGTTTTTTGATGAAGAGAGAATTCCAGTAGTAAGGAGAATGATTTTATCAGAAACTACAGAACAAAGAATAGCATCTCTAAAGTTACTACTACCAATGCAAAAATCAGATTTTAAAGATCTATATACTGTAATGGAAGAAAAACCTGTAACTGTAAGGCTATTAGATCCACCTTTACATGAATTTTTACCAACAGAAGAAAAAGATATTGTAGCATTAGCTAAAGACTTTGAAATATCGATAGAACGGTTAAAAGAGACTATACACTCTTTACAAGAAATTAACCCTATGTTAGGTCATAGAGGATGTAGATTAGCGGTTACATACCCAGAAATAGCACAGATGCAAACGAGAGCTATTATAGAAGCAGCTATTGAAGTAATGAAAGAACAAAATACTACAATAGTACCTGAGATAATGATTCCATTAGTAGGAATTAAATCAGAGTTAGACTATGTTAAATCAATTGTAGTATCAACTGCTGAGCAAGTTAAAGAAGAGATGGGTTCATCAATAGAATACTTAGTAGGTACGATGATCGAAATTCCTAGAGCAGCGCTACTTGCAGATGAGATAGCTAAAGAAACAGAATTCTTCTCATTTGGAACTAATGATTTAACTCAGATGACTTACGGTTTTTCTAGAGATGATGCAGGTAAATTCATTAGTGAGTATAAAGAAAAAAATATTATGCCAGATGATCCTTTTGAAAGTGTAGATCAAGATGGGGTAGGTAAATTAATAGAGTTAGGTGTAAAATTAGGAAGAACCACAAAGCCTAGTTTGAAAATTGGTGTATGTGGAGAACATGGTGGAGATCCTAAATCAATAGAATTTTTCTACAAAACAGGCTTAGATTATGTATCTTGCTCACCATACAGAGTGCCAATAGCAAGACTAGCAGCAGCACAAGCAGTATTACAAAACAAATAAGCAAAAACAAGTGTCTCTTTTAAAGAGGCACTTGTTTTTATCACTACATATCTCTATTATGGCATTGCATGTACTCGTAGATAAGGTTATAATATCATTTAGTACAGAGAAATAATCGGTTGATTTTGCTTTTATCACGCCAAGAATTCTATTAAATATACTGAGGAGTATCAAAGATGGAAATGGAGAAAAAACTATGCGATAAGCTATTGTTTGATGCCTTAAGCAGTTTACTACAATTTAACACTATTGATAAATTAACTGTTAGTGACATTATTAAAGAGGCTGGAGTAAGTAGATCTACATTTTATCGTTATTACTGTGACAAACATGATTTGTTAAACTCAAATTACGAAAAAATTTTAGAAAATACATTGTATCGTTTTAAAGAAGGTGTGAAATGGGAAGATGCAGTGTATTCAATTTACCATGTAATTAAGATAAATCTAAAGCTATTTCAAAATGCATTTAAATCCTCAGATGTAAATTCACTGAAAAATTATATTTTTAATATGAGTAGAACATTTCACCTAGAGATATTAGAAAAAAATGGCGTAAACATTAGAGAGTGGAAGAATATAAAAGTGCTGGAATCTTATATTTACGGCAATCTCGAAATTATGCAAATTTGGATTTTAGAAGGAATGGACGAATCTATCGAAGATATGATGGAGGTATTTGATAGAGGAATACCTAGTGAATTCATAAAGTATTTCAAACCTAGTAGTTAGATATATCCCGTATTAACAGGCGCCAAAACACCCGCTTTAAAACCCTACTTAATAAAGTTTCGTTTTATTGATATAAGACACTTAGGTAAAACTGTTTCTTGATTTAGTTTGTTAATTAACAGATAATGAACTTGTAATTAATCAAAGGAGGGTTAACTAATGATATCAAGAAGAGATTTTATCAAAGGTTCTGTAGCTGGAGCTGTAGGTGTAGCAGCAATGGGAGTACTTGGTGGCTGTAGTCAATCTACATCATCAAATAATGTATCGTGGGATAAAGAAGTAGATGTACTTATAGTCGGAGGTGGCGGTACTGGTTTAGCAGCAGCACTACAAGCTGTTTCAGATGGTGCAAATGTTTTGGTACTTGAGAAAGCTGGAATTGCTGGAGGGACAACAAGTTATTCTGGTGGTGTAATGCAAGCGGCAGCAACAAAATATCAAAAAGAATACACAAATTTTAAAGATGATAGTCCAGAAAATCACTTTCAGTTATGGTTAAAAGCTGGAGAAGGATTTGTAGATGAAGAATTAGTAAAAGATCTAGCATACGGAGCTCCAGAACATATTGAATGGCTAACTGACATTGGAATAAAATTTACGAGTGTTTATGGTCATACCCATATCCCTTATGTAGATGAATCATTATTTGCTGATCGTATACATGTTTATGAAGGTGGCGGCGGAGAAGGTGGCGGTACAGTTTTAATTATGGCTATGTTAAACGCAGCTATTGAAAAAGGAGCACAAATCGAATATGAAACAGAAGTAACAAAGCTTGTTACTAATGATGATGGAGAAGTAGTAGGAGTAATAGCAAAACAAGGTGAATCTGAGATTAAAGTAAAAGCTAATAAAGGTGTTATTCTTGCGGCTTCAAGTATAGATCAAAATGTCGAGATGGCAAAAGATTTAAGTCCACAGCACCATTGGGATTTGACTTCGCAAATATGCTTAGCTGCTGCTAGTGATACTGGAGACGGAATACGTATGGCAATGGAAATTGGCGCTGCAGTTAGTGGATTTGGTGGAACTATTGATTTTTGTGGTAAAACTGGAGCAGCAACAGATAATAGAATTCCGCTATTCCCATCATATATCGTAAATAAAAAAGGAAATAGATTTGTTTGTGAAGACGCAACATATGCGTACCACTACCGTGCTATATTCCAACAAGAAAAACAATTAGATGGTCCTACATATATGATCTTTGGTGAGAGTAGTTTAGCAGGAGGAGCACCTTGGACAGAAGAAAGTGTTGCAAAAGACGTAGCAGAAGGTGTAGTATTTAAAGCAAATACAATTGAAGAGTTAGCAAAACTAATCTCTGTTGATTCAGATAATCTTGTATCGACAATGGAAAAATGGAACAAAGATATGCAAAATGAGAAAGATACTCAATTTGACAGAAAAACAGGTCTTTCACCAATAAGCGGACCATTCTATGCTTATAAGAATGTTTCATTTAACTTAGGATCAATAGGTGGAGTTAAAATTAACGTAGATGCTCAAGCTCTTAAACCGAATGGTGACCCAATACCAGGACTATATGCAGGCGGTATGAATGCAGGTGGTTGGATTGGACCGTATTACCCAGGTTCTGGAACAGCAATTATTGGTTTGATTCATTGGGGGCGTAAAGCTGGTGCACATGCAGCAAATCTATAAGGTATAAGTAATAAAGTATAGAACAAAATGAACTAAAAGGAGGATGTCATCTTGACATATTAAGGGACATCCCCCTGATAACAATCCTAAACAGATTCAAAGTGTAGGGAGGGATATCTATGAAAATAGGAACAACAGAATTATTATTGATATTAGTAGTGGGACTATTCGTACTAGGACCAGAAAAAATGCCAATATACGCAAAGAAAGTCGGTAAATTTATTAGCTCGTTAAAGGGGTATGCTGGTAAATTATCAGAAGATATTAACGAAAATATTTTAGAACCTATAGAAGAAGTTAAAAAACCGTTAAAAGACATGACAGAACCTTTTACAAATATTAAAAAAGATATAAATAAGCCATTTGAAGAAATAAAAAAAACAATAACAGATATAAATAATCCTAAAAGCAAGGTTAAAGAAGAAAAAAATACTACAGATATTGAAACAAAAGTTCTAGAAGAAGACAAAAACAATATATCAGACGACGATTTTGGACAAGAAACTGTTTCAGAGTAGTAAAAATATAGATAAAATAAAGGAGAAAATAAATTATGTTAGGAAAATTGGGAACACCTGAATTATTAGTAATATTAGGAATAGTGTTATTAATATTTGGACCTCAGCAATTACCCAAACTAGGAAAAACATTTGGTAAAACAATTAGAAGTTTTAAAAACAGTGTAGAAGTAGATGAAGATGAAAATAACTCTGAAGAAAAATAAAAAGAAAAGTAAAAACAAATCCCCTAGTGATGCAATGGGAGTAGTAGAACACTTAAGTGAATTTAGGAAAAGATTAATTACTGTGGTTGCTGTTTTAGCTATTGTCACTGTAATCTGTTTTAATTTTTCGAGTGATGTAGTTAGTTTACTTGTAGAAACTGCAACAGAGCTAGGCTATCAACTTGTATATTTAGCACCAGCTGAACTATTTACTCAGTATATACGATTGTCCCTCATAAGTGGCGTTGTATTATCATCACCTGTAATACTTTATCAAATATGGGCGTTTATACGTCCCGGTCTTAAAAAGAGTGAAAATGTTGTAGTCTTTTTATCTCTGTTTGCAGGTTTGTTTTGTTTTATTGTTGGTGCAGCATTTGCATATTATATTGCCATGCCACTAATGTTAAATTTCTTTATAACAGTAGATAAGTATCAGACAATAATTGCAACTATTTCAATCCAAAACTATTTAAGTTTCGTAATGTCGACACTAATTACTTTTGGAGTAGTATTTGAGATGCCTGTTATAGTTGTTTTACTCAGTCAACTAGGACTATTAAAACCACAGTGGTTAACAAAAAGTCGTAGGATTGTAGTCGTGGTATTATTTATAGTAGGTGCAGTTATAACTCCACCAGATGTAATTTCACAAATACTCGTATCTATACCTATGCTCATTTTATTTGAGATAAGTGTTATTTTAAGTAAGATTATCAATAGAAAGAAAATAAAACGAGAAAAAGAAATGGATCAAGAATAAAATTTGAAGGAGAAGCAAAAATGAAAAAAAACAATCTTAAATTAACTATATTATTAATTGCTATATTAACTACTATATCCTTATTAGCAGGTTGTGGGTCATCGACAACTACATCTGGAGGAAATGGATATAAAGACGGTACATACGAAGGAATTAGTGAAGCTGGAATACATGGCGAAATTAAAGTAGAAGTAACGGTAGAAGGTGAAAGTATATCAGACATATCTATTATTTCACACAATGAAACTGAAGGTATTGGTACTATAGTATTTGATAAATATCCAGAACTAATTATAGAAGCTCAATCAACAGAAGTTGATAATATCTCAGGTGCAACAGTAACATCAGAAGCGCTTAAGGAAGCAGTTAGTAATGCCCTAGAAGAAGCAAAATAATTCTCACAATTATTATTAAATGAAGTCATTATATTGAATGGCTTCATTTTTTGTCGTGATTACTCTTTTCTATCGATTGTCACTGACTGATAAAATATTTCTACCAAAAAGAAGGATTATTAACTACATATATAGAATATTACTTATACAGATTAAAATATAAAGAACTGGAGATGTTATATTGAATATACGAGAAGACAGAGAGCAACTCGAAAAAACTATTCTCTCAAAATATGCTACCCTCAGTATCAATTCAAAGGGGCGGAAAAGCCAAGCTACTCAATGTAATATTCGTACGATATTCCAAAGAGATAAAGATAAGATTATCCATTCTAAATCCTTTAGAAGATTAAAACATAAAACACAAGTATTTATTTCGCCTGAAGGAGATCATTATAGAACTAGACTCACCCATACATTAGAGGTGTCCCAAATAGCAAGAACTATCTCTAGAGCATTAAAATTAAACGAAGATTTAACTGAAGCTATAGCATTAGGACATGATTTAGGACATACACCTTTTGGGCATACAGGTGAGAAAGTTCTAAATGAAATCTGTAGCTATGGTTTTAATCATAATGAACAAAGTCTTAGAGTTGTAGAACATTTAGAAAATGGTGTAGGATTAGATTTATCATGGGAAGTATGTGACGGTATATTACATCATTCTGGGAAAGAAAGATCACAAACTCTAGAAGGTGAAATAGTTCATTTGTCCGATAGAATTGCTTATATAAATCATGACATTGACGATGCTATAAGAGGGGGAGTAATTACCCAAAAAGAACTGCCAAAATATTGTATGGAAGTGTTAGGAATCACGAGAAGAGAAAGAATCGATAGAATGGTAAAAAGTGTTATATACACAAGTTATGATAAAGAGCATGTAAAAATGGATGATGAGATACAAGCAGCTACAACGCAATTAAGAAAGTTTTTATTTGATCAAGTTTACATTGGCTCAAAAGCAAAAGAAGAAGAAGTAAAAGCATCGTTTATATTAACCTCAATATTTCAATATTTTAGAAGCAATCCTGAAGAATTATCTGATGAGTATGTGCAAAGATTAAAAGAAGAAGATAAAGAAAGGGTTATTTGTGACTACATAGCTGGAATGACGGATAGATACGCGATCAATAAATTTAGAGAATTATTTATACCAGATCCTTGGAGAGTATACTAAGCTAGTAAATGAATGAAAATTCGATGAATGAGGATAGTGTTAAAAAATAAATAAAAAAATATCTTTAAATTATAATGTAAATGTTATATACTACACTAGTGTGTCTACTGATTATTCGACAATAACATTTATAATGTGATATAATTAGACAATATATTTTCACTAATATCTTTTAAAAGAAAATCTCTAAACAAAGGATATTTCTAAATCTATAGGGCAAATTTTTATGTACGATAAAGCAATTATCAATTTTTTAGATACCCTACAATATATAAAATTATTAAGATGACAGTCGATTTTTATCGCAGTACGACGAAAATAATAGAAAGACAGACATAGATACAACAATTTTTGTATTTTTTTTTAAATAAAAAGAGGAATTGACTATTATTATGTTGAATTTAGTAAAGGTGATATTATGAACAATGGGAGTTACTACCCTAGTGATGTTATTGATCAAGTTATTAATGAAAGTGATATAGTTCATATTATATCTCAATATGTAACCTTGAAAAAAATGGGTACAAGCTTAAAGTGCTGTTGTCCTTTTCACTCTGAAAAAACGCCTTCATTTGTAGTATCAAAGGATAAACAACTATATCACTGTTTTGGATGTGGCGCAGGTGGAAATGTTATCACATTTGTAATGGAAGTAGAGAAACTGAATTTTATAGAGGCTATAAAACTTTTAGCGGAAAAAGCTAATATCACGCTACCTGAAAATGATAAATACAATCATGAAATCAATAATAAAAGGGATAGACAAATACAGTTGCATAGAGATGCAGCTATATTTTATTATAGAACCCTACTTAAAAATGATCATGCAAAAGAGTATTTACAAATGAGGAGTATAGAAAAAAGTACTATAAAAAAATTTGGTATAGGATATGCTCCCAACTCAGGTAAAAGTTTATTAAATTACCTACTACAAAAAAAGTACAGTGTTAGTGAAATTTTGGATTCAGGGCTAGTATTAAGAAATAAAAATAATTCTCAAAATGACATGTACGATCGTTTTAGAGATCGAATTATGTTTCCTATACAAACTATTACAGATAAAGTAATAGCTTTTGGAGGAAGAGTATTAGAAAATAGCAAATCTCCTAAATACTTAAATTCACCAGAAACTAGCATATATTCAAAAGGTAAACATCTATATGGTTTAAATTATGCTAAAAAAGAAATCGAAAATGATCAAATAATCGTAGTAGAAGGGTATATGGATGTTATTGGTCTTTATGAAAAGGGTATAAGGAATGTAGTAGCATCTTTAGGAACTGCTTTTACATTAGATCAAGGAAACTTGCTTAAAAGGTATACAAAAGAAGCAGTTGTTATCTACGACGGTGATCAAGCTGGGCAAGAGGCCGCTTCAAAGGCTGTAGAAATCCTAGAAAAATGTGAAGTAAATGCTAAAGTGACTATCCTTCCAGAAGAATTAGACCCAGACGAATACATAAATAAGTATGGAAAGCAAGCTTTTTTTGATAGAAAAGTTGAATCATTAGCGGTAATAGAGTATAAAATCACTAGATTAAAGCAAAAATATAACACGAATAGTATTGATGGTCGAATAAATTTTGCTAAAGATATGGCAATGTATCTAAGTGAATTAAACAGTAGTATCGAAGTAGAAGCATATTTAAACAAGATATCTATGGATATTGGTATATCAAAGGAATCAATTATTCAAGAAATAAAAAAAAATAAGTTAAAAGAGCATAAAAAAAATAACAATGGAAAATATAGGAATGAAAAACTACAATATTCTGTAAAAAGTGCTAATATCATTGCACAGGAGAAATTGTTAAATTATTTTCTGAACAATCCAAAGATTTATCCCGTTATTAAAGCAAAAATTACAGCTCAAGATTTTAGTAAAGGTATATATAGAGATTTAGCTGAATATATATTCTCAAAATTGGAAAATAATGAAAAGATAGAAGAATCGAAGTACATTGGACGTCTTTTAGATTCAGAACAAGTAAAAATTGCCTCGTTAATATTTACATCGGATGAATCTACTATAAAAGAACAAGATATAAGTAGTTATATTAATACAATTAAAAAGTTCAGTATTCAAGGTGAAATACGTATATTACAAGAACAGTTAATGAATGCAAACATAGATGAACAAAAAAATAAAATTTATTATGAAATTATCGAGAACAAAAGAAAATTAGAAAATCTATAAATAGGAAGGAGGGTTAAAAGTGGATATAAAAATGGATATAAAAGAAAATATTAAAGTTAAAGAACTGAGAGCAAAAGGCAAGTTGCAAGGTACATTAACCGGTGAAGAAATTGAGATTTCACTGTCTGAAGTAGAATTGCTGCCAGATCAGATAGAAGAAATATATTCGGTCTTAGAAGAAGATGGTATTGAGATTTTTGCTTTAGATCTTCCAACTAATGTTGACGACCACGTACTAGAAGTAGATGATGAAGTTGTCAAAGAGATAGCTATACCAGATGGTATTAGCGTTAATGATCCAGTAAGAATGTATTTAAAAGAGATTGGGAAAGTTCCACTTTTAACTGCTGACGAAGAAATTAATTTAGCTAAGCGAATGGAACAAGGAGACGACTTAGCTAAACAAAAATTAGCAGAAGCCAATTTAAGACTAGTAGTCAGTATTGCAAAAAGATATGTAGGAAGAGGTATGTCCTTCTTAGACTTAATACAAGAAGGAAATTTAGGTCTTATAAAAGCTGTAGAAAAGTTTGATTATGGCAAAGGATTTAAATTTAGCACATATGCTACATGGTGGATAAGGCAAGCTATAACAAGAGCAATAGCAGATCAAGCTAGGACAATCAGAATACCTGTACATATGGTAGAAACTATAAATAAATTAATAAGGGTTTCAAGACAATTACTTCAGGATTTAGGAAGAGAACCTTCTCCAAAAGAAATTGGCGATGAAATGGGATTTACTGAGGAAAAAGTACGTGAAATTCAAAAAATTGCACAAGACCCAGTTTCATTAGAGACTCCTATTGGAGAAGAAGAAGATAGCCATTTAGGTGATTTTATACCTGATGAGGATGCTCCAGCTCCTGCAGAAGCAGCTTCATATGCTCTTTTAAAGGAACAACTTTTCGAAGTGCTAGAGACATTAACAGAAAGAGAAGAGAAGGTCTTAAGGCTAAGATTTGGATTAGACGATGGTAGAGCGAGAACATTAGAAGAAGTAGGTAAAGAATTTAATGTAACGAGAGAAAGAATCAGGCAAATAGAGGCTAAAGCGCTAAGAAAACTAAGACATCCTAGTAGAAGCAAAAAACTAAAAGATTATTTAGATTGATATGTACTATTTGCTCTATTTAACGCGAAGTAATGAGCCAAGTGGCTGCTTGCAGACATTTGGCGACTACCGCATAACCACGAGAAACTCGCAAAGCGTGATTCTCGTGGTTTTTATTAAATATACAAAACAAAAATCTACTAAAAAATTATAATTAATTATCGATTGAAGTTAATAGGTAAGGGTATAATTATATACATAAATAAATATAATGAAATATAATAAATTAATTATGAAAGAAGGTTTTTGTTAATGAATAAGGATCAAATAAAATCAATAATTGAAGAAAAGATTACAAATGCTAATTACACAACAAGAGGAACTGCAACTGTTGGACTAGAAGAAATATCAGATTTAAATGTAATAGAATCAATATTAGAGGAACTATCAAGTGAAAATGAGTATAGCAGATATTCTATTGAATTAGACAAAGGAACCAAGACTCTTAATGTTATTGATCCAGATGAAAACCTCGAAGGTTTTGAGAATATCCATCCATCAAGAAAACCTTGTAACTAGATATATGATACGATAATTTACATCGTTTCTGTTCTAGTGGAATTGCAAAAGTTAAAAACTTGAATTTCTACAAGTATAGGTGTTATGCAAACTATAATTCTTGATGCTTTTAGGCATAGCCTAAAAGCATTTTTTTTATCGCGAAGTAATGAGCCAAGTGGCTGCTACAGCGTAACCGCGAGAAACTCGCAAAGCGTGTTTCTTGTAGTTAAGGAAAAATGATTATACTACCATATAGAATATAATGTTTGTCCACATTAACCGGCAATAAGACTACCGCCGTAAACTATAATATTTAGTAGGTAAAAAAAATATAATTTAAGAGTGTATAAAAACTATTTAAAAGATTATAATATAGTTATTGACATATTCAATTAAATCATTATAATATATTAAGTAGTCACTTTTCCTCAGTAGCTCAACGGTGGAGCACTCGGCTGTTAACCGATAGGCTGTTGGTTCGAATCCAACCTGGGGAGCCATTTTTATTTTTTGGGTAAATTTAGATTAGAAACTCGCGAAGCGAGTTTTCTTTTGGTTTATAGAGAAGACAATGAGCCAAGCGAAAACTTGTTTTCGATAGTATTCCATAGCTAAGAAAGTCAAATAGCTTGCTAATTTGACAGAAGTAGCAATATAATGCGTAAATGAAAGTAAGCTTTCATTTGGCGACGGTCCTCGTGACTAAGAGCAAAAGGCGAAGCGTGTTTCTTTTGGTAATCGAGAAGACAATAAGCCAAGTGGCTGCTAATAGTGATAGATAAATATATAACGAATAAAACACAGATACATACAGTAATATCTTGCCGAAATATGATATACTATTAATAAATAGATAAAGTGAATGGAGCAGTATATGCAGTTAACATCAAGGTTAGAAACTATTGCAAAACAAGTTGCTAATGGAGTTACAATAGCAGATATAGGCACAGACCATGCCTTTATCCCTATTTATTTAGTTAAAAATAACATAACAAAGAATATTTACGCGTGTGATATCAATATCGGTCCTTTAGATATGGCAAAAAGGCAAATAGATAAATATGGGTACTCTAAGGATATTACTACTATACTTGGCGAAGGTTTAGAACCCATAAAAGGTTTAAACGTTCAAAATATAATTATTGCAGGTATGGGTGGACTTCTAATTAAAGATATTATTGATAATGATATAAAAATTGCAAAAGCAGCAGAGAAGCTAATTTTGCAACCTATGAGTTTTCAAGAAGACTTAAGGCGATATTTAGTACAGAATGGTTTTATAATTATTCATGAAGATCTTGCACAAGAAGATAGACGAATATATCAAATAATTGTAGCGCAAAAGGGAAAAAGTGATTCATATGATGAAATAGACTATCACATTAGCCCAAATCTCATAAAAGACAAGCATCCATTACTTAAAAAACTCATTGCATCAAAAGAACGAGAGTTAATTAAAATTATAAGTTCATGTGATAGGGAAGTAACCTATAATGCAATAAAAAAGAGCAATGAATGCAAGATTCTTCTAGAAAAAATCAAGGAGGTTGGAAGATGTCTGTGAAGTGTCAACAAATTATAAGTATTATTGAAGAACTGGCTCCTAAGTATTTAGCAGAAAGTTGGGATAATGTAGGACTTATGATAGGTAGCCCAAGTATGAATGTACAAAAGCTTATGGTATGCCTTGACGTTGACCAAAACGTACTTGATGAGGCTATAGAAAAAGGTGTAGATTTAATCATTTCACATCATCCTATTATATTTTCGCCTATTAAAAACCTTAGATGGGATAATTACAAAGGGAAATTAATGAAGGAATTAATTACTCGAGAGATAGGTGTATACTCCGCCCATACAAATTTAGATATTAGCAGCCAAGGAATTAACTATTGGTTAGCCAAAAAGTTTAATTTAAATAAAATAGAAGTACTTGATAAATTAAATTATGAAAAGTTGTATAAATTTGTTATATTTGTACCAAAATCAAATATAGAAGAAGTTAAAGCCGAGTTAGGGAAACAAGAAGCCGGATGGATAGGCAATTATAGCCACTGTAGCTTTTCTACCACGGGAACAGGAAATTTCAAGCCCTTAGAAAATACCAATCCATTTATAGGAACCCCTTATAATGTTGAAGAAGTTGAAGAAGTTAGATTAGAAACCATTATCAAAGAAAGTAATTTGTCAAAGACTATAAAAGCAGTGCTGAAGGTACACCCCTATGAAGAAGTGGCTTATGATATATATCCATTAGAAAACAAAGGACAAGTTCAAGGTCTTGGTATAATAGGTATTTTAGAAAATGAAATAGAAGCAAAAGAGTTTATAGAATTGGTAAAACATAAGCTCCATGTGGTTAATTTACGAGGAAGTGGTAATCTTCCGGAGAAGATAAAAAAAGTAGCTATATGTTCTGGAGCTGGTGCAAGTCTAATGAATAAAGCTAAGTTTGCAGGAGCAGATGTTTTTATCACAGGAGATCTAAAATATCACGATGGGCAAACAGCTAATGAGATAGATTTATTTATTATAGATCCAGGTCATTATGCTACAGAAATTATCGTGAGACAATACCTAAGTAAGTACTTATATGAAAAGATACAAAGTCAAAAGTTAAAAGTTGATGTTATAAAATCAGAGGCAAATCGAGACTATATAAATTTATATTAATAGATTTACTTTACTAATCCAATGGATAAAAACGAACATTATATAGATAGCTTAAAAAGTATAGGGGAGAGTTTTAATGAAAAATATAGATATGCTATGGGAGTTGCAACAACTAGATAACAAAATAATAGAAATCGAAAAAGATGCAGGAATAATAGATCTGAAAAACGATGTAGCTAGCTACAAAGAAACATATAATAAGTTGCTTATTTCTACAAAACAAATTGCTGAGCAATATAAAGAGAAAGACGCACAAGCCACACAATTAAAATTAGAAATAATAGATATAACATCTAAAATAGCTGATACAGAAGAAAAATTATATGCTGGAGAGATAACAAAACCAAAAGCATTAAGCCAATTACAAAAAGAGATTGACGATGGTAAAGCACTTTTAGAAGAAAATAACAAATCTTTAGAACTTCTTAGAAGTGAAAACTTTACTTATATAAAGCAAATTAAACGATATAAGGCAAAATTAGAACATATAAAAGTAAAAGTGAACGAATGTAACAACATGCTAGATGAAAAAATGAGAAGTACAGAAGAGGAGCTAGCACATATTCAAATGAGTATAGAAGCTCTAAAAGAATCTTTACTGCCAGACGAAGTTAAGTTCTATTACACTAAAAAAGCTAATATCTATCCAGTAGTAGTACCATATAAAGAAGATAGCTGCGAAGGGTGTCAAATGCAATTTTCAATGATATTTACTCAGAGCATAGAGAAATATAACTTAAAATCATGTACATGTGAAAATTGTGGTAGATTAATAATTGTAATCAAAGAACAAGAACAAGAACAAGAACAAGAACAAGAACAAGAAGCCCAAGTGTAAAACACCACCCCCACCACCACACGTAGGGGAGAACTGTGTTCTCCCACCATGCATACCCACCGCACCACCACCGCCCGTAGGGGAGAACTGTGTTCTCCCGCCATGCATACCCACCGCCCCACCACACACGTAGACCAGCTAAGCAAAGTCAAGTAAAACATCTAAAATAAGAATTAAAATGTATTGTATAAAAATAAGCATAGCAAACAAGCCAATGGAAAATACGAA
>NZ_WHNX01000035.1 GCF_009362815.1 Alkalibaculum sporogenes | reverse complement strand
GAAGGATCTTCGCCCCAAGACACATATCTGAGTCATCCAGAGCGAAGCGAAGGATCTTCGCCCCAAGACACATATCTGAGTCATCCAGAGCGAAGCGAAGGATCTTCGCCCCAAGACACATACCCAAGTCATCCAGAGCGAAGAAGCGCGGTGCCCCGTTTATCGGGGAAGGATCTTCGCCCCAAGACACATACCCAAGTCATCCAGAGCGATAGCCCGGGATCTAATATTAAATTATTTTGCTACTATGAATTTTTAATAATTATTGTTATAATTTCTATAGTAAAAGTAAAGGAAGAATCATATGACTAAAATATTTAACATAAGTAGCGACGCTACAGAAACAGATAAAATTAAAGAAGCGGCAGGTATCATTTTAAAAAATGGTACAGTAGCATTTCCTACTGAAACAGTATATGGTTTAGGGGCTAATGGATTGAATGAAGAAGCAGTTAAAAAAGTTTTTACGGCAAAAGGACGTCCTTCAGACAATCCACTAATTCTACATATAGCTGATAGACAAATGTTAAATGATTTAGTAAAAGAAATACCTGTAAATGCAATTTTGCTTATAGATAAATATTGGCCTGGTCCATTAACACTAGTTTTTAAGAAATCAAAACTAATACCAGACATAATTACTGCAGGTCTAGATACTGTAGCTATTAGAATGCCTTCGAATAATGTAGCACTAAGGCTAATTCAAGAGTCTAAAGTACCAATAGCGGCTCCAAGTGCCAATATCTCCGGTAGGCCTAGTACTACAAAAGCACAACATGTCATTGATGATTTAAATGGTAAGGTAGATGGTATAATAGTATCAGACGATAGTACTATAGGCGTAGAATCTACAGTCTTAGATGTATCAGAAAGCATACCTATTCTATTAAGACCAGGAGGAATAACAATAGAACAACTAGAAAGTGTAATTGGACAAGTACTTGTAGATAAAGGAATAATGCATGAGACAGAGATCGTACAAGCTAAATCTCCAGGTATGAAGTATAAACACTATGCACCAAAGGCGCCACTTAAAATAATTAAAGGAGATACACCACTAGTAATAAAAAAAATTAATGAAATTAGTAAAGAGTATCAAAGTCAAGGCAAAAAAGTAGGAGTACTAGCTACTGAAGATACTAAACAAAGTTATTATAAAGACAATATAGTTATTAGTATGGGTGAACGTTCAAGGCCAGAAACTGTTATGTTAAGATTATTTGATTGTCTAAGAGAATTTGATAAATACAATGTAGATATTATATTAGCAGAAGGTTTCTCAGAAAAAGGCTTAGAATTAACAATATCTAATAGACTAAATAAAGCAGCAGGATTCGATATTACGGAGATTGAATAAAAAATATATACTCTTAGTAAAATGATATAAAACTTCAGGAGGTTTTTATGAAGAAAATTTTATTAGTGTGTACAGGTAATACTTGTAGAAGTAGCATGGCAGAGGGATTATTAAAATATATGGTTGAAGATAGACAGCTACAAGTTAAGTCTGCTGGAACAGGTGTTTTCTATACTGAACCAGCAAATGCAAATGCTGTGACAGTAATGAAAGAAATGGGCATAGATATCAAAAGTCATATATCACAACCACTAGATCAAATTCTAGTACAGGAAGCCGATTTGATTCTTACAATGACTAGAACCCATAAAGAAAATGTAAGACAATCATTTGCTAATGCTGACGAAAAAACTTATACACTAAAAGAATATATGCTAAAACTACAAGATTTAAAGTTATATGGAGATCAAAAAGAAATAATAGATTTAGACATAACAGACCCATATGGTCAAGATATAGAAAAATACAGAGAAACAGCAATAGAAATCAAAAATGTTCTTGAGAAAATTTTCAACAAATTATAAGTTGAAAAGCTAATAAAAAAACAGGAGGTAACAATAATGAAAATAGCGATTGGTGCTGATCACGGTGGTTTTGGTTTAAAAGGGACTATAATAACACATCTAGAAGAAAAAGGTCATGAAGTAATTGACTTAGGTAGTTATAATACTGATTCTGTAGATTATCCTGAATTTGGTGAAAAGGTAGCTATGGCAGTTAAAAATAAAGAAGTAGATAGAGGGATAGTAATCTGTGGTACAGGTCTTGGAATTTCAATATCAGCAAATAAAGTTCCAGGAATTAGAGCTGCACTTGTAAGTGAGACCTTCTCAGCTAGAATGTCAATAGAACATAATAATGCTAATATTCTTGCCTTGGGAGCTAGAGTAACAGGACCAGATTTAGCCCTTGAGATTGTAGATGTTTGGACAGAAGCAAGGTTTTTAGGTGACAGACATGAAAGAAGAGTAAATAAAATTATCGATATTGAAAATAAATATAGTAAATAAAATATAGAATATCTTAATAAAGTCTAGATTTACTATGGAAACTTATATATAATACTTTAAGTCGTAAATAAAGCAAAACTTTGTTAAGTAGGTTTTTTTCATCTTGAACGGGTTGGCGAGGTTTGTAGGGACTCAAAGGAGCTAGAAGCCCGCAACCTACGGCGGAGTCTAGTGCCTGTTAATGCAGGATAAAGCTAAAGCATCTATTTGAATTAAAATACGGAGGTAATAGAATGAGTAAAGTCGTTGTAATGGACCATCCCTTAATACAACATAAAATAACTAAGATAAGAGATAAAAGAACAGGAGCAAAAGAATTTAGAGAATTGGTAAATGAAATTGCAATGTTAATGACTTATGAAGCTACTAGAGATTTGCAATTAGAAGAAATAGAGATAGAAACCCCTGTTGCTAAAACTAAAGCCATGATTTTAACAGGAAAAAAATTAGGGATTGTCCCAATACTACGAGCTGGCCTCGGGATGGTAGACGGCATATTAGAATTAATACCCGTAGCAAAAGTAGGTCACATAGGACTATACAGAGACCCAGAGACTCTACTACCAGTTGAATACTACTGTAAATTACCAAATGATATAAGTGAGAGAGAGATACTACTAGTAGATCCAATGTTAGCAACAGGTGGAAGTGCTGTAGCTGCAATTAACTTCTTAAAAGAAAAGGGAGCGAAAAAAATTCGTTTTTTATGTCTTATAGCATCAAAAAAAGGAGTAGAAACTCTTTCTGCAGCATGTCCTGATGTAGACATATATGCAGGAGTTGTAGATGAAGTACTTAATGATCATGCATATATCCTTCCAGGACTAGGTGACGCTGGAGATAGATTGTTTGGCACAAAATAGGTTTGAACACCAAAAAAACTATATGATATGTTGAAATTCAACAGTGCATATAGTTTTTTTATATTTATAGTTAAAAATATAATGTATAAAACAAAAGTATATGGTTAAAACAATCATACAATTCGCCGAATATTATATAGTGAAAGGTAAAGATTTTATCTCCCATCAGTCATCCACAGCAACGAAGTGACGAAGGATCGTAGACCTAAGTTGCCGCCCCAAGTCATCCAGAGAAGCTAAGCGACGAAGGATCTTACAACACACAAAGACTAATAACCATGAACCTACACCTAGGACAATGTTAGTTTGATTTATACACAACATAAATATATAATAAATAAAAGAAATTATTTCATATGGAGGTTACTATGAAAAGACCAAGCTGGGATGAATATTTTGTTGAAATGCTTTACGTAGTGAAAAAAAGGTCTACATGTCTGCGTAGACAAGTGGCAGCTATAATAGTAAAAGACAAAAGAATGATTGCATCAGGATATAATGGAGCACCTACAGGTTTATTTCACTGTGGACAAGTTGGGTGCATTAGAGAACAACAAGGGATACCATCTGGCGAAAAACACGAGTTATGTAGAGGAATTCATGCAGAACAAAATGCTATAATACAGTCAGCAATGCATGGTGTTAGTGTTAAAAATTCGACAATTTATATTACCCATAGCCCATGCGTCCTATGTGCTAAGATGATAATCAATGCAGGAATATCTAGGATTGTATACACGGGAAATTATCCTGATGAACTATCCCAAGAATTATTACAGGAAGCAGGTATTGTAGTTGATTCTTTTAACAAAATAGATAATGTATTAATATAAGTACAAATAATTGTTGAATAATTAACACTCATATAGTAGAATGAAATTAAAGAACATGTATATACAAGATGTTTTACATATTTTAGTACCCTACAGGCTTGTAGAATATAATAAAATTACACAATACGAATACAGGAGATTTTTATATGAAGCAAACTAACAATAAAAAAAATCCCTTGCAAAATTTAGTTTTAATTAGTCAATTAGGTTTTTCTATGATTGTTCCAATTATGGGATGTTTTCTGCTAGGTAGATTTTTAGATGTTAAGTTTGATACAGGAAACCTTTTTTTAATTGTATTTACTATTTTAGGTATAATGGCAGCTTTTAGAAATTTATTCGTTATCGGAATGAAATCTGGTACAAACCGAAGGGATGATACAAATAAATAATAAAAATTTAGAAAATAAAGTGTTAATAATAAGAACGATAGTAGTAGCAGGTATTGTATGTGCTTTGGCATTGTTTACAAAAGATCCAATACCGTTTATAATAGGAGTATTTTTTGGAGTCACTTTTAGCATATTGAGTTTTAGACTTCTTGATTTGACATTAAAAAAATCTGTGAATATGCCCCCAAAAAGAGCAGAAAGATATGTAGCTTCACGTTACATGTTACGGTATCTTTTAACAGGAGCAATTATATATGTTTCAATAAGTAACACGTCATTAAATGTATTAGGCAGCATAGTAGGTTTGATGATTTTAAAACTCGTTATTACAGTATCTAATGCTCTTTACAAAGAGCAATGAGATATATAAATCAACCAGTAGTGAGGTGAGGAAAATTGATAAATGGTCCAAGAATTTATGCAGAAGTATTTGGTATTCCAATAACGGCTACCATGGTAAACATGTGGATAATAATGGCGGGAATAACATTGTTATGTATGTTTCTAACACGAAATTTGAAAAGGGTTCCAGGAAAGCCACAAGTAATAGCGGAGATGATTGTAACTGGTATTAATAATCTAACAGAATCTACAATGGGAAAACAAAACATGGGTTTTGCACCTTATATGTTAACATTATTCATGTATTTAGGTGTTGCAAACTTAGTAGGACTTGTGGGCATGAGACCTCCCACAGCAGATTTAACAATGACATTTGCATTATCTCTATTAACATTCTTTATGACTCAATTCTTTGCACTTAAAGCGAAGGGTATTGGTGGTTATTTAAAAGGTTATCTTGAGCCTATACCACTATTATTGCCAATTAACATTATTGGAGAATTAGCAAATCCTATTTCTTTATCTTTCCGTTTATTTGGAAATATGTTAGGTGGATTAATTATTATGGGATTAATCTATGGGGGATTAACATCTTTAATGCATTTTGCAATTGCAATCCCAATCGTAGCACATTTATACTTTGACCTATTTGCAGGGCTATTACAAAGTTTTATATTTGTAATGCTATCCATGGTATTTATATCTATGGCAATGGAATAATGTATAAAAACCATATAGTAAGAATAACCAATTGCTGTATGTAGGTTTCACAAATCGGGCATTTGAGGACAGTGGATATCCAATTATTATTAGTCTCAATAGTACTTAAGAGTGGTAGTGTCCGTTAGAGTCGGAAAAGTTTTCCAGATAGGAGGTTGTAAGGTTGGAAACAGATTTTATTCAAGCATCAATAGATTTTATAATGAGTTACGACACAAAAGTTATCATAGCATGTGCATCAGTTCTAGGAGCTGGATTAGCGATGATAGCTGGTATCGGACCCGGAATTGGCCAAGGATTTGCAGCAGGTAAGGGTGCACAAGCAATAGGAGATAATCCAGAGCAAGGAAAAGGAATAACATCGACCATGTTATTAGGTGCTGCGGTAGCAGAGACTTCTGGTATTTTAGCCTTAGTAGTTGCACTGATATTAATTTTTGCTAATCCATTAATGAATGCTACTGGTGGAGTACTTATCATAGGAGGATCTGCTATTGCAGCTGGAATTTCCATGCTATCAGGACTAGGACCTAGTATTGGTCAAGGTTATGCAGCAGGTAAAGCAGCAGAAACGGTAGGGACTAATCCTAAAAATAAACCACATGTAACTATGTTAATGTTGATGGGTCAAGCAGTAGCTCAAACGACAGGGATACTAGCTTTAGTAATTGCACTAATTTTACTTTATGCCAATCCACTAGTAAGTGTAAAAGGTGAATTTTTAATTCTTATGGCAACAGCACTTGGAGCTGGTATTGCTATGTTAGGCGGTATAGGACCTGGTATTGGTCAAGGATACGCTGCAGGCAAAGCGGCAGCTGCCGTTGGAGTTAATCCAAAAAACAAAAAAAATATAACAGTAGTAATGTTAGTTGGTCAGGCAGTAGCACAGACTACAGGTATTTTGGCATTAGTAATAGCCTTAATATTGATGTACGGAAATCCATTAGCAGATGTAGATGGTTCTATTATCATTCTTGCAGCATCAGCATTAGCAGCAGGTATCTCGATGGTTGGAGGTATAGGGTCAGGTGTTGGTCAAGGTTATGCTGCTGGAAAAGCAGTTGAAGCAACTGGAATAAGACCAGATGTACAAAGTTCTATTACTAGAACCATGTTTTTAGGTCAAGCGGTAGCACAAACAACAGGGATTTATGCATTGATCGTATCGCTGATACTTATGTATTCAAATCCATTCTTATAAGGAAATACCATTAAATATGAGGGAGGGTACAAAATGATTACAGGTATAGAGTTAATAAAAGCATGTTCAGCAATAGGCGCAGGCTTAGCTATGATAGCTGGTATAGGACCTGGTATTGGTCAGGGATATGCAGCAGGTAAAGGTGCAGAGGCAGTAGGTAGACAGCCAGAAGCTCAAGGCGATATTACTAGAACCATGTTATTAGGAGCAGCAGTAGCGGAAACAACTGGTATATATGGACTGATAGTAGCGATGATTCTATTGTTTGCAAATCCATTTATTTAATTAAAATATGATGATTCAAGGAGGAAAAAGATGATTACTGGTATAGAGTTAATAAAAGCGTGTTCAGCAATAGGCGCAGGTCTAGCGATGATAGCTGGTATAGGACCTGGTATTGGTCAGGGATATGCAGCAGGAAAAGGTGCAGAAGCAGTAGGTAGACAACCAGAAGCTCAAGGCGATATTACTAGAACTATGTTATTAGGAGCAGCAGTAGCTGAGACAACAGGTATATATGGACTAATAGTTGCAATGATTCTTTTATTTGCAAATCCATTTATCTAATTAATAAATTAAGCTCTTTTATAGGAAGGAGGTACAACAATGGAATTTCAAAGCATGGTAAATATTGATTTTCGATTAATAGGTGCAAATATAGTTAACTTTCTCATCTTAGTTTTAATAATAAAACATTTTTTCTATGATAAAATTAATAATTTTATGCAAACTAGGACTGACGAAATTGCAACAGAGATAACAGAGGCAGAGACATTAAAAGCTCAAGCAGAAGGATTTAAAGCAGAATATATTGAAAAACTAGGTGCCATAGAAGATAAATCTAGAGAAATAATTAAAGATGCTACTTTAAAAGCAGAAGATAAAAAGAGTGATATTATTAAAAGTGCTAAAGAAGAAGCAGATAAGGTTCTAGACAGAAACAAAGTAGAAATTGAACGTGAAAGACAAAAAGCCCTAGAAGATGTTAAGACAAATATTGTTGACTTAACTATATTTGCTACCGAAAAAGTTATTAAGGAAACTCTCGACAAGACTAAACACGAGAAGCTTATTTTTGACTTTATTGAAGAGGTGGGAGAAGTCAAATGAGTTTAGCGAGTAAGAAATATTCTTTTGCGTTAATAGAAATTGCGAAACAAAATAATATGTTAGATGAAATATACGAAGAGTTTAAAATTATTGTTACTGAACTTACACAACAAGCAGATATTTGGAGCTTAATGAATATACCTAGTATTGAAACTAGTCAACAAAAAAAGCTAATTAATACAATATTTGGTGACGATATAAATCAGTATTTATACAATTTTCTAATGATATTATTTGATAAAAATAGATTTAATGAACTGGAATTTATATTTCTAGCATTTAAAGATTATTATCTATCAGAAAAAAACACATTAGAAGCATCAATACTTTCAGTAAACGAATTAAGTGAAGAACATATGAAATTGATCCAAGTTAAACTTGAAAAAAGATATAAAAAGAATATATTAATTACTAATAAACTAGATGAATCAATTTTAGGCGGATTAATCGTTTATGTTGGAGATCAAGTTATAGACGGAAGTATTAAGAGTCAGTTAAACAATATGAAACACGAGTTAAAAGAGTTACGACTACAAGAGTTAGGGGTGAATTAGATGAATCTCAGGCCAGAGGAAATTAGTAAGGTCATTAAAGAGCAAATACAAAAGTACGAACAAAAATTAGAAACTAATGATGTTGGTACAGTAATACAAGTAGGAGATGGAATCGCACGTATACATGGTTTAGAAAACGCAATGGCTGGAGAGCTATTAGAGTTTCCAAATGATGTGTTCGGTATGGTACTTAATTTAGAAGAAGACAATGTAGGTTGTGTACTATTAGGTGATGATAGTCAAATTGTTGAAGGCGATAAAGTAAAGTGTACTGGCAAAATAGTTGAAGTACCAGTAGGTGACGAAATTATTGGTAGAGTAGTTAATTCATTAGGGCAAGCAATAGATGGCAAAGGCTCAATACAAACTGGTAAAACTAGACCTATAGAAGTAAAAGCACCTGGTGTAATTGAAAGAGAATCAGTAAACCAGCCAATGCAAACAGGTTATAAAGCTATAGACTCTATGATACCAATTGGTAGAGGCCAAAGAGAACTTATCATTGGAGATAGACAAACAGGAAAAACAGCACTTGCAATTGATACTATTATCAATCAAAAAGAAGAAGATGTAATATGTATCTATGTAGCAATAGGCCAAAAAGCCTCTACAATTGCGCAAATAGTTGGAAAACTAGAAGAACACGGAGCAATGGATTATAGTATTGTAGTAGCAGCTACAGCTAGTGAATTAGCACCATTACAATATATAGCGCCATATAGTGGAGTAACTATTGCAGAGTATTTTATGGCTCAGAAAAAAGATGTACTTATTATCTACGATGATTTATCAAAACATGCAGTAGCTTATCGTGCAATGTCACTACTACTAAAAAGACCACCAGGTAGAGAAGCATATCCTGGGGATGTATTCTACTTACATTCTAGATTATTAGAACGTGCTGCAAAATTAAAAGCTGGTGGATCAATTACTGCACTTCCAATAATCGAAACCCAAGCAGGAGATATATCAGCATATATACCTACAAATGTTATATCAATTACAGATGGTCAGATATTCTTAGAGTCTGAATTATTCTTTGCTGGAATTAGACCAGCAGTAAATCCTGGTATATCTGTTTCTCGTGTAGGTGGTGCTGCACAAATTAAAGCAATGAAAAAAGTAGCAGGACCTTTAAGAATCGAGTATGCGCAATACAAAGAGTTAGCATCTTTTGCTCAGTTTGGATCAGATTTAGATGAAGGTACAAAAGCTCAACTTGATAAAGGTCAACGTGTAGTAGAAATGCTAAAACAAGATCAGTATTCACCAATGAAGGCAGAAGATCAAGTAGTAATTATCTATGCAGTAAATAAAAATCATACAGCAAACATTCCTATAGAACAGTTTAAACAGTTCGAGACAGAATTAATTGACTATGCACGAACAAATTATAAAGACCTAGTTCAATCAATTAAAGATGGTGGCGGTCTTACGGATGAAGTAGCTGCTGAGTTAGATGCTATGATTGCGAAATTTAAAGAAGGCTTTAAGATAGAGTCTTAAAGGGAACACCAGATGGAGAGAGAGGTGAATACCCATGGCTGAAAATATGAGAGTTATCAAAAGAAGAATAAAAAGTGTAAATAGTACAAAACAGATTACTCATGCAATGGAATTAGTTGCTTCTTCCAAGCTTCGAAAAGCAAGGCAGAAAGCAGAAGCAAGGAGAGCATACTTTGAAGTAATGATACAGAGTATGCGAGAATTAGCTACTCACCAAAGCGGAAGTAGTAAAAACATATATCTACAAGAACGAGAAGGTAAAAAGACTCTAACTGTTCTGGTAACTGCAGATAAAGGCTTAGCTGGGGGATATAATAGTAATGTTATAAAACTTGCAGCATCAAAGTATAAAGAGTCAGAAGAGTCGAGTTTAATAATCGTTGGTAATAAGGGGAGAGAATATTTTAAAAATAGAGATGCCAATATTATAGCGGACTATGTTGGTATATCTGAAAATCCTACTTATAACGAAGCAAAAGAAATTGGGAAAAAAGCCATTTCATTATACAAAGATGGCCAGATAGATGAAGTATACTTAGCTTATACTAAATTTGAATCTACAATATCCCACAAAGCAAAATTAATCAAACTATTACCTCTTGATAAAGATGAATTTGTTGAAGAAGAAGCAGAAGATTCCTCAGAGATTCCTTTGATTATGCAATACGAACCTAGTGTTGAAAGTTTGCTAAATTATTTAATTCCTAAATACGTATCAAACACCATATATGGAGCTATGATTGAAGGCTCTGCTAGTGAACAAGGTGCTAGAAGAATTGCAATGGAATCTGCTACAGAAAATGCTAATGAAATGATAGATTCTCTAACATTGCGTTATAATAGAGCAAGACAAGAGCAGATAACCCAAGAAATTGCAGAAATTGTAGCAGGAGCAAATGCATCAAAATAAAAGCTATGAATCGATAAAAATTAGCGCATGAATCGAAATGAGATTGGAGGCAAAAGAATGGCTCAGAATATAGGACATATAGTACAAATCATTGGACCTGTAATTGACGTAAAGTTTGACACTCAAAGTTTACCGAAATTATACAACGCCATAACTATAGAAAATGAAGGAAAAAAATTAGTTGTTGAAGTTGCACAACATCTAGGTGATGACATAGTAAGATGTGTTGCTATGGATTCAACAGATGGACTTAAAAGAGGTACAGAGGCAGTAGATACAGGTTCACCAATTATGGTACCAGTAGGAACAGCTACTCTAGGGAGAATGGTAAATGTATTAGGCGAACCAATAGATGGTAAAGAAGCTATACAAAGTACATTGAGATACCCTATTCATAGATCAGCACCTTCTTTTGAAGAACAACAAACACAACCAGAAATACTAGAGACTGGTATTAAAGTTGTAGATTTAATAGCACCGTATACAAAAGGTGGTAAAATCGGATTGTTTGGTGGTGCAGGTGTAGGAAAAACTGTATTAATTCAAGAATTGATTAGTAATATAGCTACAGAACATGGTGGATTATCAGTATTCGCAGGTGTAGGAGAACGAACTAGAGAAGGAAATGACCTTTACTACGAAATGATGGAATCAGGAGTAATAAACAAAACAGCATTATGTTTTGGACAAATGAATGAACCACCTGGAGCAAGAATGAGAATTGGTCTTACTGGACTGACTATGGCAGAATACTTTAGAGATGAAGAAGGGCAAGACGTATTACTCTTTATCGATAATATATTTAGATTTACACAAGCAGGATCAGAAGTATCTGCATTATTAGGTAGAATGCCAAGTGCAGCAGGTTACCAACCTACATTGGCTACAGAAATGGGTGCGCTTCAAGAGAGGATTACATCAACTAGCAAAGGATCAATCACTTCAGTACAAGCAGTATACGTACCAGCAGATGATTTAACAGATCCAGCACCAGCAACAACATTTGCCCATCTAGATGCGACAACAGTATTGAACCGTGCAATATCAGAAAAAGGTATCTACCCAGCAGTAGATCCATTAGATTCAACTTCGAGAGTACTTGATCCTAAGATAGTTGGAGATGAGCACTACGGAACAGCAAGGAAAGTTCAGGAAATATTACAACGATATAAAGAACTGCAAGATATAATTGCAATACTTGGTATGGATGAGTTATCAGATGAAGATAAAGTTATCGTAAGTCGTGCTAGAAAAGTAGAAAGATTCTTATCACAACCATTCCACGTTGCAGAGCAATTTACAGGAATCCCAGGAAGTTATGTGTCAATAGCAGAAACTATAAGAGGATTTAATGAAATATTAGATGGTAAGCACGATGATTTACCAGAATCTGCATTCTTATTAGTTGGAACAATAGATGATGCTATAGAAAAAGCAAAATCAATGAAAGTTCAAAAATAAGGCGGTGATGATATGGCAACATATAGATTACAAATTATTGCCGCTGAGAGAATATTCTTTGATGAAGATGTAGAAAAAACAGTATTTCGAGGTAAAGAAGGAGATATGGCAGTATTACAAAACCATACACCTCTTACCACTACATTATCAGTTGGTGAATTAACTATTTATATTGGCCCCAAAAACTCTAAAAAAGCTACTCTTATCAATGGATTTGCAAAAATCGAACCAGACAAAACAGTTATATTAACCGACTGTGCTGAATGGCCAGACGAAATAGATCCAGAAAGAGCACAAGCGGCGAAACTAAGAGCTGAAAAAAGACTAAAAGATTCAAATGCCGACAGCGCAAGAGCACAAGCAGCTCTAAGGAGAGCGATAGTCCGTATAGGAGTATCAAAAACACATCTAGGCAAATAACAAAAATCCCTTTATATAATATAAATTATATGAGGGGATTTTTTTATAAAAACATGATTCTGTTGGGTGCCTTTTTAGTTTATGTTTTTCATTGACAGTTTTTTTTATTGTCATTCAGAGGAGCGAAGTGACGAAGAATCTTATAATAAAAATGGGTAAAAAAGTATAAAAAAATTAGGTTTCAACGAATAATAAAATAATAACGCGGCAATACTTTAAAAGAGTATAGGAGGTTTATAAGTGACTTATTGTTTTATCCCCCTTTTACAATATCACTTTAAACCTCCTCTTCTAAATATACAGTGTAAATAAATGAAGGAGTGGCGCCGTGAAAAAAATATTTATAGTTCTAGCTTTACTGCTCTTTATAGCAATTACAAAAGAACAAATTTTACGATCATTCGCAAAAGAAACACAAGTAGATTTATTAAATGCCTTTCAAAACACAGGTGCAACAATAGAAGAAATTGACATACATATAGATTTCGAATCTCAAATTGACATAGAAAAAGTAAACTATGCACTTAAAAATAATAACAATAATTTAAAAGATACAAACAATAATTTAAAAGATACAAACAGAGTTATTACTCTAAATAAAATAAATAAAAATGACATAGAATCTGTAGATATAAAAATAAATAAAATTGATGGATTATCATATTATGAAGAAGTTGTGGATCAATTAAAAGATGCGAGAATAGAAAGTCAAACATTCCTCAAACTCACAGGTACAATTGATGAAGAAATAAGTGAATCCCGTATGATAAAAATAGCAAAGACAATATATGAAGATACAGGAGCAGCTTTTGTAGAAGGGGGATTTGTAAGAAATTCTTTTTTAAGTACGAGTGGTTACACTTCAAGTATCCCTACACATATAAAAACAGGAGGAAATAAAATAAATATCAATATATGCCTAAAATACGATCATAACGAAAAGAAAACAAAATTAATCCTTGCCACACCATTGATCTATGGAGACTACTAGGGTAGTAGCCTAGGTCTTTTTTTAATTTTGATGTTTTCTCTTTTCATCGTCATCCAGAGGAACGAAGTGACGAAGGATCTTAAGTCTTTGTACTCATCTCAGCAATGCTCTTGTTGGCACTAATAACTAATACCTGTAGGAATACCTCTAGGGTCTAGATCCCACGCTTCGCTCTGGATGACTGGGTAGAGAGTTGTGGTCTAAGATCCCACCCCGATGAACGGGCACTGCGCTTCTACGTTCTGGAAGAATAGGGTAGGTTTTTGGTATTTTTCGTTATACAAACACCAATACAAAACATACCACAATAAAATTGTATAGATTTGTGTATGTTTTTTTATAGAAAGCATTAATTGCAAGGAGTACAAAACATACACAAATGTTGGCATTATAATTGCTATTAATATAGTGAAAGTGTTATTAGTACTAAAAATATGAATTCTATATGTAATAATTTCGACAAGCTATGATTAAAGTCATCTATAAATAATATAATGTAAGAAACATTATATTATTAGGGGGATCAAAACAATGGATGAAATCAGAAAAATTATTGATTCTGAGGATGAGAAAAACCCATATACAGATGAAAAAATTTCTAAGATGGTTGGGTTAAGACGAGAGAAGGTAACACTTGCCAGGCAAGCTATGCGTATACCAGATTCTAGAGAGAGAAAGAGAAACAATATTATTTTGTATATTAAAAAATTAATCAACGTAGAAACTAAAATATCAGAGAGAGAATTAACAGAGAAAGTAAATGAACATGGGTTTAAGGTTTCAAGATATGTGATAAGAGAGATAAAAAAAGAGGTTTATACTAATCAAATCGATAAAAAGCCATTAGAAAATGTAACAAAGAAAAATACTCATCAGATAGAAAAAGACGTGTTTTTAAGATTAGTTGGTTTTGATGGGAGTTTATCGGTTTGTATAAAACAAGCAAAAGCTGCAATGTTATATCCGCCTAGAGGGTTACACACTTTAATTCTTGGTGAAACTGGAGTAGGAAAAAGTGATCTTGCAAATGCTATGTTTGATTTTGCAAAAGAATCTCAGGTGATTAATAAAGAAGCAAATTTTATTGTATTTAATTGTGCAGATTATGCTGACAACCCTGAACTACTGATGTCACAACTCTTTGGATATAAAAAAGGTTCATTTACAGGTGCAATTGAAGACAAAGAAGGACTAGTCGAAAAAGCTAATAATAGCATACTATTTTTGGATGAAATACATAGATTACCACCAGAAGGACAAGAACAATTATTTTATCTTATAGATAAAAGTGCATTTAGAAGGCTAGGAGAGACAAACGCAGAAAGAAAAGCAGATGTAACTATTATTGCGGCAACTACGGAAAAGCCGGAGTTAAGTTTACTCAATACATTTAGAAGAAGAATTCCAATGGTTATAGAAATTCCAAATTTGAGAGCAAGACCTCTCTCCGAGAGACTAGAAGTTATTAAAAACTTTTCTCAAAAGGAAGCTTCTAGAGTTCAAAAGAAAATTATTATACATAATGAAGCGGTAAAAGCATTGCTTTTATTCGATTGTACTGGCAATTTAGGTCAACTTAAGAGTGAGTTACAGGTATCTTGTGCAAAGAGCTTTTTTAATCACATAGTACTTGGTAGTGAGTTTCTTTATATTACAGTAGAAGAGTTGTCATCTACTGTAGAAACAGGTTTAATGCATCTTAAAAATTTTCGACGAGAAATAGATGAACAAATAGGTTCTAAAGATTTAAATATATATCCTCAAGATAATAAATTTTATGAGAGAGATGAAGATATTTATGTATTACCTGAAGAAATCTATACATTTATAGAAAAAAGATATAACGAATTACAAGCAAAACAGATTAACCCAGAGGTAATAAACTATATTGTTGGCAGTGAGATAGACAAGAAATTAAAATATTTTTTCAGAAGTATCGAAGACAATAACAAAGCGATCAATAAGAAAGATCTAATCAATATATTAGGTGTTGATGTTCTAAATACAACAGATAAAGTAATTAAGATTGCTAATCGGAGATTATCAATTGATTTGGACAGTTTGTATTACATATTAGCAGTACATTTAAGCACGACAATTCAAAGAATTAATGAAGGTAAGGTAGTTAAAAATCCCAAGTTGCAAAAGATTAAAAGAGAATACGTAATAGAATTCAGAGTTGCATTAGAAATGATTAAGGTAATAGAAGATGACTTCAATATTACTCTTCCTGAAGATGAAGCTGGATTTATTGCTCTTTACCTTCGATTAGTAATTGATGGGAACAATGGTGATGATAAAAAAGGGAATGTTGGTGTAGTAGTTGCTTCCCACGGGAGTGTAGCAAGTGGGATGGCATCAGTTGCAAATCAATTATTAGGTGTAAAACATGCAAAATATATAGAGATGTCCCTAGATGAAAATCCTCAAAGCGCTCTAGATAGAACGGTAGAACTTGTTAAAGATACTGATCTAGGAAAAGGAGTATTGTTATTAGTAGATATGGGGTCACTAGTTACATTTGGAGATTTAATCACTGAGAGGACAGGGATTAAAACTAGAACAATACCTAGAACAGATACTGTGATGGTAATCGAAGCTGTCAGAAGGGCAATACTTCCGGATGCAGATCTAGATCACATAACCAATACATTACTTAAAGAAAATAAGTATATTTCTACAATCTTGAATCAAAACAACAAAATGCCAAATGAAAAGCGAAAGATAATCATTACCCTATGTATTACAGGACATGGTGCGTCGATGATGATCAAAGAGATACTTGAAAATACAGTAAAAATTGATAATGAAAATATAGAAATTAGAGCACTAGGGGTTTTAAATAAAGAGTTAAAAGAAACAATTAAGCACATTAATCAAACTTATAATGTAATTGCAATAATTGGAACAGTAAATCCAAGAATAGATGAGATACCTTTTATTACTATTGATGAAATGCTTAGTGAAAAGGGCAAAACACGTTTTAACAATATTGTTGAATCTAAAAGCATTATTGATAATTCGTATTTAGGAAATGCAAAAAACATAGAGTTTAAAAGTTTATTAAATAAAGAGTACATATTCGTCAATGTAGATGTAAGTTCAAAGGAAGAGGGTATAGCATTTTTAGCTAAGCGGCTATTGAGAGGAGGTTATGTAAAAGAAGAATATATAGACTCGGTATACAGCAGAGAAGAAATGGCATATACGTATTTTAAGGAAGGAATATCTATTCCTCACGGAGACCCAATATACGTTATAAAACCAATTATTGCCATTGCTAAGTTAAGCAGACCAATAGAGTGGGATGAAAACTATGTAGAAACAATTTGCATGATGACAGTAAATAATGAATGTATCTGTGCTATAGAAGAGTTCTACGATTTGTTTGATGGAACTAGTAAAGCTAAAGAGTTAAAAGAGGCAGTTGACAAAAATCAAATATATAAGCTACTTGCTGGAAAGAAGGAAGATATATGAGTGACCTTATACTAAAAAAAGACTTAATATTATTTGATATTCAAGCTGAAAGCGATGATATTGTAATAAAACAAATAGCGGAAATTTTGTTTAAAAAAGGATATGTCAAGGAGAGCTATATAAAAGCGATAAGAGAAAGAGAAGATAAATTTGCAACTGGATTGCCTACAGAAACTATTGGTGTAGCAATTCCTCACACAGAATCTGAGCATGTAATAAATCAAGCACTTGCTTTAGCTATATTAAAAGATCCAATACCTTTTAGAGTAATGGGAGATCATGAATCATATGTCGATGTAAAACTAATCTTTATGATTGCGCCATCTGGAAATGGTCATCTAAGTACATTACAAAAGTTAATGGCAATATTTGAAGATAAGGAGTTATTAAGTAAGATCGTTAAGGCTACAGATTCTACTGAAATAATTAATTTATTTTCAGCTATATAAATAATTAAAGGGGGTGACAAATAATGACGAAAAAAATCTTAATATGTTGTGGAACAGGGATATGTACATCGACAATGGCAAACAAAAAGCTTACAGCATCATTAGAAAAAAAAGGTAAGTTAAGCAATGTTAGCATTGATCAATGTAAAGTATCGGAGGTGAAAACAAAGGCCTTGAATTATGATCTAATTATTTCAACATCAAAAATTGAACACGAATTTGATACGCCAATGATTCATGGATTGCCATATGTATCTGGTGTAGGAATTGATAAGTGTACAGACGAAGTGATTAAAGTATTGGGACTATAATAAAAAATAGGGAGGTAAACTATGAATTATATAGTAGATTTTTTTAGTATACTTAGTGATCTTGGAGCTAGTGTAATGATGCCAATTATAATTACGATTTTTGCACTTGTATTAGGATCTAGTTTTGGTAAGGCCGTTAGAGCAGGCTTAACTGTAGGTGTAGGATTTATAGGTTTAAATATGGTTATTGGATTATTAGGATCCAATTTAGGACCGGCTGCTCAACAAATGGTAGAAAATATCGGGCTTAACTTAAACGTAATAGACGTAGGGTGGCCATCAGCAGCTGCAATTGCATTCGGTACAAAAGTTGGAGCGTTTATGATCCCTGTTGGATTATTGGTCAATATAGTAATGCTCGTAACAAATACAACGGAAACTATAGATGTAGATATTTGGGATTATTGGCATTTTGCTTTCACGGGATCATTAGTGGCAATAGCTACTGGCAGTGTTGCTTGGGGTATATATGCAGCAGTTATAAATATGGTAATAATAATGGTAATTGCAGATGTAACTGCTCCTTTATTTGAAAAATATAACGACCTACCAGGAATATCTTTGCCACATGGTTTTTCCGCAGCATTTGCACCGATAGCTTGGGTTATAAATAAGTTGATTGATATGATACCTGGATTAAATAAGATAGATATTGATGCAAAAAAAATGGAGAATAAATTAGGAGTATTTGGAGAACCACTATTAATTGGAACAATCATTGGTCTTATAATTGCAATACTAGCCTATGGTATCGGAGCTTATGATAAGTATCTATCTGTAGCTATTACGATGGGAGCATCGTTAGTGTTGATACCTAAAATGGCAGCCATGCTAATGGAAGGATTAATGCCTGTATCTGATGCAGCACAAGAATTTATACAAAAGAAATTTTCTAATAGAGAAAAAATATACATAGGTCTAGATTCAGCAGTTGCATTAGGCCATCCAGTTACATTATCAGTATCTCTAATATTAGTGCCTATTACGATTTTATTAGCATTAATCGTTCCAGGAAATCAAGTAATACCTTTTGCAGATTTAGCAGTAATACCATTTGCCTTAGTATTTGTAGTACCCATATGTAAGGGTAATGCATTTAGGACATTAATAGTAGGGATAGTTATTATGGCAATGGGTTTATTGATTGCAACAAGCTTGGCTCCATTACATACACAAGCTGCAATAGAGGCGGCGTTTGACATGCCAGAAGGTGTTACTCTCATATCAAGCATATGTGATGGTGCAAATCCAATACCATGGCTATTTGTAAAAGGATTTGAATTATTAAATAATGTTGGTAGTGCCATAGTATTTGGGGTAATTGCAATAGCAATGGCCATTTGGAATAGAGCAAGAATACTAAAAGCAACAAAAGCTTCCAAAGAGGCATAAGTTTAGTTATATTACTACTCATATAATTTTAAGGTAATAATACATAAGGAGGCAAGTAGTTATGATAACAGAAGACATAAAAAATCAACTTATAGACGCCGGGAAAAAATTAGCACAATACAAATTGATAACATTAACTGGTGGAAATGTTAGTTTTAGAGATAGTGAAACTAATTTAATAGCAATAACTCCAAGTGGTATGGAGTACAAAGATTTAAAGCCAGATGATATTGTTATAGTCAATTTAGATGGAGAAATTGTAGAAGGAAGGCGAAAGCCTTCATCAGACACAGTAGCCCATTGTCAGATTTATCAAAACAGAAGTGATATAAACAGTATTATACATACTCATTCGCCATATGCTAGTTGTTTTGCTATACTTAATGAAGAAATACCTATTGCCCAAACTACAATGGCTAATGAAGTTGGTGGAGCGGTAAAAGTTGCACAGTATGCTCCAGTTGGTTCAGATGAATTTGGGAAAAATGTGCTCAAAATTTTAGGAAACGAAAAGGCGATACTTTTACAAAATCATGGAGTATTAGTATTTGGAGAAAATGTAAATCATGCTTTAACAGCTGCAGTAATGCTAGAAGATACAGCCAAAGTATACTATCTAGCTAGAAGCGTAGGAGACCCAGTTTTATTGACAGAGAAGCAAGTTGAAGATGCAAATTATATATTTCAAAATGTATACGGTCAAGCATAGGTAGGAGGATGGATGATAATGAAAGTCTATGAATACGATAAAAAAAGATATGTAGTTTCAATTATTTTACCAAATATAATAGTAATGGGATTAATATTTATATACTCTCTATATAATAATTTCAAATTTATTGGCGTAAACATATTTACTCTATTGCTATTTGTTTCGATTTACACATTATTTAATACATTGATTTCATTATCATACCCTTCAAAAATAGTTGATACTGGCTCTGAATATCAATTTCATGCATTTGGAAGAAAACATGTATTTAAAAAGAAAGACATAGAAAACATAAAGATTAGAGAATTAGCTGCTACTAGAATGTATATAAGAATAAACAATGGAAGCATACTGCGAGGTAGATTTTGGATAAAATATTCTTTTTACTCAAATGGCGAAGAGTTTAACGATAACATTCATGCACTGGAGAAGGAATTGAATCCAAAATCGTTAAAGTATAAAAATCATAATACTAAAAAAGAAATCTTGTAAGGATTATATTTCGATAAAAGAGAGTCACTCAACTGTCCCACGCTTCGATCTGATGGTCTTGATAGTAGCGTGGGTCTTTTTTTGCTTTACGGTTCTGTCATTGCCCGCATTCATTTAATTGTCATTCAGAGGAGAGAAGCGACGAAGAATCTTAAGTCTTGGTACTTATTCTCAACAATGCTTTGCTACACACAAATAACTAATAGCTGTAGGAACACCTCTAGGGTCTAAGATCCCGCGCTTCGCTCGGGATGACTGGGGTCGTGAGTTAGTGTATTAGATACCATGCCGATAAACGGGGCACCGTGCATCTTTGCTCTGATGGCTTTTGGTAGTAGCGTGGGTCTTTTTTTGCTTTACGGTTCTATCATTGCCCGCATTCATTTAATTGTCATTCAGAGGAGAGAAGCGACGAAGAATCTTAAGACAACAAAGATATCCCCAACCTCCAACGCGTAACCCTCCTACGTCAGTACATTTTTTTTATCTCGGTACCAGTGAAATAATGAGTTAGAATATCCTTGTACTTAAAACCTGCATTAGCCATTCCGTCTGCACCATATTGACTTAAACCTACGCCATGACCGTATCCGACTACTGTAAAGACAAGTGTAGAACCACTCTGTTTTATAGTGAATTCTGAGGATCTAAGACCTAATAATTCTCTCATTTCTCTGCCTGCAAGAACTTTATTGCCTACTCTAACTTTTTCTACTTTTCCTCCAGAAGTATTACTTAAGATTTCTATATTATCAATCATTTTTGATTTATCTAGTTTTATATCAGGGTATTTTTTTTTGATAGTACTTGTAAACTCAGAAACACTAATATCAAAGCTTGTATTCATATAAGGCGACTCTTTCTCGTATTCGCTTGAAACACTTCGTAAATAGGGTAAGCTGGATGTAAAATAATCTTCTGAATTCTCAGTTGAACCTCCACTAGTAGAGTGGTATAGAGGGTCTATTAATTTATCATTATATGCTAAGGCTAATCCTTTAGTAGAATCTACAGCTTCTTCTATTTTGCTCCAAAGTTCGATATTATTTACGGAAGATAGTTCTACATTTTTTCCCCAGGCACTTAAACGATCTTCTTTGCTAATCCAAGCCTGACAATGTCGATGATCAGTGCATAATTCATATTGAGGGTGCACGCCATCAGGCTTGCCCCCAAATTCTTCAAGGCGGTTTAAAGTGTAAGTACGTGCAGCTATAGATTGAGCTTTTAACGCTTCTAAATGAAAAAGAACAGGCATCTCAGCGGCAACTACTCCTTTGATATATTCATCTAACTCAAGTTTCATGGCTTTATCGTTTTTTGTATCTAAGACATTTACGTAGATTATTTCTTCTTCTACAATCACATGTGGTTTAGGAGTTTCGGTTTTTAATATGTTACATGAATTTACAATTAAAAAAGGTATTATTATTATAACAACAAAAAAAATCAATATTAGTAATCCGAATTTTCGCATGGTATACCTCCATATATCTACTAATAAATATAATATTCATAATATCATAAAAATAGTCGTCAAGATTTAATTATTAGTATATAAAAGTATACTTTTGGAAACAATTAAGTCAGGAGGTGTAGTAATGAAAAAGAAATTATTTAAAGAATCTGGTAGTTTTAAACAACGTTTTTTAAAAATGTTAAATAAAGAAGGTTTTTATGTAGGCATTTTTTTAAGTATTACACTAATTGCAACAATGGTAGTATACTTTACAAACAGCAATTTTAATAACAATTTAGCAAGAGATGATGAAAATGTTGTTATAGAATCTCCAGAAACTCAAGATGTAAGTAGAGTTATTGAAGAAGAGCCGGAAGAACCAAAAGAACCAGAAGAAACTACTGAAGAAAAAGAGACGACTAATGAAACAGAGCCAACTGAACCAGAACAAACGGAACAAAAAACTACAACACCACAGACGAGTGATCCATTAAAGGATATAGTAAACCCTGTTAGCTCCGATGAAGTAGTAATGGCGTTTAGTATGGGAGGGGCACCAGTATATTCTGTAACACTAAACGAATTTAGATCAGATCACTCAGGAGTAGATCTAAAAGCCGACATTGGCCAGGATGTAAAAGCGGCCATAGATGGTAAAGTAATAAAAATATACAATGATAATAAATTAGGACAGACAATAGTTATACAACATACCGATAAGGTTGAAACTAGATATAGTAACTTAGAAGAAAAAGTTTCAGTTACATTAAACGAGTCAGTAAAAGCAGGTCAAGTAATAGGTAAAGTTGGTAAAACAGCAACTTTTGAATCAGAAGAAGATCCACACTTGCATTTCGAAATATGGAAAGATGGCAAGTGTTTAGATCCAAGTGAGTACCTGAAGTAAACATAAAAACCTGCAGTATAGCAGGTTTTTTTTAGGTTGATTTTTTATTCAGCTAATTTTTTGTACTTGATTTGAGTTGCCATACCACCTCTCAGATGCCTTTCTGCCTTATTAGTGTTGAGAACAGTTCTCGCTCTTTCGTACAAATTAGGATTAATAACAGGAAGTCTTTCAGTAATATCCTTATGTACTGTACTTTTACTAACTTTAAAAGCTCTTGCTGTTTGTCTCACGGTGTAGCCTGTATCTATAATATAATTAGCTATTGTTAGCACTCTTTCTTCAATATAATCTTTCACATTGAGAAACCCCCTTAAATATCATTAATACAATTTATGCAATAGGTTACTCAAATATTCTAGAGAATTGATTTGAGAAGGTTGTAAGTTTACAGCTATTTAGCTCAAGATTTACTAGATATTTAATACATATGTAATTAGAGATGATTTACACAAAGAAATATTAATAAATTTGTAAGAAATTCTACAATTTTTTTCATAATAATACATATTTAATACAGTTAAGTTATGATATAATATTCGAAATAGCAGATTGGCTCGCAGAAATCAAAGCATTTTTCGTGCTTGCAAGAAAAAATGATATGATTTCTATGAGCAAGTGCCAACGACCGAAACCCCAAAGGGGTTGAGGTTAAATCTGCGTTAGATTGGCTCGCAGAAATCAAAGCATTTTTCATGCTTGCAAGAAAAAATGATATGATTTCTATGAGCAAGTGCCAACGACCGAGGCCCCAAAGGGGTTGAGGTTAATCTGCGTTAGATTGGCTCGCAATTGCGAAGCGAGAGGCAAGAAGCTGGATGCAGGATTGTAGCTTTTGACCAAAAGTAAAGAAGGCTTATCCAAAGGAAAAGCTATA
>NZ_WHNX01000034.1 GCF_009362815.1 Alkalibaculum sporogenes | reverse complement strand
CAAAATGGTAAAACAATAAGCTGGCCAACAGATAGTACATTTAAGACAGATGGTAAATACATAATAACAATAAAAGATAAAGCAGGAAATAGCGCCACATTTACATTTACAATAGACAAAACAAAGCCAAAAATAGTAGCCAAAAGTCCAACAGGTACTACGTATACAAATGGACAATATGTAAAAACTGACGCAAAGGTAACCTACTCAGATACAAATTACTCGAGCAGAAGCGTTACCCAAAATGGTAAAACAATAAGCTGGCCAACAGATAGTACATTTAAGACAGATGGTAAATACATAATAACAATAAAAGATAAAGCAGGAAATAGCGCCACATTTACATTTACAATAGACAAAACAAAGCCAAAAATAGTAGCCAAAAGTCCAACAGGTACCACATATAAAAATGGACAATATGTAAAAACAGACACAGTAGTAACCTATTCAGATACAAATTACTCGAGCAGAAGCGTTACCCAAAATGGTAAAGCAATAAGCTGGCCAACAGATAGTACGTTTAAGACAAATGGTAAATACATAATAACAGTAAAAGATAAAGCAGGAAATAGCGCTACATTTACATTTACAATAGATAAGACAAAGCCTAAAATTACAGTAAAGAGTCCAACAGGTACTACATATAAAAATGGACGACATGTAAAAACAGACACAAAGGTAACCTATTCAGATGCAAATTACTCAAGCAGAAGTGTTACAAAAAATGGTAAAGCAATAAGTTGGCCTACAGATAGTACATTTAAGACAAATGGTAAATACATAATAACAATAAAAGATAAAGCAGGAAATAGCGCCACATTTACATTTACAATAGACAAAACAAAACCTAAAATATCTGTAAAAACAACAAAAGGAGTTACAATAAAAAACGGAAGAACAAGTAAGCAATACATAAAAGCAACATACTCTGATGTTAACTACTCAAGTAGAAGCGTTACGAGAAATGGCAAAAACTATACCTGGCCATCAAAAAGTACTTTTAAGACAAAAGGAACCTATATAATAACTATAAAAGACAAAGCAGGAAATACAAGCAAATATAAATTTATCAGAAAATAGCCTCTGTCTAAAAGTTAAGAAAGCCCCCAAACCCTTAGATCCTACCCATTTAACCTGGGTAGTGGTCTAAGGTCTTTTTAATTGTCAGTGTTTTTCCTTATCATTCAGAGGTTCACCCATATGTCATTCAGAGGAGCAAAGCGACGAAGAATCTTAAGACCTCAAAGGAATCCCCAACCTCCAACGATAGTACTCTCTTGTCATTCAGAGGAGCAAAAGCGACGAAGAATCTTAAGACCCCAAACCCCAACCCCAAAAATACACCTAACCAGTGTCCTTTTCATAAACTATTAATATATATAATAAGTACCCCATTTTCAAGGAGGTGAATTTCATTATTCTTGAAGAACTAGTAAAAGAAATAAAAACCGGAAATAAAGGATTATCAGAACAGCTTATCATAGAACTAAAACCCTTAATTCTGTATACCATAAAAAAGTACGGTTATTACGACACCTTTGAAGAGAATTATCAAAGTGCTATGGTAGTATTATTTGAATCAATTAAAGAATTCGATCCATTAAAAGGAGTAACCTTTGCTGCCTATTATAAGTCGCAATTATTCTACTATTTTATGAATATAGTAAAAAAAGAAAAAGATCATATAGATTTCACACAAGAAACATCTTCACTAGATCAAATCCCAGAAGAAGAATACAAAACAATAGACTCTCATGTAGAAGATATCATATGGCGAGAAGAAAGGACTAAATTATACGCAGCTATAAAAAAACTAAGACCAAGACAAAAGTGGTTAATAGAATCACATTATTTTCAAGGGAAGAAGCTAATAGAATTATCGAAAGAATATAACCTTAACTACCAAGGCTTAGTAAAATTAAAAGCAAGATCTTTAATAACCCTAAAAGAATATCTGCAAAAACCACACAATATGTAAAAAAAACTACGGGGCGATTTGTAAATCGCCCCGTAGATAAATGAATATTTAATTTTAAAAATGTTAGTGTTATAATAATTAATAAATCAAATATATATATTATTTTTACGATATTTAGGGCAGCTAGATTTTTATGATAAGGAGGAACGATGATGAGTGAGTTGAAAGAATTTCAAACTATTTTACAAATCATAGTATCTCGATTAGCTCAAAATATTTCTAATGAGATGAATATTATAGACAAAGAAGCTTTAAACAGACTTTATGCATCTAAACTATATGAAAAATTAGAGCAGGAAGAAACAAAAGTATGGCATTTAAGTGTACCAACCTTATATAGTCTATTTATGGATGAACAAGAGGATGGGAAGATTATATTTCCAGAGGAGGCATAAGAGATGGATGATAAATTAGATTTTTTAGTTTATTGCATAGAAAATTATAAAAATGCAAAAGGCCTTAGAGGTAAAGAAACAATTGACCTTTTCAACAGATATCGAGTTTTAGATTATATTAATTCAAGTTATGAAGCCTTGCATACTACTGGGAAAGAATATATAATTGAGGATCTTAATATTTATATCGATGCCAGAAAACAAATAGATGCAAGAGGTATACAATAATTAAATCGAAGGGTACATATACTTTTTTATGTATTCTCCTCCCACAGACAAGCTACTTACAAGGTACAAGTCATCCTGTAAAGGTCCAATGGATAAGAATCTCATTATATCTTTAAAACTATATACCATGTAAAAAAAATGCGGGGCGATTTGTAAATCGCCCCTTAGAGAACTGATAATATATTACAAGAAAATACAAATACTGCGTTTATCAATGTTATAATATTTAATATATTCAAATACGTATATGAATTATGAATATAAAATAATATTATAGATGGAGGAATATTATGAAACTAAGATCATGGTTAAAATATTTTGTGTACATATCAATAATACTGCTAATTGTATATGCTGAGAACTATGGATTACAATACGTAAAAAGTCATATGACAGGTGGTTTCAATCTGCATATTATTATGAGTTTTTTACATATAGTGATTGGTGTAATATTAGGTTTAGATCATTTAGTTAAAGAGATAAAAAAACAAGGTGTTTGGAAAATTAATTTTCCAAAACTAATATTGATAGGGATACCTTCGCTATATTTTACTCTTTCATTTTATATCTATGGGTACCTATCTGCAATATCACTTCCTATTAATACTTTATTAGGAGGAGATACTGGGTTTATGACTGTCTTTAGAATAGTACTAGGGCATACAATCATTACAAGTTTTTATAAGACTGATAAAATATTTAAGTTTTAATTATTATGAATAAATCCAAGCCCTAAACCAGACGACTACCTTTATTCAATAGCACCTATACCTGAATGCTTTACTATCTCAGCTTTTCGTTCACCAGCAATCTTAGAAATCAAAGCGAAAGCAAAAGTTAAAATCACACTAATAACAATCAAAAGAAAATACCAAGGATAAGTATTAAACCGATTATAAAATCCGACACTTTCAAGAACCCTAATAACTATCCCATGCATAAGATAAACGTTTAGAGTTTGTCGACCTAATGTTGAGTAATAAGCTTGTCTTGTAGGTACAAAAATAAAAAAACAAAAACCGTATAAAATAGAAAGACTATAAGCAAGTAATCTGTATATACCTGCATACCAAGTAGTGTAACCCATATCAACATATGACGACCTTCCAAACAAGAGTTCAGAATCTAATAAATTATACTTTAATAATATATAAGAACAAATTATTGATACAGCAAGAATAATATATTTTGTCTTACTATTTTTCAAGAAAACTAAATGTTCTCTTTTAGTAAAGTAACCTAATAAAATAAATGGGAAAAAGACAAAAATTCTCGATAGACTTAAAAAAGTATCAAAACCACTATCATGTCCAACAAGTATACCCAATATAAAAGATATAGCTAAAATACCCTTAATGTTTTTAACATGCGGAAAAACCAAATGCCATGCAACAAGAGCCAACAAATACCAATAAGACCAATAAGGCGTAGAATATGAAATATAATTGGAGTCTACCATAATAAAATAATATATAGTTTGCATAATAAGATACAATAAAGAAAATTTTATAATAGATTTAGAATGATCTTTAGTGTGCTTCATAAAGTAACCAGTTAAAAAAACAAAAGCAGGCATATGAAATATGTATATGATTTTATATAAACAATATAAAGCTACAGATTCTCCAATAACAGGTTGAATAAAATGCCCTAAAACAACTAATATAATTAATAAAAACTTTGCATTATCAAAATAATAATCCCTACTAGATTTCTCTACCATCTATAAACACCTCAAATCAAAAATTCACAATAAAAATTATAACATATAAAACTTAATAATTACTGAAATAATTTGTCAGTTTCATATTCAAAATTTAAGCCACAAGATAGAAACCGTATCAACCATCCAACGCCATTCTGAGGAGCACCTCTCCTACATCGCCCAGATGAGTTCACCCTCCTGTCATTCAGAGGAGCACCTTTCCTACGTCACCCAGAGGACATTCTCCTCCTGTCAGAGCTATCCCTCCTGTGTCATTCAGAGGAACCGTCACTCCTGTCATTCAGAGGAACAAAGTGACGAAGAATCTTACTCCCCAAAAAAATAACTCCCAACTTACATGGGTTACTTTCTCTCTAAATTTCTATTTATAGTATGAGCACCAAAAAAAGAGTGCTTACAAGGAGGTGAATAAATGCCTGTAGAAGCAAATATCTTTAGTTCCAGACTACAAATTCGATACAATGTTGGAGTAGATGAAAAAGGAAATAACATTATAAGATCCAAAACCTATTCTAACCTTAAAGCTGATGTAACAGATGAAGCAATCTACGAAGTAGCAACAGCCATTTCCGATCTACAAACAAACACCCTAGAAGAAGTCCACAAAATACAAGATGTAATGATAATACAAGTATAAAGAACTATAATCACAATCCCAAGCAACTATCAACGCCATCCGAACAAAACTTACACCATCTATGTAACACCTGTCACCCAGAGGTCGCTCTCCTCCTTGTCATTCAGAGGAGTAAAGCGACGAAGAATCTCAACACCCCAAAGACTCACCCCGAACGTCATTCAGAGGAGCAAGGCAACGAAGAATCTCAACACCCCAAAGACTCACCCTCAAACGTCATTCAGAGGAGCGATGCGACGAAGAATCTTAAGACCCCAAAGCCCCACCTCCAAACGTCATTCAGAGGAGCGACGCGACGAAGAATCTCAACACCCCAAAGCCCCACCCCCGAACGTCATTCAGAGGAGTAAAATGACGAAGAATCTTATCACCAAATTAATTCCCAAGCCATTAAAAAAGGAGGTGTCATATGCCCACAGTACGTTTAGATATGAATTTTAAAAGAGCAGACGGAGCCAATAGTAAAATGACTATTGATCAAGCTAGAACAGATATCACACAAGCAGAAGTAAACAGCTTGATGGATCTCATAATAGCAAACTCACTATTTGAACCAAATGGATCACCCCTATCAGAAAAAGTAAAGATAGAATTAGTGACTACAGAAGTAGTAGAATTTGACGTAGTATAAAATATGCCTGCCTATCTCAGCGAGATAGGCAGGTTTTTACGATTACAAGATATCTATTACATGATAAAACCTTCTTTCAGTTGGTCAGGAAGTTCTAAAGTTTTCCCTGTCTACCGTCCAACTATCCAACTATCAGCCCCAATTTGTGTCCCGTAAAATAATAATGTATCAATACCCTTATAAATCCATAAGCTATAGTAGTATGTTTTACCATTGAGATATAGATCAAAATAGTGTAATATTGAGGAGAATCTAAGTAACAATATATAAAAAACTATGAATTTATAAAAACCTGCAAGGAAAAAAGTATAAAAGATAAAAGTAAGGTTTATAATTAATAGGGTGATAGTAGTTTTTCTTTTGCATTATTTCTTTACATAAATACACTTGTACAATTGTAATTCATTGTTGTATAATGTATAATGTTGTAATAAAAGTTAAGCTGTTAAATAAGTTTATTATTAAAAAAACAAACAATTACAGAAAATGAAAATATTAGTAACTGACAATGTAATGTTAACAAATCAATAAGATTTAGAGGTGTAGTGTGGATAAAATTAAAGGAAATAAGTCTGTAAAAAAATACATAGTAATAAAAAGATCTTTAGATATTTTTCTATCTCTAGTTGGTCTGGTTTTGTTATCTCCAATTATTCTTATAATAGCTTTATCTATAAAAGTTGATGATCCAAAAGGGTCTATTATTTTTACACAAAAGCGTGTAGGAAAAGGGAAAAGACACTTCAATATATTAAAATTTAGAACTATGAGAGCAGACACACCAAAAGAAATGCCTACACATTTATTAGAAAATCCAGACGAATTTATTACACGAGTAGGAAAAATACTAAGAAAAACCAGTCTAGATGAATTGCCTCAAATTATCAATATATTCAAAGGTGATATGAGCATTATAGGACCACGTCCAGCTCTCTGGAATCAATACGATTTAATAGAAGAAAGAGATAAATATGGAGCCAATGATATCCTACCCGGACTTACTGGTTGGGCCCAAATTAACGGCAGAGATGAATTGCCAATAGAGGTAAAGGCAAAACTCGATGGCGAATACCTTAATAAAATTAACTTTTTATTTGACGTAAAATGCTTCTTTGGGACGATATTTTATGTTGCTAAAAGTGATGGTGTTGTTGAAGGTGTATCTAAAACAACAAAAGCAAACGTTGTTGAGGAGAGATTGACTAGGTGATAAAAATACTAATAACAGGTGCTAATAGCTATATCGGTACAAGTCTAGAGAACTGGTTGGCAAAAGATCCTGATAAATATGTTACAGAGACTATTGATATGAGAGATGGATCATGGAAAATGAAAGATTTCTCCAAATTTGATGTTGTATTCCATGTTGCTGGAATTGCACATGTTAAGGAAACAAAAGAAAATCAAGATCTTTACTACAAAGTGAATCGAGATTTACCATACGAGACTGCTAAAAAAGCTAAAAACGAAGGTGTTAAGCAGTTTATTTTTTTAAGTTCAATGAGTGTTTATGGAGTAGAAAGTGGATTTATTGATAAGGATACTCCACTTAATCCAAATAGCAATTATGGAAAATCAAAACTTCAGGCGGAAGAGTTAATTGAATCTATAGTTGAAGATGATTCATTTAAATTGTCAATCTTACGACCTCCCATGATTTACGGAAAGGGGTGTAAAGGTAACTATCCTAGACTAGTTAAGTTAGCGAAGATAACACCTTTATTTCCTGATGTTGACAATAAAAGAAGTATGATTTATATAGATAATTTATCTGAATTTGTAAAACTACTAATTGATGGTTGTAGTAGTGGATTGTTTTTTCCGCAGAATAGTGAGTATGTGAAAACAAGCGAGATGGTTAGGTTAATTGCTAAATCATATGGGCAAAAAATTTATATGACTAAAAAATTTAATCAGATAATAAGGTTAATGAAATCTGGTACAATAAATAAGGTGTTTGGAGATTTGATATACGTACAAAGTATGAGTGTTTATAAAGTTGATTATCAAGTAAGAGATTTAATCGAATCAATTAAATTGACAGAAATGGAGCGTGAGCAATGATGAGTGATACAATAGGTGGATACATATCTGAAAATTTAGTTTCAGTCATTATGCCAACATATAACTGTGCGAATTTTATTGGAGAAACTCTTGATTCTGTTATAAATCAAACTTATAAAAATTGGGAAGTTATTATTATAGACGACTGTTCTACAGATAATACTGTTGAAATAGTAAAAAAATATATGTTGAATGATAAAAGAATAAAATATTATAAGCTTGATAAAAACTCTGGTGCAGCTGTTGCGAGAAACAAAGCTTTAGATTTTTCTGAAGGAAAGTATATGGCATTTCTTGATAGCGATGATATTTGGTTTCCTGAGAAATTAACAAAACAGATAGATTTCATGGAACAAAATAGATATAGTTTTACTTGCACTAGTTATACGAAGATTGATGAAAAGGGCAATAGTCTTAATCATATTATTAATGTTAAGAAACAAAGTGGATACAATGATATATTAAAAAAGAATCCTGGTAATTCAACAGTCATTTATAATGCATCTATATTAGGTAAAATCAAAATTCCTAATATTAAAAAAAGAAATGATTATGTTATGTGGCTAAAAGTTATTCGAAATGCGAATGTTTTATATGGAATAGATGAACCTTTGGCAAGTCATAGAATAAGAAATGGGTCATTATCTAAGAAAAAAGTTAATTTAGTTCTTTATCATTGGGTGGTTTACCGTAAAATTGAAAAATTATCATTATTGAAGTCAAGCTATTTAATAGCTTATTGGATTACTGTAACAATTTTTAAATTGAGATAAAATGGGGTTGAGAAATGAATATTACTATAGTCGGAATTGGTTATGTTGGATTGTCTAATGCTGTTTTGTTATCACAGCATAATAAAGTTATACTGTTAGATATTATTAAAGAAAAAGTAGATATGATTAATAAGAAAAAATCACCTATACTAGATAAAGAGATTGAAGATTATTTAGAAAATAAAAAATTAGACTTATTTGCAACTACTGATAATTATATTGCATTTAAAGATGCAGAATATATATTTATCGCTACACCCACTAATTATGATCCAGACAAGAATTATTTCAATACAAAAAGCGTGGAAACAGTGATTGAAAATGTGACATTAATCAATCCAGATGCCATTATAATAATTAAATCGACAGTGCCAGTTGGATATACAAAAATGGTTAGAGAAAAATTTAAGACTGAAAATGTTATCTTTTCACCAGAGTTTTTAAGAGAAGGTAAGGCGTTATATGACAACTTATATCCATCTCGTATTATTGTAGGTGAGCAATCAGAAAGAGCAAAAAACATTGCAAAACTTCTAGCTGACGGAGCTATTAAAAATAATATTGCCGTATTACTTACTGAATCAACAGAGGCCGAAGCTATTAAACTGTTTGCTAATACATATCTTGCGTTACGTGTTGCATTTTTTAATGAACTAGATACTTACGCAGAAGTTAGAGGCTTAGATACAAAACAAATTATTGAAGGTGTATGCTTAGACTCTCGAATTGGTACGCATTATAATAATCCGTCCTTTGGTTATGGAGGATATTGTTTACCTAAGGATACAAAACAATTGCTGGCTAATTATGAAGATGTGCCTAATAATATTATGGGAGCAATTGTTGATTCGAATAGAACAAGAAAAGACCATATAGCTGATAAAATATTACAAAGAAAACCTAATATTGTAGGGATATATAGACTTACTATGAAAATGAATTCTGATAATTTCAGACAGTCTTCTATCCAAGGGGTTATGAAACGTATTAAGGCTAAAGGGGTAGAAGTTGTGGTATTCGAGCCGACATTAAATGAAGAAACTTTTTATAATTCTAAAATAATAAAAGATTTTGAAAAATTTAAAAATATAAGTGATGTGATTGTAGCGAATAGAATGTCAGATGAAATTAAAGATGTAGCAGACAAGGTATATACAAGGGATTTATTTAGTACTGATTAAGAATTGTAAGCATTTGTACATGTGCGTATTATATTAAGCACTATAACAGGTATTTTCAATCAGAAAAGAGGTTCTATATTTGTTAACAAAAATAGAATTAATTAAAAATCAATTTTTGAAATTATGGGAAAAAGGTGCGTTTCATATATTCATAGGAAGTTTTTTGTCTAAATTTGTTGCATTTTTTGCTTCAATATTTCTAGTCAGGGTACTTTCTAAAAAATCATATGGAGTATTAGGTTATATAGAAAATATTTATGGATATGCTTATATTTTTGCTGGATTAGGTTTAGCATATTCGGTATTGCGATATATAGTTTTAGCAGATCATAAAGAAGAAAAATTTACATACTATAAATATGCATTAAATAAAAGTAGTCTTTTGAATTTTATCCTTATTTTTATTGTAGGATCAATTAGTTTTTTATATCCTCATCCTGTTGAATTTAAGTCAGCAAAGTGGTTACTAATAATCATGTTACTAGCTTTGCCGTTTCAATACATGATAGACATAAACAATTTTACATATAGAGCCATGTTTTCAAATAAGAGATATGCTATAACTACATTTATTACTACAACAGTATTAATAGCGAGTAGATATTTAGGAGCGGTTTTATATGAACTAAATGGAGTAATTGCGTCTAAAGTTATAATTAACCTTTTATTCGGAATATTGTTGACTATATTAACATATAAGTTATATTTTAGTAAAGTGACGATAAATGAAATATCTTTATTTAAGAAAAAAGAAATTAATAAATACTCTTTTCAATATATGGTGACAAATGGTGTATGGGCTATTTTCATGTTAAATGATGTTTTCTTGTTAGGAAGACTAGGTGGTGATGCGACCCTTATAGCTGATTACAAGGTCGCATATGTTTTACCAGGAAACCTTTCAATATTTGTTGCTGCTATCGGTATCTTTGTAGCACCCTACTTTGTTAGACATGAATCAGATTATAAATGGGTTAAGAAAAACTATTTTAAGGTTCTAGGTATATCGTCTAGCATTATTGCATTCCTCGTAGTACTACTGATAATATTTGCAGAGCCTGTTATAACGCTACTATATGGGTCACAGTACGTTAATGTCGTTCCAATTATGCGGTTGTTACTTATAGCGGCCTTTGCTAATTGTGGATTAAGGTTTACCACTGCCAATCTATTAGCGGCTATGGGACAGATTAAATATAATATGATAGTCTCTTTTACGGGGGTGATACTTCAAATTATTATTAATATTATTCTTATACCATATTATGGCGTAATAGGTGTTGCATATACAAGTATATTTGTGTACTTTATGATGGCCTTAATATTATTCATAGTGTTTGCTAAAAAGTATAGTCTTTTTAGTAAAATAAGTAGTTGATTTTGCATACTGATGAACTTAAATTCATAAATAATAACTAATATATATTTATTCGAGATATAATAATAGAAAGTAGGAGAAAAAATGGAGATACCATTAATTAATTTAAAAGAACAGTATAAAACAATCAAAGAAGAGTGCGATAAGAAAGTAATAGATATTTTATCATCTGCTAATTATATAATGGGAGATAATGTTAAAAAATTCGAAAAGGAGTTTTCGGATTTTGTTAAAGTTAAAAATTCGGTATCTGTAGGGAATGGAACAGATGCCTTAATAATAGTGCTTAAAGCACTTGGGATAGGTGAAGGTGATGAAGTAATAACAACACCGTTTACATTTTTTTCTACAGCTGAAAGTATATCATTTGTAGGAGCAACACCTATATTTGTTGACGTTGACAAGGATACATTTAATATTGATTCATCAAAAATAGAAGAAAAGATAACATCAAAAACTAAAGCTATTATGCCAGTGCATATCTTTGGACAAGCGTGCGATATGGATGAAATAAATAGAATTGCAAAAAAAAATAATCTTAAAGTTATAGAAGATGCATGCCAAGCAGTTGGTGCAAAATATAAAGGTAGAAATGCAGGAGCATTAGGCGATATAGCATGTTTTTCATTTTTCCCTACTAAAAATTTAGGATGTGCGGGCGATGGAGGAATGATAGTAACTAATGATGATGATTTAGCAACTATCTGTAGAGGGATTAGAACGCATGGTAGTGGAGAAAATGGGCAAAAAGCTTATAATATTATAAATAATATTATCAATAACGAAGTACAACTTGATGAATCTAAAGACAATACTATTTATAATCCACTTAAATATTTCAATTACTTAATTGGACATAATTCAAGATTAGATGAAGTACAAGCTGCAATACTAAGAGTTAAACTTCCATTGTTAGATGATTGGAATAGAAAAAGAAGAGATAATGCACAATATTATAGTAAAGGATTATCAAGTACAGGTTTAATTACTCCCATAGAGAAAGATGGTATGACACATGTTTATCATATGTATATCCTTCAGTCTGAAAAAAGAGAACAATTAGTTGAGTATCTAAAAGAAAATGGTATCGCTACTGGAATTTATTATCCTGTCCCTATACACCTACAAAAAGCTTATAAAGAATTAGGATACTTAGAAGGTTCATTTCCTATTGCTGAATATCTTTCTAAAAGAACTTTTGCTATACCTATGTTCGCTGAATTAAAAACAGAAGAAAAAGAATATATAATTACAATAATTGAAAGATTCGGAAAAACATATGAATGAAAAAAAATACTTTGTACATGAATCAAGCTACATAGATCAACCTTGTCGAATTGGAGAAGAAACAAAGATATGGCATTTTTCTCATATTATGAAAAACTCTATTATAGGACAAAGGTGTAATATAGGTCAAAATGTAGTAATATCATCTGGTGTTAAAATAGGCAATAATGTTAAGATTCAAAATAATGTATCTGTATATACCGGAGTAGTATGTGAAGATGATGTGTTTCTAGGTCCATCTTGCGTATTTACTAATGTAATTAACCCTAGAAGTTTTATTGAAAGAAAAGATGAATATAAAGAAACTACAGTAAAAAAAGGTGCTTCAATAGGAGCTAATGCCACAATAGTATGTGGTTATGATATTGGAAAATATGCATTTATTGGTGCAGGAACAGTGATTACAAAAGATGTACCAGATTATGCTTTGTTAGTAGGAAACCCAGGAAGAGTCATAGGATATGTATGTGAATGTGGTGATACACTCCAAAAGATCGATAATGAGTATAAATGTAATTCATGTGATAAAAAATATATAATTATCAATGAAAATTTAGTACCGAAGGAGTAAATATTTATGTCAAGTGAAATAAAAAAAATACTATTACAAAAAATTAGCGATAAATCTGCAGTAGTGGCGGTCATAGGCTTAGGATATGTTGGACTTCCCCTTGCAGTTGAAAAAGCTAAAGCTGGATATAAAACTATTGGATTTGATGTTCAACAGGAAAAAGTGGTAATGGTTAATAAGGGAGAAAATTATATAGGTGATGTTGTCGATACTGAATTGAAGGATATTGTAAACGAAGGGTTATTATCTGCAACGAGTGATTTTTCAATTGTCAGCGAAGTGGACTTTATTGCTATATGTGTACCAACGCCCTTAGATAAATATAAACAACCGGATATTAGCTATGTAAAGAATTCGACTATAGAAATCTCTAAATATTTAAAAAAAGGGTCTATAGTAGTATTAGAGAGTACTACATACCCTGGTACTACAGAAGAATTACTATTACCAATACTTGAAGAAGGTTCAGGATTAGTATGTGGTGAGGATTTCTATTTAGCTTTTTCTCCAGAAAGAGTAGATCCAGGAAATTTAATTTATAAAACGAAAAATACACCTAAAGTTGTAGGTGGAGTAGGTCAAGATGCAACAGAAATTGCTGCGACAATGTATAGAGCAGTGCTAAATAGCGATATATTCGAGGCTTCATCTCCAAAGGTTGCTGAAATGGAAAAAATCTTAGAAAATACCTATAGAAATATTAATATAGGATTAGCCAATGAAATGGCAATTTTATGTCATGAAATGGGAATCAATGTGTGGGAAGTAATCGATGCTGCTAAAACAAAACCATATGGGTTTCAGGCATTTTATCCAGGACCAGGTCTCGGTGGACATTGTATACCTCTAGACCCGTATTATTTAACTTGGAAAGCGCGAGAATATGATTATCATACACAATTAATTGAAACATCAGGTATTATTAATGATAGTATGCCACAATATATCATAGATAGAAGCAGTAAAATATTAAATAAATTTAAAAAATCACTTAATGGTTCAAAAATATTAATACTAGGAATAGCTTATAAACAAGATATTGATGACTATAGAGAAAGTCCTGCTTTAAAAGTTATTGAAAATTTTGAAGAACAAGGAAGTATAATAGAATACTTCGACGCGTATGTGGATTTATATAAATTTAAAGGAAAAACAAAAGAAGGAATCAAAGAACTATCTGAAAAAGTATTAAAAGAAACAGATTTAGTTGTAGTCACAACTGCACATTCAAATATAGACTATGATTTTGTACAAAAAAATTCTAATTTTATATTTGATACAAAAAATGCTATGAAGGATGTTAATAATAGAGACAATATAGAATTGTTATAGGAGTTGTACAAATGAAAATATTAACAATTATAGGAGCAAGGCCACAATTTGTTAAAGAAGCAATTATTCAAAATGAGATAAGTAAATATAATGATATAAAGGAGATTGTAGTTCATACAGGGCAGCATTATGATAACAACATGTCAGGAATTTTCTTTGATGTATTAAATATGAAAAAGCCAGAATATAACCTTGGAATAAAGGCATCTAAACACGGTGAAATGACTGGCAAAATGCTTATTATGCTTGAAGACATAATGATTAAAGAAACACCAGATATTGTTTTGTTATACGGTGATACAAATTCTACTTTAGCAGGAGCAATTGCAGCTTCAAAACTAAAAATAAAAATAGCGCACGTTGAGGCTGGACTTAGACAAGAACCAAAAGATATGCCAGAAGAAACTAATAGGGTTTTAACGGATAGGATTTCAGATTATCTCTTTACACCTAGTGAGTTAGGTATTGAAAACCTAAAAAGAGAAGGTATCACGAATAATGTTTATTTTACTGGAGATGTTATGTATGATGTGTTTCTGAAAATGAAACCCAAATTTGATTATTCTCTGCTTTCTATATTAAACCTTGAAAAAGATAAATATATAATGATGACTATGCATAGAGATTTTAATGTTGATTTTCCTGAAAAGTTAGAAAAAATTCTTAAAGGAGTCAATAAAATTTCAAATGAAATGAAAGTGGTTTTGCCACTGCACCCCAGAACAAAAAAAAGAATAAAAGAATTTGGATTAGAGCAAGAAATACAAAATGTCAAAATTATAGAACCGATTGATTATTTAAAGTTAATGGGGTTAACAGAAAATTGTTTTAAAGTTATAACGGATAGTGGTGGATATCAGAAGGAAGCATATTTTGCTGGGAAACAGGCTGTTATTATAATGCCAGATACTAGTTGGAGAGAGTTAACCGATTCTGGACTGAATAAACTAACTAACGAAGAGAATATATATAATCATATAGTAAATATTGAGAAAAAAGACTATGTAAAGGACATTTATGGTAATGGTAAAGCAGCAGAAAATATAATATCTATTTTAAAAAAATCTTAAATATCGAATGAAAAGAGGAATTTAAGTGGAAAAGCTAAAATTTGCTATTGTAGGGTGTGGCAGAATATCATATAAACATGTAGAAGCATTAATTAATAATTATGAAGATGCAGAGTTAGTTGCGGTATGTGATATTATAGAAAATAAGGCAATTGAGAGAAAAAAACAATATGAATGTTATACAAAAAATAATAAAGTTGTAGTCTATACGGACTATATACAAATGTTGAAAAAGGAAAATATTGATGTAGTAAGCATTGCTTCTGAAAGTGGATACCACGCAAAACACGCTATAGACTGTATTAATAACGGTACCCATGTATTGGTTGAAAAACCGATGGCCTTGTCATTAACAGATGCAGATGATATGATTTTAACTGCTAAGAAAAAGGGTAAGAAAATTTGCATTTCACATCAAAATAGATTTAATCCTCCTATTCAGAAACTTAAAAGGGCTATAGATGAAGGTAGATTTGGAAAAATAATTAATGGAACAGCAAGAATACTATGGACTAGAGACGATAACTATTATAAGCAAGCTCCTTGGAGAGGAACTAAGAACTTAGATGGTGGCACATTAATGAACCAATGCATCCATAACATTGATTTGCTTCAATGGATGATGGGTTCGGAGGTTGAAAGAATACATTCGGAAAGAGATACATTTTTGAGAGATATCGAAATGGAGGATTTTGGGGCGATACTGATAAGATTTAAAAATAAATCCATTGGATTAGTTGAGGGGAGCGCATGTGTGTATCCTAATAATCTTGAAGAGACCCTAAGCATATTCGGAGAAAAAGGTACAGTGGTTATAGGAGGACTTGCAGTGAATGAAATTAAAACATGGAATTTCTCTGATATACAAGATTACGATAATGTAGATGAAAGTATTGAAATAGATAGTGTATATGGTGAAGGTCATACTCCACTTTACAAAGATTTTATTAATGCAATAATTAATAAAAAAAATCCTTTAGTCACCGGAGAAGAAGGTAAAAAAGCAATTGAAATAATTTTAAAAGCTTACGAATGTTAAGTATAGAATGCTAGTGGGAGGAAAGTATGTGTAAAGTATGCCATATTACAAGTGCACACACAAGATACGATATAAGGATTTATTCTAAGGAATGTACAACTCTAGCAAATAATAATTATGAAGTAATACTATTAGTAAATGATGAAAATGATGATGAATTTATTAATAATATTTTTATTATGTCAACTAAATTTATCTCTAAGAATAGGTTAGACCGGTTCATGTTTTCTAGAAAAAAACTATATTTAAAAGCATTAGAGGTTGATGCGGATATTTATCACCTTCATGATCCAGATTTACTACCACTTGGTAATAAACTTAAACTACTTGGTAAAAAAGTAATATTCGATTCTCATGAGGATGTACCAGCTCAAATTAAAGATAAACAATGGATACCTAGGATAATCAGAAATATAATTTCCAATTTTTATAGGATGTATGAAATTTATTCTATAAAGAATTTTGACGCTGTTATAAGTGTAACACCACATATTGTTGATAGATTCTTAAAAAACAATTCAAATTCAGTAATGATCACTAATTTTCCTATAATAGAAGATATGGTTAATGTAGAAAGAAACACAGCAAATTCAATATGTTTTGCTGGTGGAATAAGCGAGCAGTGGAATCATGATAAAGTAATTATTGCTATTGAAAAAATACAAGGTATCAAGTACATCATTGCTGGAAAAAGTTCAAAAGAATATATATCATATTTGGAAAAACTACCTGCTTGGGACAAGGTTGACTATATAGGGGTAGTACCACATTCTGAAGTGAAAAACATATATGATTCCTCTATTGCTGGAATGGCTTTAAATTATTCTACACAAGCAAAAAAAGAAGGAACGTTAGGGAATACTAAGCTTTTTGAGTTCATGCAGGCGAAGTTACCAATCATATGTTCAAATTATAAGTTGTGGAAGGAAATAATGGAAAAATACAACTGTGGTATATGTGTAGATCCACATAATGTAAATGAAATAAAAGAAGCTATTGAATACTATATAAACAATCCTCAAGAAGCAATTAAAATGGGACAAAATGGCAGGATTGCTGTAGAAGAAAAGTATAATTGGAAAACTCAAGAAGTGATTCTATTACAATTATATAAAGAAATTGTTTTATCTAAATAAGGAGTTAATTAACTATGGGTTTTGTTGTACATAATTTTATGTTTTGGGTTATATATGTGAGTGTGATAATTATTTCTACTACATTTGTATTAAATAGTAATATAATATTAAATAAATTTAGTATAGGTTCAGTTGTTTATTATAGCTTGATTATTTTTGCTTTCATAGGTTACCCTGCTATATATTATAAAATAATTCCTTACTATGTTAATTCTGGATTAACAAACAATTTGATAATAAGTAAAATGTTTATTATAAGTTCATTAGTGATAATACAATTTTTCTTAGGATATTATGTATGTTCAAAATACATAGATAGGTTTAGAATTAAGGTTAATAAAAGTAATGTAGCTAAGATTCAAGAACTAAGTAAAAGTTTATGGCTAATTATTTTTATTACATGTATTGGAGTACTTATTTACTACTTAGGAAGAGTACCAAATATTGCGTTATTTGAAGCAATTAAAGGTAGTACAAGCATAGAAATTGCTCAGTCAAGAAGTGAAATGACTAATGCTTTTGATAAATATCATAGATTCAGGCTTTTTTTTAAGACTATACTTCCTTTTATGTCAACTATATCACTTTTAGAAATGATTAGAACTAAAAAGAAGTTTTGGATATTATCTTTTATTATTTCTTTTATTTCTGTATGCTTTGCATTATTAATCGATACACAAAAAGCTCCAATTATATGGTATGTGATTTCAATAGTTGCAGTAATTTTGGTTTACTATAATAGAAAAATAGATCTAAAATTTTTAATAAAGATCACTATTTTAATGTTAGTAGTGTTGTTTATTAGCTATATTGTTTTTATGGGGTCAAAAATTCATATCGAAACTGTAATATCTCCAATTAGAAGAGGTCTGACTGGTCAAATTATACCATTCTATCATTATATAGAAATTTTTCCAGATTTAATACCATTTCAATATGGTAAGACTTTCCCTAATCCTAGAAGCATATTTCCATTTGAAAATTTTAATTATACAGTAGAAATTGCTAATATAGTCAATAAACAGAGAGAAGGGATTACTTCTTCAGTTCCTACTGCTTTTTGGGGTGAATTATGGATTAATTTTGGTTGGTACGGTATATTTGTAATTCCAATCATATTTGGTGCATTTGTTTATGTATTACATTATATTTTTAATAGAAATAGGGAAAGAACTACAATAGAAATAGCATTAATGGTTTGGGTAGCATTAGAACTAAAAAATCTTGCTTTTACAGGTTTTAGTGGATATTTATTTCCATTTGATGCGTTTTTTATAGTTACTATATCTTTAGTATTTTATTTATCAAGTATAAGGTTTAGAATTAGGAAAAATTGATGATTAGATGAGGTGATTCAAATAATAAAGGTATTGATGGTTGTTCAAAATAATTTTGTCAATGATTCAAGAATAATCAAGGAAGCAAATTCATTAGGCAAAAATGGATATAAAGTACTAGTTCTAGCATTACATGAAATAGGGCTTAAGGAAATAGAAAAATTTGAATATTTTGATGTAGAGAGAGTTCATTTAATTACAAGAAATAAATTGAGTAAATTAAACGTCTATGCTCAATCTATAAAATACATAGAATTTTTTAATAAATGCATTAGGCGTGCAAAAATATTTCAACCAGATATAGTACATTGTCATGATATATACACCTTACCTATAGGTGAAAAGATAAAAAAAATATGTAAGTGTAAGTTTATATATGATTCACATGAACTATGGAGTGATGTTTCTCATAGAAAGAGCTCTTATATATATACTTCATTCAAAAACAATTTAGAAAAAAAAATAGTGAAAAAAAGTGATGCAGTTATTACAGTTTGTAATTCAATAGGTAATAAACTAAAAGAACAATATAATTTAGATCAAAAGATCGTAATAGTAAGAAATATACCACTAAAAAGAGATTTACAACAAGATAATGATATTTTTCGAAAAAAATATAATTTGGATTCAGAAAAAAAAATATTATTATATCAAGGTGGAGTTCAAGACGGTCGTGGAATAGAAAAAATTGTTAGAACAATGAGATATCTTGACTTTAAAATTATATTAATTATTTTAGGAAATGGTAGTTTGATACCTGATTTAAAACACCTTACTAAAGAATTGAAAATAGAGAATAGAGTGTTTTTCCATGATGCTGTTAGTCAAGAAATATTATTAGATTACACTAGTTCAGCTGATCTAGGGATACATCTTATGGAAAATACATGTTTGAATCATTACTATGCTCTTCCAAATAAAATATTCGAATATATCCAAGCCAACATTCCAATTGTATGTAGCGACTTTCCTGAAATGAAGAATATTATCATCAATTTTAAAATAGGAGAAGTTGTAGACCCAACAGATGAAAGTAAAATAGCAAAGGTTATTAATGATGTAATGTTAAGTCAAGATAAATTTGAGATTTATAAAACCAACTGTAAAAATGCAAAAGATATTCTTAATTGGGAAAATGAAGAAACCATCTTATTAGAATTATATAGAAATATTTCAGTGAGTGTGTAATTGCTAATAAGTTTTGTAAGTTTATAATATTGATAATATATGGTACAATTAATTATATATAGAATGAATATTGTTACAGTTTTTGGTTTGTTAGTAGAGTGTGTCGAAATTACATATAGGATAGAATCAGTGATTAGTAAGAACTATTACCAAAAACATGCAAAAATTAATATCCATATAAGATACAATGAATAGTACAAAAACATATAATATTATCTTTATAAAACGTTTTTTGTCTGAATTTGACAGCGATAACTATCTAAATTAATTACTTGTAGAAAATCGGCAAAAGCTCTAATAACTATTCATTTCTCAATTACTGAAATAGTAAAAAAAGGGGGAAAAAATGTATTATAAAAAAAAGATAAGTAAAGTACTAATTGCAATACTTATTACTTGCTTTATAACTCAAAATATTAATTTTACTCAAATTTTAGCTCAAGAAACAACGCCAATTATGGGTGAGTCACAAGCAAGTAAAGAACAAATGGTTCAATATTATACTGAAAATTCTGATGTTACATATCCACAAGAATTTCTTGATAAAAATATTGATTTAGAAAAGTTTGTAGGTTTAATTTACGACGAAGCAGTAGTAGAGGGAGTAAGAGCGGACGTAGCTATTGCACAAATAATAGTAAATACAAATTGGCTTAAATTTGATGGAAAAGTTAGTATTAACAATAATAATTTTGGTAGTTTAAAAAATCTTGATGGTATATATGAGACATTTAATTTCATACAAGAAGGGATAAGAGCTAATATACAACATCTTAAAGCACATGCAAGTACTGAACCATTAAATAAAGAATGCGTTGATCCAGAATATGATTTAATAGAGCCAAAAGGTTTATCCCCTAATGTAGAAGATTTGGAAAATGAAGATTCGGAATATAGTAATAAAATTGTTAACATATTACAACAAATAATTGGTACACAAATAACACTATCAACAGATAACGAACTATATGAAGATAGTAATTCAACTAATGAAGAAAAGAATTCTACAGAAGAAGAAGATTCAATACTGGAGAATACAGAACAAAAGTCCAGTATAGCAACTATAACAACTACAGAAGTACAGTCAAGTGAGACTACAGATAAAACAATAGAAGTAACAGTAGATGTGTTAAACATAGACGGAACAGGATATACAGGAAATACGCATACTATAAGGTCAAGTGGTACAAGTGAAAATGGAGTATTGTATCAATTCTGGGTTAAAGATTTAAGCACAAACAAATGGACGATGATACAAGACTATAGTAAGAGTAGTGCACGGTGGACACCGACGAAACCAGGAAAGTATCTATATGGAGTACATATAAAAGATGAAAAAAGTGGAGAAAAACTAGACGCACATTTATATAAAGAGATAACAATAAAAAAAATAGAAGTAACAGTAGATGTGTTAAACATAGACGGAACAGGATATACAGGTAGTAGTCATATTATAAGGTCAAGTGGCACAAGTGAAAATGGAGTATTATATCAGTTTTGGGTAAAAGATTTAAGCTCAAACAAATGGACAATGATACAAGACTATAGTAAGAGCAGTGCACGGTGGACACCAACGAAGCCAGGAAAGTATCTGTATGGAGTACATATAAAAGATGAGAAAAGTGAAAAAAGTCTAGATGTACATTTGTATAAAGAAATAATAATCAAACCAATAGAAGTAAAAGTAGACGTGTTAAACATAGACGGAACAGGTAATATAGAAGGTACCCATATTATAAGGTCAAGTGGTACAAGTGAAAATGGAGTATTGTATCAGTTTTGGGTTAAAGATTTAAGCACAAGCAAATGGACGATGATACAAGACTATAGTAAAAGTAGTGCACGGTGGACACCAACGAAGCCAGGAAAGTATCTGTATGGAGTACATATAAAAGATGAGAAAAGTGGAGAAAGATTAGATGCACATTTGTATAATGAAATAACTATTAAGCAAATAGAAGTTGATGTTTTAAATATTGAAGGACCAAAATTAGTAAGAGGTACTCACATCATAAGAGCTGGTGCTAAAAGTACAAATGGAGTATTATATCAGTTTTGGGTTAAAGATTTAAGCACAAACAAATGGACGATGATACAAGACTATAGTAAGAGTAGTGCTCGGTGGACACCAACAAAGCCAGGAAAGTACCTATATGGAGTACATATAAAAGACGAGAAAAGTGAAAAAAGTCTAGATGTACATTTGTATAAAGAAATAACTATTGAAGCAGCAATAGTAAATAGTTTATTATTGAAGGGTCCAGGATATAGTGGAAGTAGTTACGTTCTTGAAGCCACTGGTTCCAGTGAAAATGGAGTATTATATCAATTTTGGATCAATGATTTAAGTGAGAATAGATGGGTTGAAGTACAAGGTTATAGTGAGAAAAATACTTATAACTGGATACTTGAAAAAGAAGGTCAATATAAGGTTGGAGTTCATATAAAAGATAAAAAAAGTAATTTAAGAGTAGATGCACATTTATATAAAGATATTAAAATTAATTTAGCGACAGTTAATAGTCTAGAGATTGTAGGTTCAGGTTATACTGAAAGCCCATTAAAGATTAGTGCTGAAGGATCCAGTAAAAATGGAGTATTATATCAATTTTGGATCCAAGATTTAAGTAACAATGAAAAGACTATAATACAAGCATATAGTGAAATTAATAATGTAAGCTGGACACCAGAAGGTGTATCCAAAAACTATTTGTACGGAGTAGATATAAAAGATATAAAAAGTAAAGAAACAGATGTATCACAGTATAAAACTATTAATTTAATGCAAATCAAAGACTATTCCATTAATAATTTAGATTATAATGAGTTGCCATATGTAAATGAAGAAATAATTTCTTTGGATGAGATTAATTATAATGTGGATGAGGAAGGCATACCGATTTATAAAGGATCAGATGGAGAGCCATATTATCATCCAGTAGTTATATCACAAAGAATCTTTCCATTAATTGATGGATACGTAAAAACTAATGATAGTGAATATTTAGAACGTGCTGAATTGTTCGCAAATAAGTTATATGATTTAGGATTAAAGATTGATGAAAAAGTATTTTTCCCATATACTTTCGACTTTGCATTACATGGCCATCAAGAAAATACAATGAAAGCACCTTGGTATTCTGGAATGGCTCAAGGACAAGCACTTACGGTTTTTTCAAGATTATACAATGTAACTGGTAATGAATTATATTTGCAAAAAGCACAAGAAACATTTAATACTTTTGAACCAACATATGAGGTAACACAGAATCCATGGGTAGTTTTAATTGATGAAGAAGGTTATTTGTGGATTGAAGAGTACCCTCATGATGGTGGGACACAGGCGTTAAATGGATTTATATTTGCGATATATGGAGTATATGATTATTATATGATTACAAATGATGAAAAAGCAAAAGAAATTTTACAAGCATCTATTAATACAATAGAAGAATATATTGAAGATTACAGAAATGAAGGTGAAATAAGCTATTACTGTTTGGATCATAAAGTGAAAAGTGATAGATATCATATGATTCATATTGAACAATTAGAAATGTTATATAAATTTACTGGAGAAAATTATTTTAACGAAATGTCTAACAATTTTAAGAGTGATTATAGTAAATAATGTAAAATAGTATTTATAATAGTTTGAAATTAATTATAAATTGAAAAAGTGTCTAAATAATACTTGAAATGGAGAATGAGGATGTATTATAAAAAAAAGATAAGTAAAGTACTAATTGCAATACTTATTACTTGCTTTATAACTCAAAATATTAATTTTACTCAAATTTTAGCTCAAGAAATAAACCCAATTATGGGTGAATCACAAGCAAGTCAAGAACAAATGGTTCAATATTATACTGAAAATTCTGATGTTACATATCCACAAGAATTTCTTGATAAAAGTATTGATTTAGAAAAGTTTGTAGGTTTAATTTTCGATGAAGCAGTAATAGAGGGAGTAAGAGCGGACATAGCCTTTGCACAAATAATAGTAAATACAAATTGGCTTAAATTTGATGGAAAAGTTAGTATAAATAATAATAATTTTGGTAATCTAAAAAATCTTGATGGTACATATGAGACATTTAATTTCATACAAGAAGGGATAAGAGCTAATATACAACATCTTAAAGCACATGCAAGTACTGAACCATTAAATCAAGTATGTGTTGATCCAGAATATGATTTAATAGAGCCAAAAGGCTTATACCCAAATGTAGAAGATTTGGAAAATGAAGATTCGGAATATAGTAATAAAATTGTTAACATATTGCAACAAATAATTGGTACACAAATAACACTATCAACAGATAACGAACTATATGAAGATGAAAATGAAGATAGTAATTCAACTAATGAAGAAAAGAATTCTACAGAAGATTTAATACTAGAGAATACAGAACAAAAGTCCAGTATAGCAACTATAACAACTACAGAAGTACAGTCAAGTGAGACTACAGATAAAACAATAGAAGTAACAGTAGATGTATTAAACATAGACGGAACAGGATATACAGGAAATACGCATACTATAAGGTCAAGTGGTACAAGTGAAAATGGAGTATTGTATCAATTCTGGGTTAAAGAT
>NZ_WHNX01000033.1 GCF_009362815.1 Alkalibaculum sporogenes | reverse complement strand
CTATTTTCAGATGCCTGTTTGCTATGCAGAAAAACCATGTTTTTTGTGCTAATACAGACATTATAATATAAAAAAAGAGTTTTGTTAAGCTCAAAAGTGAACGTTAGTTCCACAGAAAATAAGCGGTTATGAAAAACTGGAAGTTAGTTTTTCATTCAACCAGAATATTCAACCTGCTTTTTAAAAGTATTCTAATCTATAGATAGAGTAAGATATAATGATAAAAAGATGCGATATGTCCCTATGGTCTGCTAGTTTCATATCTAAGGAGTTGCTTTGATCTTCAGCTTATTTAAATCAAATGGTTACAATGAAAAACATATTGAGCACATGAAAAAAGAAACTGGTAAAGTTAATAACAAATTACTCAAAACATGAAATAAATTATTCTTAGGGATTGTTAATCTAGTCTATGTAGAATATCAGAAAAAGCTTGATATTACTGAATGAAAAATTTGGCTACTGAAGCTGTTGAGCAAGATTAGTACGTATCTTTGAGTGATGATTATAATTCCAAAAGATTATCAGCGATTGTTTTTTCGGGGAATTCACTCATATATAAGTAGTTTTTCGTATCCATTAATTGAGGATAACGATTCCAAACCTGTTCACTTAAATTTTTCGATTGTGTAATATAGCTTTGTATTCTTTTTTCATCACATTTTAAATCCAACATATAAATATATAAATGAACCATTTCATTAAAAAATTCATCAAAAGTTAAATCCAAGGCCCTGTCCATTTCGTATTGAAGCGAATGAGCAGCGCCAAATATAACCGCAACGAAAACCCGATATTGCGTTTCGCTATATTTTCCTGCAGTATGCATCATCTTTAATATATTTTCACTATACTCCGGATTAATATTCATTGGTGTAGTTTTGTTATAATCTATATTCTCGCGTGAAATATCGATGAGAAATTTTCTTAATTTATCATCATTGTTTTTGATACGATTCAATAAATTATCCATGGTTATGAAAAAAAGAAAAGGATCTTTATTATTATCAATAAAATCTAGGAGAAAAGAGGAAACTATTTGATAATTTTCTCTTAACATGGTAAGTGCGATATTCTCTTTTTTCTTAAAATAATATCGAATCATACCATGTGTGACATTAGCCATTTCTGCTATTTGCTTGTTTGTCACTTTAAAATAGCCAGTTTCTAAAAAAAGTTTTTTTGAAACCTCATAAATTTTTCGTTTTGTTTGCATTTGTTTATCTCCAAAATAATTTTTTTAATATCTATTAGTAAACTCAAAGCACTTAGTGAATAAATTTTATAAGCACTGCAATATTTTAAATTGATTCTAACACTCATGAATAGATATTTGCAAGATATTTAAGATTATTTTTCTTAATATAAAATCTGTAGCTGAATCTGTGTAAAGGTTTTTAAGATTCAAATCATTTTAGGTATGTGATAGATATTTGAAATTTAATAAATAATCTTGTAAATAATATAAAATATATAATTATATTGACTTAGTAATCATGGGTCGCTATAATTATCTAAGGATAGTTAATTATCCATACATATATTTTTATCTATAGATACTTTCATCTTGCAAAATAAAAGCTGTGCACAAGCTTTTATTTGAACGACTGATGTAAATCGACTTGAGAAGTTCATTAGATTACAGATTTGATTGACTAAATCAAATTAGAAAAAATTGAAAGGTAGGAATATATTATGGAACGAAGTAAACTTACTAATTCTGAAGTTAACAAGTTTGGTATTTATGGATTCACAACGATGCTCGGCATCATGGTCCCAATGATGTATATTACACTTTTTATGACTGAACATCTGGGGATGAGCGCAGCACTGATGGGAACGATTCTTTTGGTAGCCCGAATCATTGATTTTTTTATTGGATTAACAGCAGGAGGAGTTATCGAAAGAACAAAAATGAAAAGCGGGAAATACCGTTCTTGGTTTAAAATTCTTCGTTGGGTCATTCTTGTGGGTATCATCATGCAATTTTTAAACACAGCTGCACTTCCTATGGCTGCACGTGTTATTATAGTTTTTGTGGGATACTTAGGATTACATGGATCAATGGATTATTTGGCTCCATCACAATTCGGAGTTGTTTCAATGATCGCAGGGCCATCCTTTGAAGATCGTAACAGACTCTCATTTCGAAACGCTCAATTTACAGCAATAGGCTCTATTGTTATCTCTGCTGCAGCACTTCCTGCAATAGATCTAATGACACCAATTGTTGGTCCTACCTACGCCTTTTCTATTGTAGCTACCACAGGAGCTATACTTTTCTTCATAGGCGCAACACTGATTATCAATGTTTCCAAACCCTATGATCAGGGTCAACCAAAAAATGCTCCGGGTATGCCGGTAGTCACGCTGGGCGATATGGTCAGATCTGTCTTTACGAATGGACAATTGTTGATACTTTTATTGGGCCAGATATTGTTTCAAACGGCAGGTCAAGTTATTATGGCGATTATGACCTTCTACTTTATGTTTGTTCTTGGCAATTTAACACTAATGGCACTAGCTATGACCATTACGGGAATTTTCGGATTTGTGGGTAGCCTCATCGGTCCTAAAGTTGGTACCAAGTTAGGGAAGAAGAATGCTATGGTCATCGGAATGCTCACATATGCAGTAATGTGCTTCGGTATTGCATTTTTTGGAGCCAGCTCTTTCGCGATCTATATTATCTTAGCATGTGCTTATACGGTGGGTATGTTCTTCTTTATGAGTTTTGGGCAATTGTATTTCCTAGATTGCGGCGAATACGGATATTGGAAAACCAATAAAGATAATAGAGCTGTTGCATTGGCCATGGGCAATATGCCTATCAAAATTGGCATGGCATTGGGTGGTGCGCTTGGTGCATACGGACTCGCATTAATTGGGTATACACCGGGCATGATACCAACTGCGGAATTCGCGACTAAATTTATGTATTTATTCGGTGGGCTTCCGGGACTATTAGCGCTTATTGCAGCTGGAATTTTATTCTTTGGATATAAGTTGAGAGACAGTGACTGTGAAAGGTACGCAAAAGAAAATGAGGCTAAATTAAAAGCTTCAATCAATAATAGCTGAATAATTTTAATTTTCTTATGTAACAAAACATATGTCCTCCAAGGATTCACACATTTTGCTAATGTTTTTGAAAGTCACTATTATTGTTTTTTTGAATAGTATTGTTACTTTGGTAATAATCCTATCGCTTGAGCAGTGACTGATCGCAGTAGAATGGGACACATGGGCGCTATGCCAATGAATGACACGCAAATGCTTTATGAAAAATATATGGGATCTGGTCATTATCTTTAAGGAGTTATGAGAAACTAGAATTTAGTTTTTCATAACTCCTCTTTTGAACTATTAATTATTCATTTTTAATTGTTAATTATATTAAGATTCGGCTTGCTTTTCAAAAATATTCTAATTTATATATAGAGTAAGATATAATGATAAAAAGATGAGACATGTCCCTATGGTCTGTTTGTCCCTATGGTCTGTTTTTACGGAAAGCGAGTTTAGAGCCGTACAGGAAGAAAAGAAGAAGCAAAGCAATATCGTCACAGACGATGAAGTAGGCATCGCAGCAGTAAAAAATATAGTTCGAAGAAGAAATAAGAAATCATATTTTTCTGCTAAAGGCAAGTGTAATCATAATATTTTGGAGGTGAATATATGGGGGCATTCTCTATAGACGCAGAAAATTTTGAATGGATTAATGGTAGTAAAGATGACCAAGAAGATTTATGCCTGCACGGGAAGGCGATTGCATATATAGGTAACGTGAAACTGGAATACAATGCTACAGTAAGTGCCACCGCACTTTATTTGTTAAAAACACTTACTGAAAACCATATTATAAATACGGACAATCAAATGCTTCCTTGTTGCGGATTTTTTTATATTCCAAACGAGGAATTGAATAATGTTGTTATCAGTGGTTGTCCCAATGGCATAGATTGGTCAGTTATTCATGATGGGGACAAGGTTATCCTTGAACTGGAAGATGGAACAAAAGAAAGTGTTGCCATTGAGGATTATAGAAAAGTTGTTTATAACTTTGCTGATAAGGTAGAAGCATTTTATAATTCCTGTTCGCCAAAAGTATTGCCAAAGGAAGATTTTGACCGTAATGGCTATCTTGCATTTTGGAATGAGTGGCATAGAAGAAGACAAGAAAATTCAGTTCGACTTACGTAAGAAAATGTAGAATAGCCTACTTATTTAAGGCAAAAGATTAGATGTCAGGTTATTGCTCAACGAATTAAAAAGCCTGTAAAATCAAACGTTTCAGCCATTCTTGGACATGTTTCCAAAATAGCCTGAGTATCACATGTGGAGAATGTTGTACTTCTTTCCCACAAAAAAGCAGACACACATATCAATGTAAAAGTGGATTTTGGAGAAGATGACGTGAAAATCTCTGTAAAAAAGATTGCTCAGAAAGTAGAGTTAATATAAATATTTAGATTGATTAATATTTATAAGAGTTTTTAATAAGATCGTATAGTACTAGAGGCTAAGTATGAGTCAATTAGATGGCGCATAAACTTAGTCTCTTTTTAGTATAATACTGGGAATATTTTCATGAAACGTATATAATATAAGAAAAGCTTAATAAGCAATTAATATGAACTCTGAAATCATAATGTATCAGACTGAAGATGGTTTAACAAAAATAGAAACTACTTTTGAAAATGATTCAGTTTGGCTCTCTATAGATCAAATGGCTGAATTATTTCATCGAGATAAGAGAGTGATTGGTTACATATAAGAAATATTTTTAAAGAAGGTGAACTTGAAAAAAGTTCAGTGTGGGCAAAATTTGCCTACACTACTTCTGACGGAAAAGATTATCATGTTGACCATTATAATTTAGATGTAATTATTTCTGCGGGCTACAGTGTAAAATCCCTTTGTTGGTTGGTTTATTAAGAAATTGTTTTAAGAGAATATGAAATGTAGAATATTCACATAACATTTAAGACAAATAGGAATTTATTGAGAGACAGGCATAATTAAAAGCACAAAAACTGGTCTTAGGTAAATTATAGGAGGTTTATAAATGAAGAAAATAATTAATATTAGGAATGAAAAAGAAACAGATTATGAGAGAGTAGAAGAAATCACGAGGCAATCTTTTTGGAATTTATATATTCCGGGGTGTAATGAACATTATTTAGTTCATGTTATGAGATCCCATAAGGACTTTGTTCCTGAGTTAGATCTGGTGATTGAAGTTGATAATCAGATCATCGGGAATATAATGTACACAAAAGCAAAACTGGTTGATGAGTCAGGGGAAGAAAAAGAAATCCTTACATTCGGTCCGGTTTGCATTATTCCGGAATACCAAAGAATGGGTTATGGGAAAATGCTTATAGGGCATTCTTTTGAACGGGCGGTTTCACTTGGTTATGATGTGATTGTAATATTTGGAAAGCCAAGCAATTATGTAAGCCTTAGCTTTAAGAGTTGTAAAAAGTACAATATCTGTCTTAAGAATGGAACATTCCCAGCAGCAATGATGGTAAAAGAACTGAATCCGGAAGCTTTGGACGGGAGGAAATGGGTTTATTATGACAGCCCTGTGATGAAGATAGATGAACAAGAAGCCGAGCGCTTTGATGAGAGTCTGGAAAAAATGGAGAAGAAATTCCAACCAAGTCAAGAAGAATTTTATATTCATAGCCATTCTATTATACAGTGAAATTCTTTTAGTGGTATAAAGATAATCTATAAATTCTAATTTATAGATTAGATTATGAGCATAACCAAAGTCAGACAAGGCAAGTCGGCTTCCCATTATGTTTATTAGTAGAGAGGTTTCTAATTTTTCCATAAAACTATCAAGCTACTTTAATAAAATTTCTTGATGATAGTTTGTGGGGATATATTTTCAAATTGTAATACCGACGAGACGGTTGTACTTCTTTCCCACAAAAAAGCAGACACACATATCAACGTAACTTGTAAGAGAGTCAGGTTCTCAACTTCCAATAATGGAAGGACGCCGTATGGCGTAAAAGAATTGGATTACCTATTGAAACGGTATAATGAGATAGTTTCAGATATAGATGATATAGAAGGTAACATTCTCGTGTTTTAAATGAAGTTAAGTCACTGTCTATAGAAAAAAATATATGTTGCTTTTATTAAGTATGGGTAATTATTGAATTACTAACATTTCAATCAAATAAAACACAGGGAATTATGTAATAAAAAATGTATAAAGTACTGATAAATCGGTACTTGACTTAAAGAGGAGGTTTCATTATGGAAAATGAAACAATGAATTTATCATCAGAACAATGTGAAGAACTACTTAAAACATTGAAATCCCGTTTTGAGAAAAACATGAACTGCCATCAAGGTTTAGAATGGGATAGCGTACAAGCAAAGCTGAAAGCGAATACTGAAAAACTATATATTTAATAATGTCTATATTTATGCAACAAAAAAAGAATCTCGGCAATCAGCAATAGTATTTTTCTTGGTTAGTTTATATTGCAACAGTAAAACGACTAGGGGAGAGATAATTTTTCTAGATCGTATTATACTTACCTACAAAGCGCCTGTGCAACCGAAAAATACTAATATAGAAATTACATACACTGCCACAGTTAATAGCAATGCCTTGTTTGTACCTTTTTTTCTATATGCCTTCGAAATGATCCAAGCAGCTGGTCCCCAAATGATAAGTAAAAGTGCTCCATATAATAAAAAAAATACTAAAAATAATGGATCTATAAAAATATCAAAATCTATTCTTCCTTCTTGAACTAAAGTCAGTGCTAAGGGCATTGTAATTATGGTTACTAACCACCCTATAACAGCCATTAAAAAACCTTTGTTAAAACCTGTATTATTTGAGTTTTCTTCCATTCACAAAACCTCCTTTATTTTCTTGTATTCCATTTGTTTATCATAATATTTTACTACTGTAATTTATCAACATTGGATTTGGATTCTTGTAATATCCCATAGCCCATATATATAATGACACCTACTGAGAATATTTGATATATGGTAAGTCCAACCCAAATCACTGGATTTATTCTGATAAACTCAATAAAGAATCTAAAAATAAAATAACTAAATATATAATATCTAAACAATATGCCTGGTTTCATTACACGATTTCTTTGATTATGTAGGATGAAAAATGCCGCTAAATGGAATGCCACCTCAAAGAGTTGAGTTGGATATCTCAATTGGCCATCACCAAAGTTACATCCAAACATTCCTACTTTACCAACACAACAGCCATTAAAAAAGCAACCCATCCTTCCAATAGACATCCCTAATGCAACGGCTGGAGCGATGATATTTCCCATTTTAAGTGAAATCTTCATTTTTTTCTTTATTAGCCTTACACCAATATAGCCTCCGATTAATCCACCTACAATTGATTTGCCGAATAATATGTTTTGAAAACTTCCTCCCTCCAGAATGATAGGAATCTTTGAACCTATAACGCCAAAGATAAGAGCAGCTGAAATAATTTCAATGACGCCTTCTCCTTTTACCTGCCTTTTTTCCGCATCTCTCATATAATAAACTAGTCCTGCTACAATCCCTAGTGCTACAAACAGTGTATAAGATGAAATGCCAAAAATTTTAGGTGCGATTCCAAAGCCTGCTAACCTTTCATGCATATCAATCATGCTTAATCCTTCTTGCCATTTTTCCTACGCGGCAGCAAGTACCTGAATTCATACAAGTATAAAGTTTTAGGGCAGAACAAAATCCAAAGGCTGCTGATGTTTTGAGGACTGCTAGGAGAAACAGAATAATAAGTCCTACTGTAGATAATCCTGAATAAAGAAGGATCAGGCATATCCCACTCATTGCAGCGCCTACACTATGTGCGAATCTAATCCCTTTTTCATCTAGGATCACATTTTCTCCCGGATAAAATCTTCCAAGGGTATGATTGTATAATACAATCATAGGTGCTTTTTTCACTTTCAAAATTGCAGATAATAACAGTATGATAAAGACAACTACTAACACTTCCTTCTGCCTAAAAGCAAAAGATACCCACACCAATACTGCTACAGAATATCTGCAAAAATCAAAAGCATTTTCTGATATACTTACTGGTTTCACACCTGCCATAGCATTTACCTCCTTTTAAAAAATTTTGGAAAAAATTTTCCTGTATCTCTTTTATATTCTTCATATTCGGGAAATTCTTTAAGAAGCATACTCTCTTCTTGGTTTACTCTGTAGTCCATAAAGGGAAGAAATACAAAATTTGTAAGAAAAAAACTAAGATAATTTTTATAAACCAACACTCCTCCAAAAAGCATGAGCATGAGGGAAGCGTATAACGGATGTCTTACTATTCGGTATATACCTGTTCTTATCAATTTATGTGAATCGTATATTTTTATGTGATTTGCCCAATTTGCTTTTAGCTTAAGTCTACCCAGAATATTGGTTATCACTCCTAGGATAATCATAATTGTACCAAGAATGGAAGACACTCTCTCTATTTGTTCATCTAAGAAATGGTACTGTCCCAACCCAGACTTAATCACTCCAAAGTAAACGAAAAAGAATAAAAACATGGTGCCAGTAGCTACAATTGACCTCTTGCTTTTTTTTACATGCTCTTCTGTACCGTAAAAAACAAAGTCAGCAACAATGGATATGACTAATGCCGTCATACAAAAGGAAATAATTATTCGTATGATAAAATCAAAAGTAAATATAATCATATTTTTTCCTGTGAATCATGTTGTATGCTGAAAAAGGAATCCTCTTGAGATCAGGCGTTATCACATGTACACAATCTTTCTGGATAGATTTCATATCAAAGTTATACTGATCTATAAATGAACTAACACTAATCCTGAATGTATTTTCATCAACAAATTTCATCTTTTCCTTTTTCGACTTAAATATAAACCCCTTAGGAATTACCCTTTTGATATCTGACACAAGATCACAGCAATCGCAAATCCCGAAATCAATATTCTCATCTTTTAAATTTTTTAGGGTATCTTCTACGGTAAACATAAATGTGTTGTTAACCGCATGTTTGTAATCACTCATGTCTTTTCCCCTTGTAATGGGTACAAATCCTCCTGAAGAATCCTTAAATAAGTATGTAATGGCTACTCTCTCAACATTGCACGGCAATGGGATGAAATCTAATTTTTTAAGAAGTCCTGCTGTTTGTCCTTCAATTCTAGTAAGAATACCAGAAAGAGTGATTCTTTTCTTTGTTTCAAGTTCATGGGTTCGTCCAAAAAAAGCAACTGGCTGTAAATTCACACCTCTAATGCACTTCTCGTCCATTCCATATGTGATAATCTCTCCTAGATAGTTGTCATTTACGCCTTGTGTTACTGTACACACAAGGGTAGTAGGGACATCATGAATACTTAGGTTTTGAATTGCCTTTTTCTTAATTTCAAGCATAGATTGATTTCTTAATTTATAGTAGATTTCCTCTTTTAGTCCGTCAAACTGAAGATAAACTTCAAACCCTCCTTTAAAAGAGCTTAATGCCTTGACGAAATCCTCATCTTTCGCGATTCTAATTCCGTTTGTATTTAACATTACATATTTAAAGCCCTTACCTTTTGCCATTTTTATAATTTCTAGAATATTAGGATGTAGTGTAGGTTCACCTCCGCTAATCTGAAGAATCTCAGCACTACCACCTTCAGCCTCCATATAAAAATCCATCATCTTTTCTATCGTTAGCATATCTAAATCTTTCCCTTTCCCTGCACGGGCATAGCATACTGGGCAATTTAGGTTGCATCTCATGGTAATTTCTATGAGACCAATACAAGTATGCTGATCGTGACTAGGACACAACCCACAGTCGTAGGGACAATCATCCTTAATTTGGGTTTGTATTGTGCTTTTAGTCCCTGGCTTATCATACTTAGCTTTTAAAAGATGGTACTCAACATCTTCCTCTAATAGCTCTTTATGTTCACCGTGTTCCAGACAATTTTTTATGATATACACTCCCTTACTATCATATACAATTTTACCATCCACCTGCCTTTGGCAATGGCTACACATAGTCTTGGTATAAGAATGAAAAATGTAATCTCTGTTCAATAGGTCACGTCCAATCTAAATATATACATAGTTTTGTTACATTTTTTATAGGATAATTATACCATAATGTAGCAACTTTCTTGATAATATATTCATTATAACAATATAATACGAATATTCTTAAACTTTTCTAAAAACGACTAGGGGGCACAAGTAGTTGTAGCAAAATTTGAAGATATAATCAGTGAAATAGAAAAAAATCATGGCTATAACTAAATATTGACACTTTTTTACAACAATGTATAATTAGAATAATACCTTATATAGAAACTTATGTAAATCATTGAAAAATACATTGGTGAGGCAATAGAAATTTGAATTTGACGGAGGTGTGATATATATAATGAAAGAAATAATTGTTACGATAATTCTTTTTATATTATCAATGGGGGCATTTGTTATAAGTTTTTTCTCTTTTAAAGAAAAAGGATTTTTATTTAATAATGCCTATATTTATGCATCAAAAAAAGAAAGAAACAGTATGAATAAAAAGCCACATTATCGGCAATCAGCAATAGTATTTTTATTTATTAGTATCATTTTTTTATTAAATGCTATTGAAGTGCTTTTAGATAGCGGATGGATTTTTTACATAGTGTTAGCAGTAATGGCTGTGACGATAATTTATGCCATTGTATCAAGTATATTTATGGAGACTAAAAAGAAATAGAGTTATGTTACAATTCCAATTTGTCTGGCTATGTATAGCTGAGAAACTACTAAAATAGAGTAAACAAGATTTTTTAGTATCGAGTAGTTAGCATAGAAACCAAGAGTGTATGGGAGCAGAAAGAGTAATTAATAGACCCCGCAGAATGTAAGCTTTGTCGTTATTGTTGTATGATTTAATGATAAGATGGAAATGTAAGACAAACTATGCAATAGAAAATCCAGGACGAGTTATACAAAAACTTGGATTTAGTTGTGAAAAAGATGTGCCATATAGTAGCAAGAAAAATTTGAAGTTGTAGGAGGTTTGAAAAAATGAGATTAGATGGTTTTGGATTATTTGTAAAAGATATGTCATCTATGATCCGTTTTTATCGAGATGTATTGGGATTTGAAATCAAAGAAAACGAAGACACATCAAATGTATATTTAATCAAAGATAATACTTTGTTTTTGCTTTATGGAAGAAATGATTTTGAAAAGATGACAAGCAGGAAATATGAATATATAAAGGGCATCAATGGTCATTCTGAGATTGCGCTTTATGTAGATACCTTCGAAGAGGTAGATGAAGAATATACGAAGGCAATCAGCAAAGGTGCTATTTCAGTTTTAGAACCTACAACAGAACCATGGGGACAAAGAACTTGTTACATTGCTGACCCAGAAGGGAATATAATAGAAATCGGTTCATTTAATAAGTCATTTGAGAGATAGATTTTAATTTGTAAGGTGATTTTATAATACGAGATAGGTATGGTGGGTATATTGAAGACAATTTATAAAAGTGAAGAGGGAAAAAATAAAATACTATCATTATATGACAAACAGTTGGAGAGACTTTCAATACCATATAAAGATTTATTTGTTGATACATCATTTGGAAGCACACATATTATTGAAACAGGCAATTTTGATGGTGTACCACTGCTCGTTTTTCATGGTGGAAACGCAACCTCTGCTTATAATTTACTTGTATGTAATTTTTTGCTAAAAAATTTTCATATTTATTCGGTTGATACAATAGGACATCCAGGGAGAAGTGCAGAGGTTTCACTTTCTCCCAATAATTATGAATATGGAAAGTGGGCAAGTGAGGTTATTACTAATCTTAATTATACAAAAATCGCTTGTTTTGCAGGATCGTTTGGAGCAGGTATTTTAGCAAAAACAATGTGCGTTGCACCTGAAAAAATCGAAAAAGCAGTACTGTATGTTCCAGCAGGAATTAATAACGCACCCGCAATTAATAGCGTAAGAATGATGTATCCAATGATAATGTATTGGATTACTCATAAACAAAAATGGCTTGAGAAATGTATAATGCCAATGGCAGTAACTAAAGAAAATATTGACAAAGATATTTTTGAAACGGCAAAATGCAGCATTGATTATGCCAAAATCAAAGCAGGAATGCCAAGTAATGTGAAGGGTTCAGATTTGAGAAAATGTAAAGCATCTACCTTGGTTTTGGCAGGAGAATATGATTGCCTTTTTCCAGCGAAAAGAGTAATACCTCGTGCAAATAAATATATTACACATTGTACTACATATTTGATAAAAAAACGTGGTCACATAAATGTGCTAACAAAATCAGAAAAGCAAATGATTATTGACTTTCTCTTGTAGGTTATTAAAACGACTAGGCGACAGTTATCAACCTTTAGCAATATATATACTATATATTACAACTTAATGCTTGATAAAGGGGTAATGGATAAAAAATAATGCTAACATTGATTAGCTAGCCTTAATACATAAATAATACATTTACTTAGTAATTACCTAACATTTCTCATTTATATTATCCACAATTATTGCAGAGAGTGTTGAATTTTCAACAACAACAGGACCTCCGCCACCTGCATGGAAAATAATACCTGTTGACTGTACAGTATAGGTACAGCATTCATTTGAACAAGGATTTTGATCACAAATAGAAAAAGAGAAATTATTTGTAGTACTTGGCCTGTGTAGGAAGTACAATTGTGTTCCAACAGGTATTGGCTTTAACTGATCAGAACAATGCTTAAATACCTGGAAACTCATACTGAAAATTGCGGTGTTGATTGGAATAATTATATTGTTTGCGTATTCTAATAATATACTAGGTTTACAAAAACAAGAAGTATTTAACGTGACTGAAGCTACAGTTGCTGTTGTTGTTATGTTTTCAAGTAATCCAGCGGGGAATGATGTTGATTGAGGAGTTCCACATTTTAAAACAGTAGGGTGTTGTTCTAGATTAGGTGTAAAAAAAGGCACTATTTTATCATCGAAAATTGGTTCTTTTATCAGTTTGTTACTGGAATTATCTACAACTAATGCTGAAAGTGTTGCATTGGTTATAACACCTTCATTAAAAACTCCAGATAGAGACATCATTACATAATAATTACATTTTTCACTTGAACAAATGTCATTATCATAAACATTGAATGAGAATGTAGTAATAGTATTAATTAATGGGTTTGCCGTAAATATCCATTGTGGTCCAACAGTGGTTGCATTAATTTGGTTATCACAGAGCTTATATAATTGAAAGGTTAAAGTCCCACCTAATGCATTAGAAATTATATTACTTGTAAAATTAAACTTTATGCATGACTTAGAAAAGCTAGATGTTTTTAGAGTAATAGCAGGAAAAACAGTATCTAATAACTGTTGACCTATTAGCGCTGAACCTAGATTTCCACACTTTAAAATTACCGAGTTTAATTTGTTTGATCTTTTAAAAGATTCAAAATTATTATTGTAATGAGTATCACAAGATGGGTTCATTATATTAAATTTCTCCTTTATTATTATATATGTTTTTCTAAATAAATATTATCCAGTTAATTTTGAACCATTTATTAATAAAAATTTAGTTAGTATATATTATTTAAATAACTAGAGTATGTTACATAAATGAAAAGATGATTAGGTTACAGTGAATCAATAATTGACTACCTAAAATAGGATAGTTATAATCAATGTATAAATACAAATTTATAAGAATAAGCAAAGCAAAGTAGTAATAATAATAATCTGAGGGTAGCATGCCTAAATGTAGCAGCGAATATAGTACTAAGGGCTATATCATGTAAAACACTAGCAAATGATGGGAAATATATATTTATGGAAAGATAAATAACTGCCATACTTTAGATTCATCTTATTATGATCTGCTGATAGTGTATAATAAAAAATAAAGAAAGGAATATTACAATGATCTCAAATCCAACAAAAGAAGAACTAGAAAATCGAATAGCTCAACTATTTAATATGTTAAATACAGCGGAAAATAACTTTGATACAGCAATTATTATAAGTAAGGTAAATCAATATTATTTTACAGGAACTATGCAAGATGGCATTCTTATTATAAAAAAAGATGGCGCAGTTGCCTATTTTGTAAGAAAAAGCTATGATAGAGCTCAACTTGAGTGTCAACTTGATATCGTATATAAGATGTCTACGTATAAGGATATATTAGCAGTAATTCCGCAAGCTTTAGGCAACACATTTATTGAGACAGATATTATGCCTATGGCATTAATCGATAGATTAAAAAAATATTTTATTATGGAAAAAATAAATCCTCTTGATAAAATAATCTTAAGTCTTAGAGCAGTAAAAAGTGATTTCGAATTAGAGATTATTGCTGAATCTGGTAAGCAGCATCAATATCTACTTGAAAATATTGTACCAGAAATATTAAAAGAAGGCATGAGTGAGACGGATTTTTTAAGTGAATTATATTGCAGAATGGTCAAGCAGGGACATCATGGTGTTTCAAGATTTAATATGTTTCAGATAGAACAAATTGTTGGTCAAATAGGATTCGGAGATAGTTCTATTTATCCTACCAATTTTAATGGCCCAGGGGGCATGTTGGGAATGAGTCCTGCTGTTCCTATTATTGGAAACAGAAATCGTTATCTTAAAAAAGGTGACTTGGTATTTGCGGATGTAGGGTATGGTATTTCGGGATATCATAGTGATAAAACACAGGTATATTCCTTTGGAACAAAACCAGGCGAGAAAGTTATTGAGGTTCATAGTGCTTGTATAGAGATTATATCAAAACTTGCAAACTTACTTAAGGTAAATGCGATTCCGGCTGAAATTTATAAAGAAATTACTACTAATCTACCAAATAGCTTATCTCAACATTTTATGGGATATGGTGAAAGTGTTAAGTTTTTAGGACATGGTGTTGGTCTTCACATTGATGAGATGCCAGTCATAGCAAATAGTTATAAAATACCACTCAAAGAGAATATGGTAGTTGCATTAGAACCCAAGTGTGGCATAGTAGGGGTAGGTACTGTAGGGGTAGAGGAAACCTATGTTGTAAAAGCTACAGGTGCTGTTTGTTTAACGGGTGGACCAAGAGAAATAATGGTTGTATAGATAGAAAGCCTGCAAAGTTGAAAAGAATAATCACCACCAAACATGTTTTTGGGTATATTATTACATAATTTTTAAAGAACATTCAACCCAAATATTCAACGTGTTTGTCAAAAATATTATAATTAATAGATAGAGTAAGATATAATGATAAAAAGATGAGACATGTCCTATGCCCTTATAATCATTGGTTGAAATCTAATTTCTAAGGAGAGAATTTGACTTTGAAAGACAAAAGAACACTGTTATTCGCACGTGTATTCAATCCAATTGCATTAGCAGTATATGGATTTACATGTTATTATGTTTACTCTCTTTGTCAATATGGTGGAATAAAAAGAAAATTACCAATGATAGCTGTTGGGGTACTTCTTTTATTCATGTGGATTTTGTGGTGCAGTTTGTTAAAACCAAAATATAAAAACAAATCTTCTGAAAATAAAAAACAACAATCCATATCTACTGAAAAAGTGTCAGCAGATCTACACAAAGTCAATACGAGCAAAATATGGTATCGTATTGCATGCTTCATTCTCATTGTGACAACTAGTATGACTGCAATAGGAATCTATCGTAGTGGTATCAATTATAATGGCAAGTTATCTTGGTTTATAGCAGATTTAAAAAACAAACGAGAAGTCGAGTTTACTCAAAATAATATTTATGAGTATGGAATAGAGGGCATTTTTGATGCCATTGAAAATAAAATGGATATACCCAAAGAGTTATTTGTTTCTTCTGACTTTATATTAAGATTTGAGAAGGGTGGTAATATACTTTCTTTTGATACTTATTTATATGGAAGAAACGAAAATGGGGAGACAGAGAGTTTTTTAATCACGTATAATGCAAATCGCTCCCCAAAAATAACTGTATACTTAAATGGTTATGTCAACGAGGATTACGACCAACAACATAGATTGGAGCCTCTATTCGATATGTTGCAGGTTATTCAATTAGAAAATACTGTTTCTAAGTGGAATCAGGAAGAATACGGAATTTTATATTCTGGTCTTCGTAACTGGGGCTATAATACGTCAGGAATTGTTACGATTGATAAGGAAGGAATGACTCAACAAGAGGAGTATGCAGAAGATCAAATAGTCGGGTTTACCGTATCTGTATATGTACCAGGGAAGGAAAGTATTTTCATACCTAAGCGATTTATTGCAGATTGGGAGACTGTAACTTTAGAACCTGAAATAACCGATCAAGAGAAACAGGCGATTGTAGGATATACGGATATTGACGGTGAAGAAGCATTTTTTCTAGATCAGGGAAAGGGATATCGATTAACTGTTGCTGATGCAGCCTTAGGAAGTCGATTTTACGTTCTCGATCTCACACTCGATGGTGGATTAACTTGGGAAACCATAAATAAAGATCCTTTTTCAAATGAAGCTGGTGTATCAGCGGGGATTACTTTCATCGATGAAAATCTTGGTTTTATAGGAATATCTCACAGTGGGGGTTCTTATGGAAATCTTTTTCGGTCAGAAGATGGAGGAAAATTATATAAACAAGTTGTTATTCCCAAAGTCGAGGTTTCCTTAAATGAAAGTGAAACCTATGTTGCATTTGATCTACCTGGTATGCCTTATAAAGAAGGCGAAAAACTCTCTCTTCTCGTTGAACAAGGGGAAGATGGAGATTACAAAGGTGGCATAAAAGCATTGTATCAATCGGAAGATCGCGGAATTACATGGAAATACATAAAAGAAGTAGAAAATGAGTAATTTAATTTATAGTGAAAGGATAAAATTCATGCAAAACAAAGAAAAGTACGCAAATGGTCAGGCTGTTTATCAGTATGATGGTAATAAACTAACTTATTTTTTTAAGGACGGAAAGGTAAAAGCACTAGGTATATCAGATAACAATATAATGGAAGGGGAGTGGAAATTCTATAGAGGGACAGGTGAGCTTTGGCAAGTTGGTCATTTTTTGAGTGGAAAGAAAAACGGAACATGGATTCGATATGATAAAAATGGGCAAGTTGAGTACAGTGAAACATTTATAGATGACCAATTGGTCAAGAAATGAACCTTAATTTGATCAAAGGGGCGACAACTAAATGATTGATGAAGGGGTAATTTGCTAAACTGAGATAGAATGAGATTAGTATTAAGCATACTATATGAACGTTGGTTTCGAAAGAAAATAAAGAGTTATGAGAAACTAGAATTTAGTTTTTCATTCAACCAAAATAATTAATTATTATGATTTGTAAGAATATAACTATCTTTATAATTTTGCCTAATAATGAAATTCGTTTATGACTATGTATATTATATGTGTTAAAATAAATGTATATTGTAAAAGGGGGAATAATTATGAAAGAGTTGTTTAATGTTGGCTCTTATCTTGAGAGAATAAAATATAAGGGTAAAACGGATATAACCTACAAAACGCTATACGGGCTTCATACAGCCCATACATTAGAGATTCCTTTTGAAAATTTGGATGTTTATTATAGAAAGCCAATTTCACTTGATAGGGAATCTTTGTTTAATAAAATTGTAGAAAATAAAAGAGGTGGATATTGCTTTGAAATGAATGGTTTGTTCTCTTTTATTCTTGAGGAATTAGGATTTAAGGTAACAAATCTATTGGCTAGAGGAACAATGGATGGAAAAACGTATTTTGCTAAAACCCATCAGGTGTTAATGGTAGAGATTGATGACAAAAGATACCTTGTAGATGTAGGATTTGGTAATGATGGGATTACAGCACCTCTTTTATTAGAAGAAGAAGTAGAACAACAGCAGTTTACCAATACATATCGAATTCTTAAAGAACCTAAGTTTGGTTATGTGTTACAAAATAAGGTAGGAGACGAATATCGTTATATGTATGCTTTTACGTTGGACGAGTGTTGTCCAATGGATTACCTTATGTCTAATCATTTCACGGAAACTTTTCCTGATTCGTTTTTTATAAAAATGAAACTGTGCACCATGCCCACAAAAGACGGACGTATTACATTAACTGATGAACATTTTAAAGTTATTTCAAATAATCATGTAACTGAGACAAAGATATCTAGTGATGCTGAGTATAATGAGCTACTTAAATCTCATTTTGGACTTGATTTAGATCTTGTTAAATAGGGAAGGGGTTTTTTGGTTCTACTAATATTCAGTAGGGCCCCTTTTCATTGAATTATACTAATGAATAAGTATAATGCTAATGATAAGATGGAAATGTAGAAAAGTTCCAACATGAAAATGTAGGATTTTATGCATTTCTTTTTTTGTACCATCTTTTGCTATAATTATGCTAGCAAAAATAAAGGAAGGTACATTATGAAGAAAGATATTCAAAATCATATTAATAGATTCACTCGAGTGGAGCGAGGTTTATTGAACAAAAGTGAGATGGCTAGAAGATTTAATTGTGATCCTAGAACTATTCATAGATATCTCGAAATTGAGTCAGGAGAATTGGTGCCAAATCCAACTAACACAAAGTACATATCCAAACTTGATGACTACAAAGCAATAATTATTGATAAGGTAGACAAGTATGGGGCAACCGCAAATGGCGAAGGTATTCTAGTTAAATTGCCCACGCTAAACTTAAAACTTCTCTTATTAAAATGCCGGAAAAGTTTCTGTTTCTTCTAAACGGAACTCATTTTTGAGCTGGTTCAAGTGGTTGAATGCCGATTTTAAAGAGACGATGGCAATGAGGCTTGAGATAAGATCAGCCAGAGCACTTGCTCCCCATACACCATTTAATCCCAAGAAATATGGTAAAATAAGCATCAGAGGTATTAGTAAAAACACCTGTCTTAAAAGTCCTAAAAATATTGCCTTCTTTGCTTCGCCAATTGCTTGAAAGTAGCTTGCTCCCACTATTTGAGCACTTATAAGAGGAAGCATTAATAAGAATAGCCGCATACCAGTACTTGCCATCAAAATAAGATTAGGTTCACTGGTAAAGATACTCGAAAGCATTACAGGAAAAGCTTGAATAAGTATAAATGTTATTGTACAGATTGATGAGACAGCAATCAGTTCGAGCTTTAACACTTGCTTAACTCTGTCAAAGCGTTTAGCACCAAAATTAAAGCCTATGATTGGTGCAGCACCTTGTGTAATGCCCATAGCCGACATAAGGAATAGGACCATCACAGAGTTGATAATTGTCATTGCTCCTATAGCAAGGTCACCGCCATATGTTTTAAGTGCGTTGTTGGATATGATGCTGACGACAACGGAAGATAACTGCATTGCAAATGCAGCAAATCCAATGCTGAATATCGACTTTATAGTCACAAAGTGGAGTTTTAATTTATTCATTTCAATTTTCATTTGACTCTTTTCACTGAGGAAGTGTTGTATTACCATGATGGATGTTACGAGTTGTGCGATAATGGTTGCCCAAGCTGCACCAGAAATACCCATATTAAGAGTGAAAATAAGAATTGGATCCAAAATAATATTAATCAGCGTTCCAACAAGTATAATGACCATTGATTTGACAGGATGTCCTCCAGCTCGTACCACATTTACTAGTCCTGTTCCAATGCCTTGGAATAAAGCACCATAGAGAATGACAGTCATATAATCCACAGCATAAGGCATAGTTGCTTCACTAGCACCAAATGCTTTAAGGATAGGAGTCTTAAAAATAAGTCCTAAAAGTGTCATTAAAAGCATTAAACCAATTAGCAATGTTATGGCATTACCAAGTAACCCTTTTGCTTCATCCTTATTATTTTCTCCCAACTTAATAGAAATGAGTGCTGCGGCTCCTATTCCAACTAACGAACTTACGGCGGATAGGATCATCATAAACGGCAAGCTCAATCCTATTCCTGTCATGGCAAGACCGCCAATTCTGCCGACAAATATTCTGTCCACCAAATTATATAAGGAATTTACAATCATACCCCCAATAGCGGGGAGTGAAAATTTGAGTAAAAGTCTACTAATGGGCATGGTTATAAGTGTATCTTTATTTGTTTCCATAATTTACATCTCATTTTTAACTGCCAAAACAGTATATATAGCATCATTAATCTTAGTCTTCTTTACAATTTCAAAGCCAATTAAGGACAATGATTTTTCGAGTTCCTCTGATCCAATACGTATAGACATTGGAGGTCCTTCTATTATCAAGTCGTCATTTTCATACTCCAGACACAACAAGTGCCCTCCTGCTTTTAGTACCTTGAATATATTTGTGAGTGCTTTTGTTAGTGAACTTACTTCGTGGAGTATTAAGGAAGCCATAACAAAATCTATACTATCATTTTGAATACTTAAGTTTTCAATAGAATCTTGAATCAGTTCAATATTATTAAGTCCTTTTTCCTTAGCCTTTTCTTCTATAACGCTGAGCATACGCCTGTCAGGATCCATTGCGTATACTTTGCTAGACGTGCTCTCTGCCATAGGAATTGTAAAAAAACCTGAGCCAGCACCTACATCGAGTAAAGTATGATTTTTTTGAATTGGCATTTGACTAATAAGTGTTTCAGGTGGTATGAGCTTCTCCCTTTGATTGCTATCTAAAAAGATAATTTTGTTTAAAAACTTTTGATCCAGTTGGTTGTAATGATTTATATGATTCATAATATAACCTCCTATAAAATATAATACAGACTGTAATTATCTATAATTGTGATAAAAAATGAGCAGTTAAAACCGCCTATGTTTTAGCTCATTTTTAAGACAATGTCATAAATACGTTTTTCTTTAAGGTGGTTCACCATTTTCTCTTCGGCATCTTTCATAATCTTTTCTATGTGACACGCGTGACTTTCGTTCATTTCACAAGTGAAAAGCGCTCCGCTACCTTCAATGGCTTGAATAATATCATAAAAGCTTATTTCAGTCTTAGGTTTCTTAAGACTATAACCTCCATTTACTCCAGGTGTAGACTGAATTAGGTTAGCCTTGACTAATTGAGTTAATATCTTGGATAGGTAGGTAGGTGATATATTCATGTGACTAGCTAAAGGCTGAAGACTTAAATTGTCTTTGCCTTCTTGCTTAACGAAATAGGCCATTATATGCAAAGCATAATTTGTTGCTTTTGTATATTTCATAGTAATCCCTCCATAAAGATATTACAGACTGTGTTTGTCTGTAATTATATATGATAGGTTTTGCTATGTCAATAATAAATTTTAATCATTAATGTGTTATCTGATTATAGTAGATACAAAATATTACAACTAGATTATGAGCTGCATTTTTGCTTGTATCGTGTTGTATGATCCAGCAGTCGTCGAATTATACAGAAGAAGAATATATGCACTTGTTTAATCTTTTTTATTGACGCTTATGATAATGATTGTGATACACCATACGTTAGTTCCTATAGAATGGAAGACAAATAAAGCTTAAATTAACCTAATGTGTGGAAGTACCTTATCCTGTATAGGTGGGGATGGATAGCACTTGCCGATAGGCAACACATATGATAAATTGTAATTAGTCACAAATGCTGAAATTTCTAAATACCTATAAAAGTGCTAGTAGTAGACTTATATAAAAAGAATTTCTATTAATAAGAGAACAATTATGGAAAGTATATTTTTAGAGTAAATGCTATTGCCTTTCTAATAAAGGCGTGCGCCAATAAATATTGTTAGAAATATATAGAAAATCAAGGGATGTAATAGGTGATTTTTGCAAGGAAGATAAACACAAGACGAAAGAAATAGAATAAACCCAAAGAGGAGTGTGATAAGATGGCGTCAATATTAATTGTCTACAAATCAAGTACACATTTTACTGAAAAATATGTAAATTGGATAACAGAAAAAATTGTTTGTGACACAATTCACTTACATCAAATAGGTAATATTGACATAAAGCAATATGCAAAGATAATTTATGGTGCAGGTATCCATGCCGGTAAAATTCAGGGATTAAAGAAATTCAAAAAACATGTCTTAAATTTAGCCGATGATAATATAGTAATCTTTGCAACAGGCGCTGCACCCAATGATGAAAAGATTGTGACGGATATTAAACAAAATAATTTTTCGGAAAATGAGCGACAAGTAGTTGCCTTCTTTTATTTTCAAAGTGGATTAAATTATGAAAAGATGCACTTCATTGATAAACTAATGATGAAAACCTTCAGTAAAATATTAGCACTCAAAAAAGACAAGTCAGTTATTGAGGATGGAACAAGTCAGGCAATTTTGCAATCCTATGATAATTCTAATCGAGAATTTATTAAACCGATGATGAGTTACTTAAATCAATGTTCTACTAACACAATTATATCGAAATAGATTCGCATTTCTACTTGTTTTGACTGCAGCTCGAACCTTCTTATCGTGTTCTCAAACAAGTGCTTCTCAACCATAGATTATAATCGTCAATGATGAAGAATCAACAGTCCAAATGGATTATACAGTATCGGATAAAAACTTATCGACTGATTATATGTGTCAAGATTTTTACCATGTAGATGTTTTAAGAATTGGATGAAACAAATTTTACAAAAATTACACAGGATGAGGCTCTAGATGAAGTTAAGCGGGATGGGATAAGCCTTTTGACCAACATGCTGGAGGAGTATTGTAATACGAAAGTTAATGAGATAAAACAGTTGTATATTACTATTTTCTTGCGTAAATTAATATTTTAGTAAAGCTTATTTCTTTTTATTAAATAATAATGTTAGGTTGTTATAATTTAGTTGAGTTTAGAATATGAGGTGAAAAAATGGTTTGGATAATAATAGTATTGATTTTGTTGGCAATCATTATGATGTACTTTGCAATACCTGACGGTAGACTTTGGAAGCAATACCTGACAGATGTAAAAAGTTCTTTGACCGATACGAATAAACAAAGAAGCGTGCAAAGTACATTTACAGAAGATAGTGTTGCTAAATTGCCTGCTCTCCTTCGCCAGCACATAATCAATGGAGGCTATATGGAAGAGACCTTTATGGATAACATGCTGATATATTTTCACAACACAAAGTTTCGTATGTCGGTGGGCAAAAAGCCAATTAAGATTAAATTCATGCAGGTCAATTTTGTAAAAAGGCCTGACCGACACGCTTTCTTGACAGGACGAATTGCGGGGGTTCCATTGCAGGCCAAAGACAGCGTGTTGGACGGAATAGGCTCTATGACAGGTGTGATTGCCAAGCAGTTCCAGCTTTTTCTTTCTACTGGGGAAGAAATGAACCAAGGCCAGTTGATAACGGCGTTGGCAGACGCAGTATATTTGCCGTCCTTGTTTTTACAGGAGTATATGTCATGGACAGACGTTGACGACGATACCGTTGAAGGAAAGATTTCATGGATGGGCATTACTGCTAAAGGAAGATTCACTTTTGACAATAATGGCAACATTGTACGTTTTGATACCAATGACCGATACATGGACGAAAACGGGAAGGGTAGCTCGTTGGTGCCGTGGTATGTAACCTATTCTGATTACAAAGAGCAGAATGGTTACTATCAGCCGGGAAGGGTTAGTGTAAGTTGGATGCTCCCGGATGGTGACGACACATATTTTGTCAGCGACCACATTGAAGTTCAATACTCAATAAATGAAGTGAATTTATAACCTAATTATTCGGTCTTCGCGAAATAGGCGCAATAACTATCCCATCTAGATTTACTTGTTTTCTTTCATAGTTCTTTTTTGATTTATGCACATGATAGCCATGGTATTATGTCTTCCTAATTTGTCAGAAGAATTTACGATGGCTTTCTTTGCGTCAAGAGTAAAGGATTAGGCAGAATCGTGAGTATTTCGTTTGAAAAGTGCACTCGTTACGAAATAAGTGCACTTATAGAGTGGAAGCAATGCTGTATTTCATTGATAAGCATGCACTAATGCAAGGGCCTATCTAAAAACGGATTTGACTTTACCCTTACGGTAAGGTGTATACTTTATTCAAATAGAGTTAAAAGCTAAAGGAAAGGTGGTTACATATGCTATCGATAGGAGAGTTTTCAAATATATGTAGGGTATCTACAAAGACACTACGCTATTATGCTGAAATAGGATTAATTTTACCTAATGAAATCAACCCTGAAAATGGTTATAGATATTATTCTATCAAACAATTAGAAACAATGTTATTTATCAATCGCTTAAAATCCTACAAATTTTCTTTAGAGGAAATTAAAACAATCCTTAAATCAGAAGAATTGCAGGATGAGAAACTTTATGTGGAACTTGTAAGAAAGAAACATGAAATTAAAAAACAAGTACAAGAATTTAAATCGACATTAGACCAGATAAATGAGGATATATCAATTTTGAACCAAGGCAAATCGATTATGTCATATTTGGATAGCATTGATGTTCAACTTGTTGAAGTGCCAATGATGTATATTCTATCTATCCGAAAGATGGTTTATGAACATGAATTCCCTGAACAATATGGTAATTGTTTTAGAAAATTGTTTAAAAGAATTCAAGAAGATAAATTACCTTGAATGAAAAACTAAATTCCATAATGCAAGAGTAAATTCTACATCCTAGAGGTTACTCTCACACGACACTTTATGTATAATACAGGTATAGTTGAT
>NZ_WHNX01000032.1 GCF_009362815.1 Alkalibaculum sporogenes | reverse complement strand
CTTATTAATTCTTATGATTAAACAGGCAAATGGCTTGCCGATTTGACTGATAAAGCATAAGAATAAATGAAAACTTGTTTTCATTTGGCGAGTGTCCGCGACGTAGGAACCGCGAAGCGGTTCCGGAGGTAAGAAACCTTATTAATTCTTATGATTAAACAGGCAAATGGCTTGCCAATTTGGTTGGTAGTGCAGAAGAACGATGAAAACGAAGTTTTCATTTGGCGACGATCGCGACATAGGAACCGCGAAGCGGTTCCGGAGATTAGAGACCGCATAAGTTCTTCAGCAAAAGCAAACAAATAGCTTGCTAATTTACGCGAAGACAGGAGCTAAGCGAAAACGAAGTTTTTGCATAAGTTCTTCAGCAAAGCAAACAAATAGCTTGCTAATTTACGCGAAAACAGGAGCTAAGCGAAAACGAAGTTTTCGCTTAAGTTATTCTGTAAAAGAAACCAAATAGCTTGCTAATTTGTTTGGTAAAGCAGAATAACAGTGAAAACGTAGTTTTCATTTAGCGATGTCCGCGACGTAGGAAACGACGAAGTCGGTTCCGGAATAGGTTGGTTGGTAGTGCAGAAGAACGATGAAAACTTGTTTTCATTTAGCGACGTCCGCGATCATCATAATGGCACAGCCATTACAATGATCGCGGACTGAACCGATGAAACTTCATTTTTACAGTAAATACCTATAATTAAGGAGGAAAAGCAAATGAATTTATTGCAAAACACATTAAATGATATCAAGGAAATTAATAGGGATGTTATGAAAGAAGCTCAAGTTGTAGTAGATGGACTATTAAAGCCTGTGGGAAGTTTGGGTACATTAGAAGATATTGCTATACAATTAAGTGGGATTTACGGTACAAATAGTCTTAAACCATTAAAAAAAGCAGTTGTAGTATGTGCTGGTGATCATGGAATAATAGAAGAGGGAGTTACATCAGCACCACAGATCGTAACTACATTAATGACAAATTTTATTGCTGAAGGCAAAAGTGGTGTAGGTGTGATATCTAAAACTATGGGAGCAGATGTGATAGTTGTTGATGTTGGAGTAAATGCTGACATAGATAATCCCAAAGTACTAGATAAAAAGATAAAAAGAGGAACAGATAATCTAGCTAAGGGACCTGCAATGTCTAGAGAAGAAGCTATAGCTTCTTTAGAAGTAGGAATTGAAGTTGCAACTAATCTAATTGAGCAAGGTTACAATATATTAGCTACAGGTGAAATGGGTATTGGAAATACTACACCTAGCTCCGCAATAATTGCTGCTTTTACTGGTATTAATCCTAAAGACTTAACTGGTGTTGGAGCAAATTTATCAGAAGAAGGAATGATAAAAAAAGTAAAAGTAATTAAATCTGGATTGGAAGTAAATAAGCCAGATAAAAATGATGCTATTGATGTGCTCTCTAAAGTTGGGGGATTAGAAATCGGTGCTATGGCAGGTGTAATGTTAGCAGGAGCAGCAAAAAAAGTACCTGTATTAGTAGATGGCTTTATTTCCACAGCTGCAGCAGCCATAGCTATTCATCTAGAACCAAAAGTATTTGATTATTTGATTTGTTCTCACATATCTGCTGAAAAAGGAGCAGAAATAGCTGCATCTTCACTAGGTTTTAAACCTTATTTAAATATGGGTCTACGACTAGGAGAAGGAAGTGGAGCAGCTCTAACTTTTACAATTATAGACTCTGCTATTGCAATGGTAAATGAAATGGGAACATATGCCCAAGCAGGTATATCAGTAGTATAGATATAAAATATTATTTATCCCGAATTAACAGGCACTAAGACTACCGTCGTAGGTTGCGGGCTCTAGCTCCTTTCAGTTGCTACAAGCCTCCCCAACCCTGACAGGTACATCTCATAAAATACATATTAACGGAGGAATAAAATGGATACTTACTTAAATACTAGAAAAAGATTTAACACAAAAACACTAGTATATTTGTCATTATTAATCGCATTATCTTTTGTAGGAGCACAGATAAAAGTTTTTGGGTCTATTGCACTAGATGCACTCCCTGCTTTTTTTGCAGCATTATTTTTAGGCCCTGTGGCTGGAGCTATTGTTGGTGCGATAGGTCATTTGCTAACGGCCATGACTAGCGGTTTTCAATTTACAGTGCTTATACATATATTGATTGCACTTTGTATGGCAGGTGTTTGTTGGGTAGTAGGATTTCTAAATGGTAAAATAAATTTAGTATTAAATTGTTTAGTTGGCATATTATTAAATGGTGTTGTTGCAACATATATATCAGTAATAGCTATGCAATACATAGGCATAATACCTTCAGCTAATATAATGTTTATGACTTTAATAGTGCCACTAAGCCTTACCTCAACATTTAATGTAGTAGTTGCCGCTGTAATATATAAAGTCGTAAAAAACAAAGTAAAACTTTATTGAGTAGGGGGTTTTTTCATCTTGAAATATTAAAATGGGATTAATTCAATATATCTAGTATGGTCGCTGTGGGCAGCGACCACTACGTGGGACAAATAGGGTTTGAGATTAATTTCATATTATAATACCTGGTATTGGTCGCTGCCCACAACGGCCTGTTATACCAAAAAAAACAAAACTTAATGTTGAAATATAAACAATTCACTATATATAATAGAGGAATTAAATGGTAGTGTCCCTGTCAGGGACAAAATTAAGTTATAAAACTTTGAGTTTTTGGCAATTATTAAAATAGGATATTTAATCCTATTTTTTTTTCGATAAGTATATGCAAAATTTCTATAAATATGGTACAATAGTTAGATAATTAAATTTTAGGATGGATGAAGGAGTATCATGAGGTATAAAAAAGGATTTGAAACTAAAGAGAATATTATTAATGTATCAAAAAAACTGTTTTATGAGTTAGGCTACACCAAAGCAACTGTTCAAAACATAGCAGACACTGCGCAAATTCCATTAGGATTAATACCATATTATTTTAAAACAAAGGATAATATTGTATTAGAAATCAATTCTAAATTCTATTTGGAAATTTACGAGTTTGTCAACAGCAGACTTAATGTAAAGAAAAATTCATATTATAAATTATTTGTTGTTACCTGTATATATTATCGTATTATATTAGAGGATCCACGCAATAAAAAGTTTTTTTATGAGGTTTTGAGAAACAAATCAAACTTTAGAGCATTAAGTTACAGTATAGAGAGAATATACTCTATGATATCTAAAGAGAACAACAATAACTTTTCACAAATAGACTTAGATTGTATTATGATTGCAGAATTCGGGGCAAGGCGTGAATTGTTATTATATTATTTTGAAGACAAAATAGATATCGATGTTGACTATTTGGTCAAAATGTTATCTAGTGTTACAGGTAGATTTTTTAGTATACCTAACGAATTAATTGCCGAATACGCTGAAAATGAAAAAGAGTTTACTAAAGAATACGATTACTCACATATAAAGTTTTTAGTATAACGCCAAACTAAGACTCCTAGCATAGCTAGGAGTCTTAGTTTTTGCGTTATAAACTTTAGAGTAGTTTAAATTACCAATCTGTTAAATTTTCTTTTGAAGTGAACGAACCGCGCTTCTAGCATCTCCAATCATATACAAAGAACCTACGAAAACATAAATGTCTTCTCGAGATCCTTTTATAGCAATATTAGCTCCGTCGCTAATGCTATCTAATGCTTGAACATCTATTTCAGGGTGATTGTTTTTAATGTGTTCTGCTAATTCTTCGGAGCTTTTAGCTCTCGGATTGTTTGGTGTTACAGTATAAATTTTACTAGTTACTTCCAAAAGTTTTTGAATCATAGGATCAAAATCTTTATCTGCTAAAACTCCAAGTATTAAAACAATTTTTTTATCAATATAAGTTTTTACTGTATTAACAAGTGAGTCAATTCCATTTTCATTGTGAGCACCGTCAATAATTATGGTTGGATTTAATGATAAAACTTCAAACCTACCTGGAAACTGTATTGTGGCCATTGCATTTTGAATGCTGTTTTCAGAAATAGAGTAACCTTTGTCTATTAATAATTCTATTGCTGACATTGCAGTAATACAATTCGCGACTTGGTGCTTTCCTAATAAGCTAAGTATAAAATTAAAGGCACTTAGATTTTTACCACCTGCATATGATAATTCTTGTCCACTGAGGGAAGTACTTTTGATTTTAAGCAGATCTGAATTAATAGTATGAAATACAGCATTTCTATCTATACATATTTGTCGAATTTGATTTTCGATTTTTATTCCTTGGGGATAAAGCACTACGTCACCATTTTCCTTAATGATACCTGCCTTTTCAAAGGTAATTTCTTCAATGGTATTTCCTAAGTATTGCATATGATCTAGTGCAATAGACGTAATAATAGCTATTTCAGGTTTTTTAATAATATTAGTTGCGTCAAATCTTCCACCCATTCCTACTTCAAGTGTAACAATATCAACTCTTTCCTCATAAAAATATTGAAAACCGATTGCAGTAACGACTTCAAATTCTGAAGGATGAGGAAATCCATTTTCTATCATCTTATCAATTGATTCTTTTACAAACCCAGTTACTCTACCCAGTGATTCTTTTGAGATTTGTGTTCCATTAATTTGTATTCTTTCTGTGAATTCTTCTAGAAATGGCGATATAAACAAACCTACTTTATAGCCTGAATGTTTTAATACATTGCTAATCATATTACTTGTGGATCCCTTACCATTAGTACCAGCTATATGGACAAACTTTAATTTATCTTGTGGATTATCCATATACTCTAATAGTTTACCAATATTATCAAGGCCTAATTTTATACCAAAGGCATAAGTACCATGAATAAAATCTAAAGCTTCTTTGTATTCCATGTCATCTTTCTCCTTTAACTTTTAATTGGTTTTCTACTGTTTCTAGATTTCTTTTTAAAAAACTCCACTTTGTTTCTGCAGTAATTATTGCAATAAATATAATAGAACTACCTAGGATCATAGAATTATTAAATAAGTCACCTAAGAAGATTACAGACAGGATACTTCCAAAAAAAGCTTCTAAGCTTAATATTAACGCTGTGTGGGAAGGAGTCGTATATTTTTGTGCAATGTTTTGAATTAAAAAAGCCATAAAGGTACTAAATAATCCTAAAAAAATTATTTCATATAAGCCGTTTGCCGGTACAAGTACTAATGTGGGTTTTTCAAAAATAAACATAAAAAGTATTGACAGTATAGTAACGACGGCAAATTGCAGTACGGTTAACTTTATAGGATCGTGTTTCTTAGCATAATATCCAACAGATATTATATGGCAAGCAAATAAAAATGCACAAAGCAAGGTTAGTAGATCACCTTTATTTAAAACTAAACCATAGTTTAAATCAAGTGTTAAAAGACCAATACCTACTATCATTAATATCGCTGCAATCATGTTGAACTTATCAGGCCTTTCTTTACTGAATACCCAGAATAAAAAAGGAACCATAATTACATTAGTTGCAGTTAAAAAGGCTTGCTTTCCAGCTAAAGTATATTGTAAGCCAATAGTTTGTGAAGCAAAAGCAAAAAATAAAAATAAACCAATTACAATTCCAGCTTTCACATCTGATTTATTAATCTCAAGTACTTTTTTATGAAAGAGTATTCCCATAAGCAATGTTGCAATGGAAAATCTAGCAACCATTATATACATAGGCGAAAGGGAGTCTAATGCATTTTTAACTGCAACAAAACCACTACCCCATACAAAAGCGGTCATAAGTAATCCAAAATCTCCTATAAGCATGTTTCTTTTATTCATTCTAAGACTCCTCTTGTAAAATATAAATCATAAGATTATATATATTGGTAGCTATTACTAAGGTTAATACCTTTTAATTACTATAGCTACTAAAACATTTTAGCATATCAGACTACAATTAGTAATAAAAAACTTCTCTTTATACAATACTTATAGGATTTAATGGTATAATGTGAAATATATCTGATGAAGGATTGATTCTATTGCTGGAAAAAGAAAAAATAGTACGTGTATTGGAATTACTAGAGAAAGAGTACCCAGATGCAGTTGCAGCGTTAAATTTCACCACACCATTTGAACTTCTCATAGCAACTATTTTATCTGCCCAATGTACTGATGTAAGGGTTAATAAGGTAACGTCAAAGCTATACAAAAATCATAACACTCCTGAAGCAATACTAAGCCTAGGTCAAGTAAAGTTACAAGATGAAATTAGAACTTGTGGACTTGCCAATACAAAAAGCAAAAACATAATTGCTACATGTTCATTGTTACTAAAACAATACAATAATCAGGTGCCTGATACTATAGAAGAATTAATGACACTACCAGGAGTAGGAAGGAAAACAGCTAATGTAGTGGTAAGTAATGCATTTGGTAAGAGTGCTATTGCCGTAGATACCCATGTTTTTCGAGTATCTAATAGAATTGGTTTAGCACATAGTAAAGACGTACTCCGTACAGAGAAGGATTTAATGTATAATATCCCCGAAAATAAGTGGTCAAAAGCCCATCACTGGCTTATATTTCATGGAAGAAATATATGTAAAGCTAGAAACCCACTCTGTAGTAAGTGCATTGTAAAAGAAGAATGTCAATATAATAGTAAAAATATCTAATCTAATATTCAAATTATGAATATCTTTATTACAATGTAAAACTATCTACACGACTTATCTTAAACAGCCAGGGCAATCGCATGAAAAAATAGAAAAGATGGAATAGAATTTTGTCACGTATACATGATGAGAGCAAGAGTATGTTTAAAACAAACGCAAACACGCTGTCGCATACTGTATGAAAGAACTCGAAGATAAACTAAATTTTTGAAACTCGCTACGCTCAAACAGTCAAAAATTCTTAACGTTAATCGTCTCCTTCTTTTGAATTTAGCGAAGCTATCGTTTGCTAATGTTTTAAAAATACTCTATAAAGTTAGCTACTTTGATATATGTTTTTTTAAAAAGGGTTCGCTGAACCAAATATCTTTTCATGCGATTGCCGTGCTTAAACAGCAAAAGTTAATTGAAGTTTTACTATTTTTGTGTTAGAATTTTACTAACTAAATAAGTTCTATAAGGTGTTAAACTTAATAGGGAAAGTGGTGAAATTCCACTACAGCCCCCGCTACTGTAAGTGTGGACGAAGCTCCTACCAAACCACTGTCTATATAGATGGGAAGGACGAGCCAAGGGAGAAACACAAGTCAGGAGACCTGCCTTAAGAAGTAATGTTTTACCTACGGAGGGGAGGAATGTTTTATGTGCTTTTATTATGTGTAAACCTTCTCAAATGTAGAGGGTTTTCATTTGTTTTATAACTTAATAAAAAACTGGAGGAAGAAAAAAATGATTAAAATGAACAAGGTACTTATTATAATTACACTATTACTTATGACTTTTACTTGGACAGCCTGCTCAAATGCAGACAATAGTGGTGAAGAAGATACAAATAGTAATGGAGATACAAGTGTTACGGAAACTACATATCCATTGACAATAACTGATGACTTAGGAAATGAAGTAACTTTTGAAAAAGCACCAGAAAAGATCGTATCTGTATCACCAGGTATTACGGAAACACTATTCGAACTAGGTTTAGGAGAAAACATAATAGGCAGAGATGGAGCTAGTGATTATCCTAAAGCAGCACAAGATTTAGAAATAGTTGGTGACTATAAAGGACCTAATACTGAGTTGATTATTGACCTTGCACCAGAAGTGGTTTTTGCATATGAATCTATACCGGAAGATGTTAATCAATTATTGGAAGCCTCAAATATTAAAGTTGTAGTATTTAATCCAACTAATGTTGATGGCGTACTAGAAAATATTAAGCAAGTCGGAGTAATTACAAATAAACAAACAAGAGCTAATGAATTAATCGAGAGCATGAGTGCAAAAAGAACAGAAATATTAGAAAAAGTGAAAGATGTTGATCAGAAGAAAGTTTTTATGGATCTTGGTGATTTTATTTCTGTTGGGCCTAATACTTTCATTAATTCTATTTTGGAAGAAGCAAATGCTATTAATATTGCTTCAGACTCGGATACACCGTGGCCAACACTTAGTATAGAAAAAATTATTGAAGATAATCCTGATGTTTATATTTCTACCTATACTTCTGTTGAAGATATTAAAAGCGTGGTGGGAATAGATGTTATAGAGGCCTACAAAAACGATAATATTATTGTTATTCCATGGGGTACTGAAGAACATAATATGATACAACGTCCAGGACCAAGGGTAGTAGAAGGTTTAGAAATCTATGCTAATACCATATATCCTGAATTATTTGAATAAATTTTAATAAACCAACTATGGCAGACAATGTATGGGGGGCAGCTCTTTGTAGTTGTCCTCTAAATTAGTAAAGGGGACATAATGATTAAATTTGTAAAAAAATATTTAATATTTTTGGTAATAATTATTTGCCTAGCCACTATTTTTATTTGTACTACAATAGGAGTTGCAAATATTTCTGTCAGTCAAACTGTCAATATTTTGTTTAACAAGATAACTAGCATAGGCAATGTAGAAGGCGTAAAAGAATCTACTATAGCTATTATATGGAACCTTAGATTTCCTAGGGTTATGTTGGCATTTTTAGTGGGAGGAGCTCTATCCATTTGTGGTGTAGCTTATCAAGGAATTTTTAAAAATCCAATGGCAGATCCTTTTTTACTTGGGGTATCATCAGGAGCAGCATTAGGTGCTACAATTGCAATCGTATTTAATATAAGTGCTATTTTCTTTGGTTTAGATATGATAACAGTGTTTGCTTTCGTCAGTGCATTGCTGACATTACTCTTAGTATATAATATCTCTAGAATAGGAAATAAGGTGCCTGTTCCTACTTTGTTACTTAGTGGTATTGCTATTTCACAATTTTTAACTGCAATTATATCTCTCTTTATGATCTTTTCTGATCAAATGAATAGAGTTGTTTTCTGGACAATGGGAAGTTTGAATGCTAAAAGTTGGAATCATTTAATTTTAATCCTGCCATATGTAATAATAGGATTTATTATTCTCTTTAGATACCATAGACAAATGGATATTATGCTATTAGGTGAAGATACTGCATCTCAACTAGGGGTAAATACGGAAAAGTTAAAGCTTGTAATATTAGTAGTGACCGCTTTTATAACTGCAGCGACTGTAAGTGTCACTGGAATTATAGGATTTGTCGGGTTAATAATACCCCATATTGTAAGGATGATAGTTGGACCAAAACATAAGAAATTATATCCTTATTCTTTTGTTTTAGGGGGAATACTATTAATTATATGTGATACAGTAGCCAGATCTTTAATAAATCAAGAGATTCCAGTTGGAATTATTACGGCTATATTTGGCGGACCGTTCTTCATTTATTTATTAAAAAAAAGAAAGCGAGGAGGCATATAGGTGAACTTAGAAGTGTTAAAGACAGAAAACCTCGTCGTTTCATATGGAGATAAAAGAGTCCTAGATTGCTTAAATATATCTATTTATAAAGGTGAATTTGTTGGTATTATAGGACCTAATGGTACAGGTAAGTCTACATTAGTTAAGGCTATTACTAATATAATTGATAGTCATTCTGGAGATATATTTATTGAAGGAAGAGAAAATAGAAATATTTCTAAAAAAGAACGTGCTAAATTAGTTGCAGTTGTACCTCAAGAATTTAGTATAGATTATGAATTTACAAACTTAGATATAGTTATGATGGGTAGAAATCCACATATTGACAAGAAAAATAAAATAGGTCAAAAAGATTTTGATATAGTAAAAGAAGCCATGACATTAACTAATACTTGGGATTTCAAGGATAGATTTTTTAATGAATTGAGTGGAGGAGAAAGACAAAGAGTTATCGTAGCAAGAGCTATAGCTCAACAAACGCATATTATATTATTAGATGAGCCTACCTCTCATTTAGATATTCATCATCAACTAGAGGTAATGGAATTAATTCATTTACTCAAAAAAAAGAGGAATATAACAGTAGTAGCTGTATTACATGATATTAATATGGCTGCCCGATTTAGTGATAGATTAATTCTGATAAATCATGGAAAAGTAGTAGCAGATGGTACACCAGAAGAAGTAATAAAAGAAGAACATTTATCTAAATTGTATAGTATGGAGATGATTGTTCGTGAAAACAAAATATTGGGGAAAAGAGAAATCATACCACTGAGAGCAATAAAAGAATTAACAGAAAAAAAAGGTATAAATATTCATGTTGTATGTGGTGGTGGAACAGGTGAAAAAATACTAGAGAGATTAAAGTCTTTAGGATTTAATGTTACTGCGGGAATTATAAATGAGGGAGATAGTGATTGGGAAATCTGTAAAATTCTTAAAATACCATGTGTAGTTGCGCCTCCATTTAGTGGATATAGTAATGAGGATGCAGACAAGAATCGCATATTAATAAACCAATCAGACTATGTACTAGTCACTAGTGTCCCCTTTGGAATAGGTAATTTACTGAATCTAGAAGTTTTAAGAAATATTGAAAAACCCATTTATTTTTATCAAAATAGCAAAATTGACATTGATTATGCTCAAGGCAAAGCTATTAAATTACTAGATGAATTACAAAAAAAGGAAAATTTTAATTATATTCAAAACTACGATGAATTATTACAAAAACTATGATAATGGAGACTGAGTATGAAAAAAAATATTATGTTTCAAGGGACAGGATCATCAGTAGGAAAAAGTTTACTAACTGCTGGAATGTGTAGGATATTAAAAGATTTAAACTATAGTGTTGCACCATTTAAGTCTCAAAATATGGCATTGAATTCGTTTATTACACGAGATGGAAAAGAAATGGGGCGAGCGCAAGTAGTCCAAGCTGAAACTGCAAAGATAGAACCTATAGTAGAAATGAACCCTATATTACTGAAGCCTTCTTCAGACGTGGGTTCACAAGTTATTGTAATGGGAGAAGTATTCAAGAATATGACAGCTACAGAGTATCACTCCAGTAAACCAATGTTTAAAGGTGTAATTAAAGAAGCCTATGACAAATTAAATGAGAAGTATGAATGTATTGTAATAGAAGGAGCAGGTAGTCCTGCTGAAATTAATTTAAGAGAAAATGATCTTGTAAATATGGGAATGGCAGAGATGGTAGATGCACCTGTAGTAATAATAGGAGATATAGATAGGGGTGGTGTGTTTGCATCACTTTATGGTACATATATGTTGTTAGAAGAAGAAGAAAGAAGTAGAGTAAAAGGGTTTATAATCAATAAATTCAGAGGTGATGTGAAACTTCTAGAACCTGGGATAAAAATGCTAGAGGATAAAATTAATATACCATGCCTTGGAGTTATTCCGTACTTTAAACTACATATTGATGATGAGGACAGTGTATCACTTAGATTTACTCATCAAGGGAAAAAAGAATTAGTGATAGGAGTTGTTAGATTACCACATATTTCAAACTTTACTGATTTTACCCCATTTGAGATGGAACCAGATGTGGAGATAAAATATATAAACTCTGTATTTGATTTTGAAGATATAGATTTATTAATTATACCTGGCAGTAAGAATACAATTGAAGATATGGTGTACTTAACAAATTCTGGACTAAGCAAAAAAATACTTGAGCATCATAAAAATAATTTTCCCATTGTTGGGATTTGTGGTGGATATCAAATACTAGGTTATGAAATTACAGACAATGGAAACAATGAATCTAATATTCAAAAAACTGGTGGACTAGGGCTAATTAATATAAACACTCTAATCTCTAATGAAAAAAGGACTGTTCAAGTAGAAGGTGATGTGGATATAGAATTTATGGGAGCGAGGCTAAAAACAAAAGTTAGAGGGTATGAAATACACATGGGAGTTACTGATTTTAATGAATCGTACAATACTTTTGTACATCTAGATGAGGGACATGACGACGGTGCTATCAATCATGAAGGAAATGTACTAGGAACATATCTTCATGGAGTGTTTGATAATGATGAGTTTAGAAAATTTGTTCTTGATATTATAAGAAAAAGTAAAGGTATAGAAACAAAAGACAATGATTTATCCTTTGAGGAGTTTAAAGAAAGCCAATATGTTGAGTTGGCGAATATAATGAAAGCAAATATTAATTTAGAGAAAATGATACAAATAATTGAGCATAATTAGAATGTAAGTGAAACTTATTAGTAAAACTACACAAACTAAGAACTGGAACTTGGTGTTATATATCAAGAAGAAAAGTCTTTTGATTAACTCACACCAAAGATGGAAACATATAAGGGAGGTATACAATTTGGGACGGATTACATTTATAACCGGAGGAGCACGTAGTGGTAAGAGCACTTATGCAGAAAAATTAGCACGAGAAAGCAATAAAAAAGTTGCATATATAGCTACATCTATAGCTTTTGACGATGGTATGAAAAATAGAATTAAAAAACATAGAGAACAAAGACCGAAAGAATGGAAAACCATCGAAAAATATAGAGATTTTGATAAAATATCCGAAATTAATGAATACGAGCAATCAGAAATATTACTAGTTGATTGTGTAACTGTTATGTTGAATAATCTCATGTTTTACAGCGGCTTAGATTTTGATACATGTACAGTAGAAGAAGTTGATATATTGGAGAAAGAAATTTTACTTGAAGTCGAAAAACTCCTAAGACTATCATCTCAAAAAGATATGATTGTAGTATCTAATGAGTTAGGAATGGGTTTAGTACCTGCTTATAAAATGGGAAGTTATTATAGAGATATTGCAGGGAGAATTAATCAACTTGTTGCATCAAGGGCAGATGATGTATTCTTAGTAGTAAGTGGATTACAAATCAAACTGAAATAAGGTGTGAAATACATGAAAAAATTCTTAGTTGCATTAAGTTTTTTTACTAGAATTCCAATTAATATAAAATCAGAAGTTAGTGAAGATGAATTTTACTCTTCTATGGCTTTATTACCAATTATAGGTTTTGTAATAGGATCTTGTTTATACGGTGTAGGATACTTATTGGGTGATATTAATAAAGAGATATCTGCTTTCTTACTTGTAGTTTTTTATATATGGATAACCGGTGGATTACATATGGATGGTTTCATGGATACTTTAGATGGAATACTAAGTAACAGAGATAGAGAAAGAGTATTTGAAATAATGAAAGATAGTCGTATTGGTGCATTTGGAGCGATTGGCATAATACTACTTATAATAGGTTATCTTATTGCATTCAAATATTCAACGGCAATATCGATTTTAATTATGCCGATCATTGGGAGAAGCTGCGCTTTAATTGCTACATCTTTAAGCGAGTATGCAAAGGATACTAATGATATGGGTCGTAAATTTGTGGAAAGTATGGGACGAAAAGAGAGAGTGTTTTCTTTACTATTTACTGTAGGAATTATTGTTCTATTTGACTACATATACTTGATACCTTTTGCTATATGTCTTATTATTACATATGTTTTATTACGATGGTTTAGAAAGCAGCTCTCTGGGATGACTGGAGATACAGTTGGAATGATGATTGAATTAATTCAAGTAATATTTCTGTTTGGAGCATATCTTACGTACTCAATAGGGGGATTTTGATAATGAAATTTACACTAGTCAGGCATGTAGAAACAACTGGGAATTATGAAAATAGATTTGCAGGAGTTACAGAAACACTTTATACTCAAAAAGGTAAGGAGCAATTTATTAAACTGACTAACGCCTTAAAAGAGTATAAGGTAGATAATATTTATTCAAGTCCTATATCTAGAGCATTAAACATTGCAAATAAGATAGGAGAGTATACTAATACAGAAGTAAAAGTTATTGACGTTCTCTCTGAGATGAATTTTGGTATATTTGAAAACCTTACATTTGAAGAAGTAGTAAGAGATCACAATGAACACTGGTTAGGATGGGAGTCAGATTATTTGAATTATCAAATACCAGAAGGTGATAGTTTAAAACTTTTTCATCAAAGGATATCTGATTTTTTAGATACAATAAAAAATGAAGATGGTACATGTATGATAGTATGTCATGGAGGTACAATTCAAAGCATAGTCACCCATCTACTAAATTTACAAGTATTAGACAGATGGCATTTTCATATTCCCTTAGGAGGAATTGTAGAAATAAGTTACAAAGAGAATTTTGGAATGTTAAATAAATTACATTCTTTAGTATAGGTGATTAGTATGAGAGTAGAAAAATATAGAGATTTAACTCTATTGTATTTTAATGATGAAAATATAATAGTAATAGCCTGTGATTCTTGTGGTGGCATTGGTTTAAAAGCTGGAGATGAGTTAAAAACAGATAATAAAGTTGTAGGATATTTTACTGCCTCAGTCGTCTTATGTGAACTACTATCTTTTAAAGTTAAACCTCAAATGATAGTAAATAATCTATGTGTTGAAATGAATCCGACTGGTAAGGAAATTATTGCAGGAATTAAAGAAGCAGTAGAAGAGATTGAACTAGACCCAAGTAATATATTAACAGGGAGTACAGAAGAAAATATGCCTGTTATTCAAACTGGAATCGGTATAACTTGTATAGGAACAATAGATAAAAAATCATGGCTAATGCCGACCTCAAAGGCCGAGGATGCTGTATTTGTTATTGGAACACCAAAAGTAGGAGCAGAAGTCCTAAAGACAGAAGGTATTTCTAACTTGAAAATAATTAGTAAGATTAATTATAAAAAAGGTGTAAATGAAATGCTGCCAGTTGGATCTAAAGGAATCGATTATGAAATTAGTGAATTATGTAGATGTAACAAGCTACAGTTTCAATACATAGATAAATTAACTGTAGATATCAAAAAATCTGCTGGTCCAGTCACATGCGTACTAGTGTCCGGAGATAAAAATCTTATAGAAGAGATGTTAAGTAAATTTAATGTATCCTACAGTTATTTGGGTAGATTATATTAATACTGTCTCGGTTATTCATAGAAAAGCGTAGGAAGTGTAATTAAAACCATAGTACTTAAACTCGTTATAATTATAGGTAAGAATATAAATGAATAAATAGTAAAAGATAACCACAAGACTAAATATTGAGTTATCTTTTTTTTATTCTGCATTGAGAGGCAATAAGACTCGAAAAAACTTCTACTGAATAAAGTTTCAGTATTTTTTGACTTTACATTTTAGTAAATAAATATTATATTAATATAGCAAAAACATTCTTGAAATGAGGGAGATAATTAGTTGAAAAAGAACTACACTAATAAGAAACTAAAGTTGTTTGGTTTTAATAATTTAACCAAAACTTTAAGTTTTAATATTTACGATATTTGCTACACAAAAGATGAAGAAGAAAAAAAAGCGTATATAGAGTATATTGATGAACAATATAATTCAAATAGGTTAATGAAAATATTAAGTGAGGTTACAGATATAATTGGAGCTAGTATACTGAGCGTTTCAAAACAAGATTATGAGCCGCAAGGTGCAAGTGTGACAATTCTTATATCGGAAGAAGAAGTTCCATTATACGTACTTGATAAGTCCTGTAATAAAGGTGCACTGACAAGTATTCCAACACACATTGCTGGACATCTAGACAAAAGTCACCTAACAGTGCACACATATCCAGAGAGCCATCCCAGTGGTGGGATTAGTACTTTTAGGGTTGACATTGAGGTTTCAACTTGTGGAGAGATATCACCTCTTAAAGCATTAGAGCACCTTATCAATAGTTTTGATTCTGATATAATTATCGCTGATTATAGAGTTAGAGGTTTTACAAGAGATATAAATGGGAAAAAGCATTTTATTGACCATGGTATAACATCTATACAAAATTACATATCAGAGAAGATTAAACGAAGGTATTCTTTAATAGATGTAAATGTTTATCAGGAAAATATTTTTCATACCAAAATGATGTTAAGAGAATTAGAATTAAATAACTATTTATTTAATATAAGTGAAGACATGCTACCTAAAAAGGAAAGAGAAAAAATAGATAAAAACATAAAAAAAGAGATGTTAGAAATTTTTTATGGAAGAAATGTGAGATAGTTTTAAAGGGTAGGATGATAATACCCCCTTATAATAAGGGGCATATAAAAGAACGGAGTGATGATAGTGCCATTATGGTATAACGAAGAGCAAACTGAAGGAGTATCCTTTGGAATAAAAATTAAAGAGCAGATACTAAGTGAAGAGAGTCAATTTCAAACAATAGATATATACGATACTTATGAATTTGGAAAATTATTTACATTAGATGGTTTAGTTATGTTAACTGAAAAAGATGAATTTATATACCACGATATGATAGTTCATGTCCCTATGGCTGTTAATACTGAAATTAAGAATGTTCTAGTAATAGGTGGTGGTGATGGCGGTACTGTTCGTGAGCTCACAAGATATAATTCTATTGAGAAAATAGATATGGTAGAGATAGATGAAATGGTAGTAAGAGCCAGTCAGAAACATCTGCCTTTTACTGCTTCTAAGCTTACTGATCCAAGGGTGAACTTATTCTTTGAAGATGGTATTGTGTTTGTTAAAAATGCCCAGAACAGTATGTACGACCTGATAATAGTAGATTCTACAGATCCTATAGGTCCAGGTGAAGGACTATTTACGAAAGAATTTTATGATCAATGTTTTCGTATATTAACAAGTGAAGGTATACTGATTAATCAACATGAAAGTCCATTCTACCCACAATTTTCAAAAGAAATGAAAAGAGCCCATAACAAAATTAAAAATATATTTCCAATTAGTATGGTATATCAAGCTCATATACCTACTTATCCATCAGGTCATTGGTTATTTGGATTTTCATCTAAGAAATTCCATCCTTTAGAGGATCTTAAATCACCAAGATGGGAGATGTTAAAACTAAAGACCAAATATTATAATAGTGATCTTCATCTAGGTTCATTTGCTTTACCTACTTATGTAAAAGAAATGCTTGAAGAAGAAGAGTAAAGTTTAAGGCTATAATAAAATATACGAGAACTAATAAGCTCTTTAACTAAAAATAAACCGAGGTGAAATTAAAAATGTATCATTACATGTTAGATTCATATAATTGTTTTAAAACTCGATTAGAGGATACTGCTTTAATATTTGAAATATTAGAAAGAATTCCCTTTGAAATGGGGATTAAAACTACAATGCCTCCATTTGTATTACCATATTTTAATGGTGTTATACCTGAGGATTGTGGCATCAGTGCATTTATATTTTTAGAGGGTGGACATTTTACAATACACACATTTTCCTATAGAGAATGTTATTTTGTGGATTTTGTATCTCCTAAACCATTTGATAAAGAAGAACTTTCAAAATTAATTACTAGAGCATTTCCGACAGATATGTACAATAATTATTACTTAGATAGAAGAGAACATACAGAAAGCATATTTAAGGAGATAGATGAGGAAAACGATTTTGGACCACATGTATTTTTAGAAATTAACCCAATTAATAAGAAATTAGATATGGATTACCTATTTAATATTTTCGATAATATGCCTAAAGAAATAGGTATGACACCGATTATGCGACCATATATCGTAAAAAATGGTGAAGGTGATAATGTTACTTACTCATCGCTAACAATGATAGCAGAATCTCATATAAGTTTGCATTACTTTCCAAAAGAGAATAAAGGATATTTTGATATATTTTCATGTCGTTTTTTTGATAAGGCATTTGTATTGCCGAAAATAATTGAAATATTAGATGGAGATAAGAATCTTGATTATACTATTATCTCAAGAGGTAGCAAATATCATAAATTAAAAAAATCTAAAGAAAACAAAATTGATTACTCTCATCAATGGCTTATTAAATAGTTACAAACAGCCCTATATGTCATCATTACTAAAAATACCCTACAAAGTAGAATTAGTTTGGCTTGTATGCCTTTATAAACTGTCTACCTTGTAGGGTTTATTTTATGATAGGAAAATTTGACTACTTGCTGAGGTCCACTTTGCTATCATACGAGAATGATGCGTCGAAGACGCTTTAGATAGCTATTGCTTAGCTTATTGGATTCAATTCATTATCTAGCCAGCTATGTTTGTCTAAAACATCAACACTAAATATTTTATTTGCATCTGATAAATCTTTTGATTGATGAAACTTAAAAAAAACTTTATTTTCTTCTTTGCCTAATATTTCGATTTTTCCTCTTGGATGAGATAAGGCATACTTAAAGTTCTTGCTAGGACCATTCAGTCTTGATCTAGTTTCATTTATCACGTCGATTCCTTTTAAGAAAGAAACTTGAAAGTTGTTCTTAACATGTTTAACAGGTCTACACTGAAAAACATAATATGGAACTATCCTATTTGTTATTAAACCTTTAAGTAAGGAGGATAGAGTATCAGCATCATCGTTAATGTCTTTTAATAACACAGTTTGATTTAAGACATCAATATTGATGCTTCTTAGTGCTTCTATTGATTCAATAGATTTTTCATTTAGCTCGTTTGGATGGTTAAATTGTGTTACAACGATGATACGTTTCTTCTTATTGTAGTATTGTAGTATTTCTAGTAATTCTTTATCTAGTGAAATACGCATAGGGAAAACTACTGGAACCCTTGTGCCAAATCTAATAAAATCTAGATGTTCAATTTTGGTTAAATTTTCTAAGTACTCTTTTATAATATCGTTACTTAGAGTGAAAGAGTCTCCTCCACTTAATAAAACATTGCTAATTTCTTTGTGATGAGAGATATAGTCAATTGCTTCCTTCATTCTTTCCATTATCTCTTTTTGAGTATACCCTACCATTCTTTTTCTAAAACAGTGTCTACAGTACATGTAGCATTTGTTAGTTGTTAATACTAACGCAGTTTCCTTATACTTATGTTGTAAGCCTGGAAGTACAGTGTTTTCCTGTTCGCCACTAGTATCGTCTTGGCCTTCTGTTTGTAACTCTAATTCATCTGGTACAGACATTTTTCTAATGGGATCATTTTTATCTTGACTGTCTATTAACTCAAAATAATATTGAGGGATATTCATTGGATGACGATTTATAATTGAAGCAATTTCATTTGGTTCGTTAACAGGTACACCTTTAGATTTCAAATCTTCAAGGGACTGTATATTATCATTTAGTAATTGTTCCCAGTTATTTTTCATAGTTAAATCACCTCTGTTTATTCTTGTTCAAAAATAATGTGTTATGTTTAATGATAACATATTACTCTGTAGTAATAAAAAGAAAAATGTCTTAATTCACTAATTATTTGCAGAAACTCATAAAAAATTGCAAAGCATAGAAATTAAAATGCTTTTTTCTATAAAACTTTACTTCTAAACTTCTAAAACAATAGTAATATAATCTCAAAATATCTTTGTAACACATTAATAGGCTTAAAAATATATTAATATTAAGTCGTGATGGGAGGTACATATAATGAATTATGAGATTATAGATTGTATTGATGCAGGAACTCAGTTTTGTCCTTGTCATTTAGCAGAATCTAATGAATGTATATTATGTTCACAATTGCAGGGAAAAAGCTTTTGTGATTGTAAAAATTGGAGAGGTACTTGCATTTATCAAGAGTTTAATTGGAATAACAATATAGCAACATCAGAAAGGGAAAGTAGTGAAGGACTTATTATCAGTAAGGAAATAATATATCAAGATCTAATTAAACTTGTTATCAAGACTAACCATCATTTGTGTAAAGAGTTGGTGAATGCAGGTAGTTATGTTTTTTTAAGGTGCCCTGAAAGTTCGCCTTATTTTGATGTTCCTATTTCTATAATGGATTGCGATATACAAAAGGATACAATTTCAATGATTATTGAAATTGAAGGAATAAAAACTAAGAAAGTAAATGAATTAAACGAAAAAGACACTATTATGATAAAAGGTCCCTTTTGGAATGGTGTTTTTGGATTAAAGAATATACAGCGTTGTACAAACAAAAATGTACTTCTAATTGCAAGGGGGATTGGTCAAGCGCCAATAGTCCCTGTACTAAAACAATTATATAAACAAAATACAATATGGTTAGTAATAGATAAAGGTAGATACGAAGATGTGATTATAAAAGAATATATTAATAAATATCCTTGTAATATTGTAGAGTTAAAGACTATTGAAGAAGGTAAATTAACTCAAGATTTAAGTAGCTTAATAGATGATTATATAGAAGATAATTTTATTGAGCACGTGCATTGTTCTGGACCAGATATATTGATTCAAGAACTTATTACAAAAGTAAATAATAGGACTGCAACATCATGTTGCAATAATGCAAAAGTGTGTTGTGGTCAAGGCGTTTGTGGAGCATGTACTACAAGATTTGAGGGTCATGTAGTAAAACGTCTGTGCAAACTACAAACAGATCCTGAATATATTTTCGAAGGGAGAAGGCAAATATGAAGGTTGTAATAATCGGTGGAGGATGGTCTGGTTTAGCAGCTGCTATAACTGCAAAAAAAGCTGGAGCCGATGTTGAGATATATGAAAAGACTGATATGTTACTTGGTTTGGGTAATATAGGTGGAATTATGCGTAACAATGGTAGATATACTGCTGCAGAAGAGTTAATTGCTTTAGGAGCTGGAGATTTGATAAATTTAACGGATAGTGTAACAAAACATAAGAATATATACTTTCCAGGACATCATCATGCATGGCTATATGATGTTAATAAGATTGAGCCTGTAGTAAAAGAATATGTAGAAGATTTAGGAATTAAGATATTTCTTAAACAGAGAGTCATTGACGTAAAAAAAGAGGGAGATACCATAGTAGGTATTATTCTTTACGATGGACAGTTTATTACAGGAGATGCATTTATAGAAACTACAGGATCAACTGGGCCTATGGGTAATTGTCTAAGGTATGGAAATGGTTGTTCCATGTGTGTACTCAGATGCCCAGCATTTGGTCCAAGAGTGAGCATAAGTGCCAGAGCAGGAGTTCCAGACTTGCAAGGAGAAAGAGAAGAAGGAGTATGTGGTGCTTTTAGTGGATCATGTAAGATTGGCAAAGAAACATTATCTAAAGAAATCTGTAAAGAGTTGGATGAAAAGGGAGTAGTCATTATAAAGATACCTAAAGAAGATATAAACTTAGAAAAATTAAAACAAAAAGTGTGTCAACAATATGCACTAAAAGAGTTTGCAGAAAACATAATACTATTGGATACAGGTCACGCAAAATTAATGACATCCTATTATCCATTAGATAAACTTAGAAATATTGAAGGAATGGAGAATGCCAAGTACATTGATCCTTATGCAGGAGGTAAAGGAAATTCAATACGATATCTTTCAATGGCTCCTAGAGAAAATAATATGAAAGTAGATGGAATTAAAAATTTATTTTGTGGAGGAGAAAAATCAGGTCTCTTTGTTGGCCACACAGAAGCTATAAGTACTGGCTCTCTGGCAGGGCATAATAGTGTTAGATGGTATTTAGGTATGCCATTATTAACGCTACCGAAAAGTACTGCTGTCGGGGATCTAATAAGCTATGAAGGCAATATGACTAATACTCTTGAAGGAAAAAGAAAAAGATATACATTTGCAGGGTCTGAATATTTTGTAAGAATGAAAGAAAAGAAATTATATTCTACTGATACAGAAGAAATTAATAATAGAGTTAAGAAATTAAATTTGCAAAATATATTTGGAGAAGCTATTATTTAAAGTAACTATTAAAAGGTAAGGCTATAAATGTTAAATATAAAAGGTTTTAGGTGAACTCCTAAAACCTTTTATACTATAGTAATATAAGCTTAAAATATTACAGATAACATTTTCTTTGAATAATTATTTGCCAACCATTATAATAATATATAAATAAATAATTGAGGCGGTATGATATGGTAGATATTACAAATTTATTAGGAAGCACAAGTGTAAACACAATATTAAATACGATTGAATCTATGCCAGAACTGGTATGGATTAATAGAGATATGTTCAAAGACATTATCAAGGCTGCCGATTACAGAGGAGAACTTAATCAAAATGAAATAGATATGTACATAAGGATGCTATCAGATGATGATTTTATTTCTATTATAGAGCCAGTGTTTAATAACTGTGAGTATTTACTATTAGATCAAACTACTTATGGTTTATTAAATGAGAATTTTGTAAAGGGAAAAAAGAAGGAATATTTATTTATTAAAGAAAAAATACTTAATAAATTACTAATACAAACTTATGTTAAATACGAATGGATTTTAAAAGCCATGGCAATCGATTATTCAAAATACGTAGATATGGATTTGATGGAAACATATAAAGAATATTTTAATGAAAATAATAGGATTATTGAGAGTACATTATTAGACGGTTTTTATAACGAAGGTAATAATAAATGGGAGATAGATATAGAGCATAATACATTGATTTATAGTTTCGGGAAAAAAAGAGTTTTATGGACACAAGGTGAAGCTGAGTATAGATTTGATGAATTAATTAATAATTAATGACAATATATACATAGGAGGATTTATGGAGTATTTAGGGGTTATTGCATTTATTATAGTTCTTGGGTATAGTAGTTTACCAAATCAAATTAAGAAATTAGACAAGGAAATTAAAAAGATTAAAAATAATTCTAAAGGAGATAATATTATGTCAAAACTAATTAGCGATTTAAAAGGACACGAATGTGTAATAGAATGTAAAGAAGGTTTATTAGATGGAAAAACCTCTATAGAGTGTAAAGTTTTAGATGTTGATGATGAATGGATGAAAATATCATTTACTACAAAAAAGGGTCAAAGTAAGTTGAAAGTTATTCGAATTGACACGATAGAAAATATCGAGATGAAATAATTTATTCTATCTGATTATTCTGGATAACAGACTGGAGATGTATATATGAGGATGTACGATATAATATTAAAAAAAAGACAAGGACAAGCTCTTACGACGGAAGAAATTAACTATTTTGTAGATGGATTTACTAAAGGTGAGATACCAGATTATCAGACTTCAGCATTGCTTATGACTATTTTTTTCTCAAAAATGAATCATAGAGAAACTGTAGATTTGACAAAAGCAATGATCAATTCAGGAGATGTGATGAATTTATCGGGGATAAAAGGTGTAGTTGTCGATAAGCACAGTACTGGAGGTGTTGGGGACACAACTACATTAATATTAGGACCTATGGTTGCAGCCTGTGGTATACCTATGGCGAAAATGTCTGGAAGGGGTTTAGGACATACTGGGGGAACCATAGATAAACTTGAATCTATTAATGGATTTAACACTCAAATGACAAAAGAAGAGTTTATTTATAAGGTAAATAAGATTGGAATAGCCATTGCAGGCCAGACTTCAAACTTAGCACCAGCAGATAAACAGCTATATGCTCTAAGAGATGTGACGGCAACAGTAGATAACTTATCTCTTATTGCAAGTAGCGTAATGAGTAAAAAACTTGCATCAGGTGCACAAGGAATTTTACTTGATGTGAAAACAGGTCATGGAGCATTCATGAAGACTCAGGAAGATTCATTTGAACTAGCTCAAATGATGATTGATATTGGAAATGCTATGGGTCGAAATGTTAGTGCTATTATTACTGATATGAATCAACCTTTAGGTAGAGCTGTAGGAAACTCATTAGAAGTAAAAGAAGCCATTGATACCCTTCGAGGAAATGGACCTGAGGATTTATATAAACTTTGTTTAGCTTTAGGAACTGAACTGCTAATATTGGCTGGTTATACAAATTCACCAGATAAAGCTTTACAAATACTACAGAAAAAAGTAGAAGGAGGAGAAGCTTTTGAGAAATTTAGAGACTTAGTTAAATCACAAGGTGGCAGTATTGAACAAGTAGATAATACGGAATTGTTACCACAAGGTAAATATAAAGTAAATCTATTGTCGGATAAAAACCAATATATAAAATCAATTAAGGCAGAAGAAGTAGGTCTTGCTGCTTTGACACTAGGAGCAGGTAGACAGACAAAAGAGAGTAAAATAGATTTAGGAGTAGGGATATATTTACACAAGAAAGTTGGAGATTTTACAAATAAAGGCGAATTAATCGCTACTATTTATGCCAATGATGAAGAGAAATCAAAATTAGCATTAAATCAATTAAGTTCTTGCTACGAATATTCTCTAAAACCAGTGGAAGAAAAAAAGTTAATCTACGGTATAATCAACAAAGATGGAACTCAACTTATAAAATAAAGTGAAACTTTATTCAGTAGAGGTTTTCTTCATCCCTTACTGAATATTGCTTTTCGCGAAACAATGAGCCAAGCAAAAATATGTTTTCGTTAGTACCCTAATGACGGAGCAGTTAAATAGCTTGCTTTCATTTGGTTAGTGTCGCGGCTTTTACAGGCACTTAATTTATCGTATAAAAAAACATAGAAAAGATGGAAAGAATTTTACCTTGTATACATGGAGAGAGCAAGAGTATTTTTAAAACAGACGCAAACACGCTATCGTAAAATGTACGAAAAGAACTCGAAGATAAAATAAATTTTCGAAAACTCGCTACGCTCAAACAATCAAAAATTCTTGACGTTTATCTTCTCCTTCTTTTGAATTTAGCGAAGCTATCGTTTGCTAATGTATTAAAAATACTCTATATAGTTATCTACTTTAATATGTTTTTTTAATAAGGGTTCGTTGAACTCTTAAATGATAAAGAAAAAGGGAAGCTTTATTCAAAAACAATCGATAATGAAAGGCTATGAATTGTAAAATGAAAATCACAAGCTTAAGTAAACAGAAAAATAAAAAAATCTACAATCTATTTGCAGATGGAGAATTTCTGTGCTCTGTAGATGATGAATTAATTGTGCTACATCAGCTACATACTGGTAAGGAGATAAATGGTGATTATATAAAAGAAATAAAGCAAGAGGCATCATTAAGAAAAGCATTTAATATGTCTGTTAATTATTTAAGCTTTAAAATGAGAACCCAGCAAGAAATACAGGATTATCTCCTAGGAAAAGAATTTCAAGAAGGTATAGTGAACAGTGTAATAGAAAAGCTGAAGAAATATAAATATATAGATGATGATAACTATATTGTTCTATATGTAAAAAGTAAAATATCGCAAGGTTACTCTAAGCGAAAAATCCTATACAATTTAATAAAAAAAGGATTAAAAGAAGAAAATGTACTAACTCAACTTGATATAAACTATCCCAAAGATATTGAGTTGTCATATTTAGAAGTTCAAATAGCTAAACAGAATGAAAAATACAAACAATTACCTTATAGAGATCGAGTTTCAAAAATTAATCAAAGTTTTTTAAGAAAAGGATACAATCACGAAGATATTGGAACCGTTATTAATCAAATTATTTCCCAGGAAAATGAACCTAGTCATGAGTTTATAGACAGGTTAGAAAAACTAGGAAATAATTACATGAAAAAATATCTCAATAAAGACTGTGACCCTAAAGAAGCAAAATTAAAAACCACTCAAGCTTTATATCGTAAAGGTTATGATATGGACGTAATTAAAAAGTATTTTGAAACGTAATCCCCAAGTCATCCAGAGCCTAGAAGCGCGGTGCCCCGTTTATCGGGGAAGGATCTAAAGACCCCAGCACACTACCCAAGTCATCCAGAGCGAAGTGAAGGATCTAAAGACCCCAGCACACTACCCAAGTCATCCAGAGCGAAGGAAGGATCTAAAGACGCCAGCACACTACCCAAGTCATCCAGAGTGAAGTGAAGGATCTAAAGATGCCAGCACACTTCCCAAGTCATCCAGAGCGAAGTGAAGGATCTAAAGACGCCAGCACACTACCCAAGTCATCCAGAGTGAAGTGAAGGATCTAAAGACGCCAGCACACTACCCAAGTCATCCAGAGTGAAGTGAAGGATCTAAGACACCAGCACACTACCCAAGTCATCCAGAGCGTAGCGAAGGATCTAAAGACCCCAGCACACTACCCAAGTCATCCAGAGCGAAGTGAAGGATCTAAAGACGCCAGCACACTACCCAAGTCATCCAGAGCGAAGTGAAGGATCTAAAGACGCCAGCACACTACCCAAGTCATCCAGAGTGAAGTGAAGGATCTAAAGACGCCAGCACACTAC
>NZ_WHNX01000031.1 GCF_009362815.1 Alkalibaculum sporogenes | reverse complement strand
TATCCCGCATTAACAGGCACTAAGACTCCCGCTTCAAGATTTCAAGACAGTTAAGAACGATAAGCGAGAGTTAAGTGCCTGTAAAAGCCCGATTGGCTCAACTAATACTCAGTAGGGTATGAAGAGCCCCTACTGAGTAAAGTTTCACTGTATCCCGTATTAACAGGCACTAAGACTCCCGCTTCTCTTTACAATAAGGATATATAACAAAATTAAAAGTCGGATTATTCGACTTTTAATTTTATAATAGGAGCGTCTGAAGACTACTTTGTTATTTGACGTAATACTCCTATAATATTATGACTTTTTTTAGTAGACATTCCTAAAATGTAATATAATGGACAAAATCCAGTAATACCCTCTGCAGTTTTCATAGCTCCTAGAGAGATCAAAAATTTTGATTTCCTTGTTATCCCCATTCCAAATATTGTTAAACCACATGTAATACTTGCATAAGAATCAATTAATCCCATATTTTTACTAACCATAATACCCCTCCACTATTAATTAATTTAATGATTATTATGTCTAGAAAGAAAGATATTATTCTATTGCAATTAGCTTTGCCGATGCTACTCCATTTATTTGAGATAAATCCATAATCATTTGATCAATAGATATGGACATTTCTAGCACATCTAAGGTGATTGTCACAATAGCATTGCTATTAATTGGGATATCTTGATTTATAGTCAAAATATTTCCGTTTTTATCAGCTATAATATTTAGTATATTAGATAAAATTCCTTTGTGATGCTCAAGTACAAAGGAAAATGTTGCTTTTCTTCCTAAATCACTAGATGGTACAAATATATAATCTTTATACTTATAAAAAGTACTTCTGCTTATTCCAACTTTTTTTACAGCTTCACTAACTCCTTTGACTTTTCTACTGTCAATAAGGTTTCGAGCTTCAATTACTTTGTCATAGTAATCAGGTAGTATTTCCTTACTGACTATCAAATACTTTGTTAGCATATTACACCACCTTATATATTCGTATAGGTTACACCTTCATAATCTACTCCTAGGTGTTTTAATGTCCAATTGTTATCCAGTTGCTTTATTGAGGGCAGCATTCCTTCAACAAAACGATTACGATCTTCAACAATACAAAATATACTTGGACCAGCTCCACTTAGAAAGCAACCAAGAGCTCCGTGCTTAAGAGCATTTTTTTTGATTTCATCATAACCTGGAATTAAGACTTTTCTGTATGGTTCATGTAAAGTATCTGCAGAAATTGATTTAAGCATTTTACTATCACCATCAATCAAAGATAAAATAAGTAGTGTTGCATTAGAAATATTCGTAGTAGCGTCTTGTAAGCTTATATTATCAGGAAGAACAAAACGAGAATTATTTGTAGATAATCTAAAACTCGGAATAATTAGATAAAAACTATACGTACTTGATACTTCTACTTTTTTTCTTAAAACTGCGTTATTTTGTTTGCTTGTAATGTTCAATCCGCCAAAAAAAGCGGGGGCAATATTATCAGGATGACCTTCAATATCAACAGCCATTTTAAATAAGTCATCGTCGCTATAGGGTTGTCCAAGGAGTAAGTTTGCTCCTACCACACCAGCAACGATACATGTAGCGCTACTACCAAGCCCTCTGCTGAAGGGAATGGTAGTATCAAATTTTATATACATACCTTTTGGATGATTTTTACTATCATAATAAGTTTCGAAGACCTTCATAGCGGATGTGTATACTAAGTTGTCTTCCCATTTTTTTATTTTGCAATTTTCAAAATCTAATTTTTGGCTTGAACAAATAGTAAAGTGATTGTACATTTTTAGCGCTAATCCGAATGAGTCAAATCCAGGCCCTATGTTAGCAGTAGTAGCAGGAACACTTATTTTATACATAGTTTATAATAATATCTTTTCAATAATTTCCTTCATTGCATTTGAAGGAATGATATCTTTGTGAAGAACCGTCGAGTTTTTTAGATTTTTAATTGGTTTAGGTACTGTTAAACTTGCTTTATTAGAAAGTTCGTTTATTAAGCTATATTCTTCTTGATTCTGTATTCCAAAAATTGACTCATACACAGATTTAGTAAATTTAAAAGGACTAGCAGTAGAAAGTATGACATTAGTGGTAGTGTCATTAGTTTCGCTTAGGTAGTCTTGGTAAGCTTTGTAAGCAACAGCAGTGTGTGTATCTAAAACATAATTATACTCTTTGTAAACTTCACTTATGATATTTTTGGTATCCTCCTCATTACAAAAACTACCAAAGAAAAGTTTGTCAATTGAATTTTTCACTGAATCAGGTATAGTATAACTACCTTGGGCATTCAGTTTGTTCATCCACTGATTAATAAGATCAGTATTATTACCACTCATATGAAATAAAAGGCGTTCAAAATTACTAGATATGAGTATGTCCATAGAAGGAGACATAGTTTTAATAAATTCACGATTTTTATCGTATGAGCCTGTTTTAAAGAAATCATATAGTACATTATTGGAATTTGAAGCACAAATCAACTTATTTATAGGTAATCCCATTTCTTTTGCGTAGTAACCTGCTAAGATATTACCGAAATTTCCAGTGGGAACTGTAAAATTAACTTCATCATTCATAGCTATACTACCCTTGTTTACTAATTCTATATAAGAGCTAAAGTAATAGACTATTTGTGGTAATAGTCTTCCTATATTAATTGAATTTGCTGAGGATAAAATAATATTTTTCTCTTGAAGTTCTTTTTTAAAGCTGTTGTCGTTAAAGATATTCTTAACGCCATTTTGAGCATCATCGAAATTTCCTTGTATACCATATACAAATACATTATTTCCTTCTTGAGTGGTCATTTGTTTTTTTTGAATCTCACTCACTCCATCAGATGGATAGAAAACAAATATTTTTGTATTTTCAATATTAGAAAATCCTTCTAGAGCAGCTTTCCCAGTGTCACCAGAAGTTGCCGTTAATATAACAATTTCATCCTCAATTTGTTGAATTTTAGCTGATTTAATAATGAGATGTGGCAGAATACTTAGTGCAACATCTTTGAAAGCTAAAGTGGGACCATGAAATAGTTCTAATATATAATTATTACCTATATTTACAACTGGTGCTACTTCTTTTACTGAGAATTTTTCATAGGATTTATTTATAATTTCTTTTAAACTATCCTCTTCAAACTCTGTTAAAAACTTTGAAAGAATAGAAAAACAGATTTCTTGATAATTTAAATTCTCTAAGTTACTGACATTAACACTAGGGAATGAATCAGGGACAAATAAACCACCTTCATCTGATATTCCTTTTAGGATTGCAAGAGAAGAGGAAACCTTTTGGTTTGACCTAGTACTTTGAAATGATATATTCATTAATATAATAACCTCCATAAAATAATATTGTCATATGCTTTATTATATGATAGAATGTTTTCAGAATAAAAACAAGTGTTTTCAGTATAAAAACAAAATTATTTAGGTGGTGTAAACTTGAAAATTGGTTTATTAGGACTAGGTACAGTAGGATCAGGTGTTTATGAGATAATTAACCATCAAAAAGGGCATTATTTCGCAACTTCCAAGGAAGAGGCAATAATAACCAAAGTAATGGTAAGAGATATTAACAAGATACGTAATATTAATATACCAGATAAATTGTTAGTAACAAATTTTGAAGAAATTGTAAATGATGACGAGATACAGGTTGTCATATGTGTAATGGGCGGTATTGAGTTAGAATATAGCTGTATGATTCAAGCTATGAATAACGGTAAGCACGTGATTACTGCTAATAAAGCAGTAGTATCTGAATATATGGATATTTTATATAAAACAGCTAAACAAAATAATGTAAGTTTTCTATATGAAGCAAGTGTAGGAGGTGGTATACCTATTATAACTTCATTAATACAGACACTGCGCATTAATCAAATAGATGAGATAAAAGGAATCCTTAATGGTACTACTAACTTTATTTTAAGTAAGATGACTGATGAAGGTTGGAATTTTGCAGATACATTAAAAAAAGCTCAAGATATGGGTTTTGCTGAAGCAGATCCAACAGCTGATATTGATGGATCAGATGTTTCTAGAAAATTATCAATCCTATCTTCTATGGCCTTTGGCAGTCATATAAAAGATGAAAATATCTATAAGAGGGGTATAAAAGAAATAAGTGAAGCGGATATAGATATGTTTAATGATTTAGGTTATGTTTTAAAATATCTTGCTCACTCAAAATTAGAGGGTAACAAATACTATGCAACTGTAGAGCCAGTATTGTTGACTAATAAGAATATTATGAGTAATGTCAATGAAGAATTCAATATTGTGTCACTAAATGGCAATATTATTGGGGAGCTACAGTTTTATGGAAAAGGGGCTGGTAAGAACGCAACAGCTAATGCAGTAGTTGGTGACTTGCTTTATATTATTAATAATGATTTTAAGAAGCAAGAAATTACTTTAGAACAACAGTTAGAAAACGGAGGAAATATTGCATTTGAAGGCAAGTATTATTTAAGAGTTGATACAAATGATCATGATCAATTTACTAAAGTAATAGATTTAGTCGATGAGTTCTCTAAGAAAAAGAAGATAACCTTCAATAGTAGTAAAATATACGTACTTACAGAAGAAATTAAGGCGAATATATTCAATAAACTTGTAGATAAAATTAATGCTATAGGTGTTAATTCTTTTTATGCTAGAATTTATTCATAACATGGGGGAAACAAATGAGTGGGTTAATAGTACAAAAATACGGTGGTACCAGTGTTGGTAACATTGAGAGAATTAAAAATGTTGCTAAGCGAGTCGTCAATACTAAGGAGTTAGGTAAAAAAGTTGTGGTAGTAGTTTCTGCTATGGGTGATACTACTGATGACTTAGTAAAAATGGCTTATACTATAAGCAGTAAGCCTACTGAAAGAGAAATGGATATGTTGTTATCAACTGGTGAACAAGTATCTATTGCAATGCTTGCTATAGCTATACAGGAACTGGGGCATGATGTTATATCTCTCACAGGGTCTCAATGTGGGATTATGACTTCTAATCGGCATAGTAAAGCAAGAATTGATAATATAAACACAACTCGTATATCATATGAATTAAATCAAGGGAAAATAATTATTATAGCAGGATTTCAAGGCATAAATAGTGAACAAGATATTACTACATTAGGTAGAGGTGGTTCAGATACTAGCGCTGTAGCATTGGCAGCGGCATTAAAAGCTGAAAAATGTCAAATATTTACCGATGTAGATGGTGTATATACAGCAGATCCTAGGATTGTGCCTGATGCAAAACTGATTCCTGCAATATCTTATGATGAGATATTGGAGTTAGCAAGTTTAGGTGCACAAATCTTGCATCCAAGAGCTGTAGAATTGGCTGGTAACTACAATGTACACCTTGAAGTTAGATCTAGTTTTAATGAAAATAGTGGAACAATTATTGAGGAGGATATAGATATGGAAAAAGTGTTGATTAGAGGAATATCATTAGACGAGAATATCGCAAAGATATCTGTTCTAGAAGTACCAGATAAACCAGGAATAGCATTTAAATTGTTTAGTTCTTTAGCTGGTGCAGATATTCATGTAGATATGATTGTCCAAAATGTTACTAGAAGTGCAGTAAATGATATGACATTTACCGTAGCAATGGATGAACTTCAAAATGCAGTAAATATTGCACAAGAATTTGCTTTTGAAGTAGATGCTCAAAAAGTGGAATACGATAAGGGAGTAGCGAAACTATCTGTAGTTGGAACTGGAGTAGTTGCAAATGCTGAAGTGGCATCCAAATTTTTCGAAGCATTATACGAGATGGAAATTAATATTCAAATGATTAGTACTTCGGAAATTAAAATCTCTTGTATTATTGACAAAGAAAAAGGAAAAGAAGCAATGAAGTATATGCATAAAAAGTTTGATATGTAGTTTTTAATAAATTAGTCTAGATTATAATTATAAACTTGGATAAGGTCAACTTATGAAATAACTTTACTAAAGGTGAGCGCCACGAAAGTCGTTCACCTTTAGTTATTAGAATTCCATTGAGATTTTAATAACTCCAGCTCTGCACTTACTTCATCTACAAAGCCAGTGTCGTCTATAAAAATAAGGTTAAATTTCATATGATATAGTAAGGAATTCATAGTAGATTTTGCTAGTAAAAATGCAGCAACTCCATCACTTAAGTAATTATCATTTCCTATATCTATTATATGTGCAATTACCTCTAATAATTGTTGAACTTTATATGTGATTTCTAATGGGATATTAACTGCTTCTTTATAGCAATTTTGAATATTAATATTTTTTGCTTTTTTTTCATCTTCATTGTTTACTTCTAATTTTTTAGCCTTTATAACAGCATGAAAACATTTAGTATCACGATCCATATCTAATAAAAATTCTTCTTTATAAAAGGAGCAGATAAGTAATAGTTTGTTCAAATCTTTAATGAGTTTAGGATCATCAATCTGATCTAAGGAATGCCTTATGGTCATCTCTGCCATAGCTGTAGCTGAAGCAGCAGATAGTGCTGCAATACTACCTCCAGCAGGTGTGCTAGGTGTTTTGGCTATACCGTTTAAAAAGCATCTAATCGTTTGATCTGCAATGGCCATGATGTAATTCCCCCTAGATATATGTCTATGCAATTAGTATTTGCAGTAAGGGGAAACTTATGACAGGAATTCATAAATAAGCTATAGTTATATTTTTGGTAGATGTATAAAAACAAAATTATTTTCGTAATATGCATTAACACCTTTCTTATCTATTCCCTGTAAGGAAAAGCTTCTTTGACAATATGCATAATTATGTTCTTGTATCATATACTCATCATTTTCTTCATCTAAGATATCTTCTCTTTTTGCCTCTACAAATAATTTTTCATCTTCGATAAAAATTAGTATCTCATCCTTGTCAAAACCTATTAGTTTTATCTCAATAATGTATTCTTCTTCAAGATCTTTTATTTCTAAATCTAACCTTCTTATTTCAAGCTCCTCATTAATAATTTGAGGGATACCTTCCATATCGTTATTAACCCAATTATGTTCAGAATCCATGATTATCAACCTCCTATGATATAATTTTATGCATGAATGTTATAATTGTTAAAAAATTTCTCTCCTAACATATCTAAAAACCAATAATAATATTAAGGCAATTCCTATATAACCAAAAACTGGATAAAAGATTAATATAAGATTTGAAAAGCCTATATATGTTAATTGTAAGGTGAAGATTAAGAATATAAGTATGGTGATAATTCTTGGAAGTTTGATTTTAGGAATAATAAAGTTAAGGCTGCCTACTGCACAGGAAACAGCAGTAGTAAGCATAGAAAAAAATAGTATAGTAGACCAAATAAAGAAGACTAAAAGATTGTAATTTTTTGCTAGTGTTAACATAGGTAGTTCTATATTTGATATTAAAGGATAGTATTGTAGTAAAATAAGATTTATTAAGTATGATGTAGTAAATAAACCAATACCTCCTGTTAGAGCAGAAAGTAATGCTATTTTCCTTGAAGTAATCAAATATCTCGCATCAATTAATACAACTACAGAGACAATAATATTGTAGGAGATGTAAGTAACAGACGAGATACCCCAATTATTTGTAAGATTTAAACCAGTAGAAACTGTATATGAGTTACTTTCAGTAAGTAATAATATGGCAAGTACGTAAATTCCAATAATTAATACTGGAGTAATTATTTGGCTTAAGAGTACAACAGCTTTAATACCAAAGATTAAGATTATAAAACATACGATACTAACAAAAATACTGCTTGTAAAGTAAGAAATACTAAAAATCTCACTTAAGATATTTGCCATTCCTGATAGCATTATACTTAATACTCCTATTAAAAAGATGCAAATAATTATGGAGACTATAAAAGATAATTTTTCTCCTATTAATCGAGTAAATAAGTCGTTAATACTTTCAGGATTGTGTACTCGTATATAGTCAAATAGAACATAACCAACTACAACAAATAGTATACCAGCTAAAATAATTCCAAACCTACTGCTTTCTCCATATATTGTAAAGAATAAAAAAATTTCTTTTCCAGATGCGAAACCTGCACCTATAGTTGCTGCAATGTACAATGAAGAGATTTTAAATACATTTCTAATTTGTTCATTATTCATTAATTCACCACACATACCTTTTAGTATAATGCTATGAGAATAACTTGCAATTTAGAACATTACTAGGCTTCATCCAAATTTATATGACAATAACCATTAGGATTTTTTTGTAAGTAGTTTTGATGATATTCTTCTGCCTCAAAGAATTTTTCAAGGGGTACAATCTCTGTCACAATACTCTTATCAAGGGTTTGTTGATGAGAATTTTTAGAGTTTATTATTATATCTAGGTCTTCATCATCAACATAGTAGATTCCTGTGCGATATTGAGTACCTCTATCATTACCCTGTTGATTAAGGGTAGTAGGATCTATAATAGTCCAGAACTTTTTTAAAATATCATTTAGAGAAATTGTATTTTCATCATATTCCAATATAATAGCTTCTGCATAGTTTGTTGTACCACTACACACATCTTCATAAGTTGGATTAATAGTTGTACCATTAGCATAACCTACTTGAGTTTTGATTACACCTTTAATCTTTTGAAAATATGCTTGGACACCCCAAAAACAACCACCAGCTAATATAATACTTTTCATTTGCTAATCTCCATCCTTTAAAAGTTAGACTATCAAAGCAACAGCCTAGTAAGTGTAATATTTATTAATTGGGATACTCTAGATTTGCTACTGTAGCATTGTATAGCACTTCTAGATATAATTTGCTCTCATATTTTGCCATGTTTAAGTTCATATCTTGGAAATTTCCACACTCTACTGCACTAGCACCAGGGATTAATTCATCGTAATTAGCGATAAATTCAAATAGTTCCGTAATTAAAGGAAGCATAGTATCTGAATTAATATCTTCTGCAATTATCAAATAAAAGCCTGTCCGACATCCCATAGGTCCGAAATATATAATTTGATCTTTATACTTTTCATGGTTCCTTAAAAATGTTGCCCCAACATGTTCTATAGTATGCATTTCAGCGGTATTTAATACAGGCTCTATATTAGGCTGTTTCATTCGTATATCAAAAGTAGTAAGTGTTGTACAGTCTTTTATAGAATCACGCCTCGAGACATACAGACCTTTTAGTAATTTGTTATGATCAATAGTAAAGCTAGTTATAGTATTCATTGATTAACCTCCTCTTTAACGAAATTATATCACTTTTATAAAAAAAATAAAGGGTAATTTCAGACATTATTTTATTGTTACGAAGACTATGAGTTAAGTGTATCCGTGTAGAAGTTTTACGACTATCATTTAAACCTCTCTTGTATTATTGCCATTTAAGATATTTATTACTTATAATATCTATAAGTATAAACAAAAACAGTCCTAGTAAACTTAACACTACAATTCCAGAATACATTTCTACATAATTTATTCTTAACATTGAATCCATTATGAAATAGCCTAAACCATAGGTAGTACCAAATGTTTCTGAAAAAAACAATATAGCGATAGATGTACCTAACGAGATTCTAACTGATGAAAACAGGCTGGGTAAGGATGCTGGGATTAGTATATGTTGAATAATCTGACTATCCTTACTTCCTAAGGCATTTAGAGGGTAATATAGAGTAGGATCTAAATCCTTAATACAATCTCGTATGTTTACAATTATCTGAAATAATACTATCAAAAATATAATAAAAATTTTAGTAAATTCGCCTAATCCAAATAACAACATAAAAATTGGAAGTAATGCTATCTTTGGTATTGGATAGATAAAATATATAATAGGTGAGATATAATCATCTGCTTTTTTAAAGTAACCGACTATAATTCCCATAGGCCATCCAATAGCAATTCCAAAAAGTATACCAAATATAATTCGCGAGAAACTATAAAATATATGTATTATTAGCTTACTGTTGAAAATAGACAGTAAATGGGGTACTACTTTTAGTGGAGACGGAAGTATATTTTTATTTAATATTAAACTTGCTACATGCCACATAACAAGTAATAGTATAGTAGAGACAATTAACTTCTTTTTATTCATTTTAGTTACTCCCAGCAATCATTTCTTGTAGTGAGTGAAGCATATTTACGTACTCTGGATCGTATTTAAGCTTTCCACGAACGGCATTGTCAATTTGAATATAAGAATTATCTCTAAGGATTAATATCTTATGAGATATGAGTAAAGCTTCGTCTATATCATGGGTGACAAATATACATAGAGGTCTATATTCATCCCAAATTTTTAAAAATAAATCTCTTGCTTTAGTTCTGTTTATTGTATCTAGTGCAGAAAAGGGTTCGTCTAACAACAAAATTTGAGGTTTTAGTATGATGGCTCTTGCTAATGCAACTCTTTGTTTTTCGCCGCCACTTAAAGCACTAGGGTATCTATCTATAAGATGATCAATTCCCAATTGTATTAATATACTCCGATAAAAAGCTTGATCAATTGCTATTTTTTTGATTTGTAAGGGAAGAACTATATTTTTTTTTACGCTATACCAAGGATATAATCCATAATCTTGAAATGCATATCCTATATTAACTTTTGTATTATTTAATAATTCATTGTTATAAAAAATAGCTCCAGCAGAAAAGTGGTGTATACCCGCAATAGCTTTAACAAGGGTAGATTTTCCGATACCAGAATATCCAATTATACTTGTAATACTATTGTCTTCAATAGAAAATGATAAATCATCTAATATTATATTGTTTTCAATTTGTATAGATAGCTTTTTTATAGTTAACAACTTATATCATCCTTTTTTATTAATGGAAATTGCGTTAAGATAGCGCCTAAACAGTAATCTTTATAGAATATAAAAATCTAAAAGACTGAATACTAAAAAGGTTACACTAACTATTTGATTGATATGATAACTTGCCCAATTCATTACACCTGTGTTTTTAGGTTCTACCATTTTATGCTCTATCATAAAGAGTATAGAAATAATTACTAGCCCGGTTAGGTATAACCATTGTGTTCCTTGTATAAATGATAATGAAAATAATATCAAAACAGACATTGCATGAAATAATTTTGCTATAAGCAAACTATTATTTAATCCAAATTTAGCCGGGATTGATTGTAAACCTTCTTGAGTATCAAATTCTATATCTTGTGTTCCATAGATAATATCAAAACCGCCGATCCAAAGTGCTACAGCAGCAGATAATAGAAAGGGAACATAGCTTACTTGTCCTGTTACTGCGATCCATGCTCCAAAAGGAGCACCGGCACAGATTATGCCTAGTATAATATGACATGCCCAGGTAAACCTCTTTGTATAGGAGTAAAGTATGAATAACCCTAGAGCTACAGGGGATAACGCGAAGCATAAGGGGTTTATCATATAAGCTGCACCTGCAAATATGATGAATAAAACCATAGACAGTATTAAAGCTTCTCTTATACTTACTTTACCTTGAGGGATTAATCTATTTGCAACTCTTGGATTTTTTTTATCATATTCTATATCAATTACCCTATTTATAGCATTAGCACCATTTCTACCAGTAATAAGAGCAACTAATATCCAAAATAAAGTGTAAGCGTCCGGTATACCTTTAGCTGCCCAAATCATAGCAACCATTGCAAAAGGAAATGAGAAAAGAGTATGAGAAAACATGACTAATTCCCCATACTGTTTGATTTTATAGATAAGATTCATAATTTTTCACCTTCAGATTTGATAGTATTTTATTAGCTTAGAGTTGGTAAAACATACTTTTCAAAATTGCCATTCTGAACTCTCACCTCTCATTAATTACTTGACTTTTAATGAGAATAGAGTGTCTCAACTAATAATCCCTTATTAACAGTTTGTCTATAATAAATTTTATTGTTTCTTTACTTTCGCAATCAGGTAATTTATTCATTGAATCATAAGCTTTATTTGTATATTTTAATGCCAATTCTCGAGATTTTTCTAGTCCTTTGTTTTCAACTACTAGAGCGTGTATATTATCACTTTCATTTTTGGTAAAGGTTCCGTTTTTTAATAGATTTTCTAGATATCCTTTACGATCATTTTGTAATGCATATATTACGGGTAGTGTGAGATATCCTTGTTTTAAATCGTTCATTGTACTTTTCTTAATAATATTTTTGCTTGAATAGTCTAAGCAGTCATCAATTATTTGAAAAGCCATCCCAATGCGATAACCAGTTTTAGCTAATAATTTTTTTACTGTTTCATCTGCATTTGATTCTTCTGAACCGATATATAGACTTAGTGAAAACAGAGATGCAGTTTTGCCAGTAATTATCTTTAGATAATGCATAATACTTGAATTGTATTTATAACGGAAACTATATTGGATTAGTTCACCTTGACAAATTCTCATAATTACTTTTGACATCTCAACCATAGTTTCTTGATGAAAATCTTTACTCATAAGAGTGAAAAGCTTTGCAAATAGATAATCACCGATAAATACAGCACTATCTTTACCATATTTACTTTGTACGCTCTCTATTCCTCTTCTAAGTTTTGATTCGTCAATAATGTCATCGTGAATTAATGTTGCTACATGTAGCATTTCAACAATAGCAGCTAAATTTAAGATGCTGTTTTTGGGCTCATTGCCAAATTTAGAACCTAATATTACTAAGGCTGGCCTTAGCATCTTTCCTCCAGAGTGTATAGTGTCTTCAACGGCGGAAGTTATAAAATTATGCGAGTCTTTTACAGAATTTTCAATTAGTTTAGTCACTTCATCTAATTCTAATTGTAATTTAGGATATTCGTTCCAGAAGCTATTCATATAATCACCTATTATCTTTAAAGTTAAAGTTACTTTTGTGTAAATATTTTAATAAATAATTAGAAGAGAAACCTACAAACAATCCAGTAGGGATTGCAACAAGTAATAAGTAGGGTAGGAGTACGAAAATATTTATATTAAGCACGAGCCAAGCTACAATAAGTTGTCCAATATTATGAAATATAGCGCCTACAATACTGACACCAACAAAACTAACATTAGATTTAAATAATTCCAAAATAAAATACATGGCTATTAGACTTAATATTCCTCCTGTCAATGAATACATCAATACATTCATATTCCCAAACATAAAAGAACTGAGTACAGTTCTAGCAACAACAATTAAAAAGCTCTCCTTGAAACTAAGGGTAGATAAAGCTAATAAGGTTGCAATATTAGCAAACCCAAGTTTTGCGCCGGGAATTGGTATAGCTGGGAGTAGTGATTCAACGTAGCTCAAAATCATAGCTTGGGCTACTAACATTGATATAAATACTAATTTTCGGGTCTGAATCTTCATATAATCACCTTTCGTTAGTAGAAACTATTTCAACAATTACTTGATTTGGCAAGCATACGATAATTTCTCCAACTTGATCAATTGGCCTATTATGGACACAGATTTGATCAGGACAATCAGCTTCATTTATGCTCACAACACCATTTTCTATTTTTATTTTATTTAAGCCTCTAGCTGTTTCAACATTGATGGTTTCATTTGTATCCTCAGTTAAAGGAATTTCATCATATATTTCATTTGCAGCACGTATGACCATCTTTGTCTGTATATCTGACTCACTATTATTATGCATTATGAATATACTAATCAATGCTATAGCTAGGACTATTACAATAATCCAAATATCTCGTATTTTCATTGAATTCTCCTAATTTTAAAAATATAGTTCTTTCCTATGAAAAATATCCTTCTTCTTAAAGAAGAAGGATATTTTATTATATCAGCAAACAAATTGTAAGATTATACTGATTTAACTTTCTTCAAAATTGTCAAAGTAAAGATAAGATTTCTTTACAATTCCAATTTTAGACCAGGCACGTTTTAAAACTGGCATTACATAATAATCAAGTCCTAAAGCTCTACCTGAACCTTGAATTAATGCAAATGCACTTACTATAAACCAAACCATTGAGGCATCAGCCATACCAGTAAGAATTATACCAAAGCCCATTGCAATACTTACAAAGGAAGCAAGAAAAGTAAATAAACCTGCTATTAAACATAAACCTATTAGGATTTCACCAATAACCATAATAGATTGTACTGGCACTTCAATTGGCGCTACAATATTATTCATTATATTAATCATAAAATTTGGCGCATCCATTAAGGCTTCACCGTATCCTGAGGGTTGTTTATCTAAAGCCCATTGAAATACTGGATGTAATGTGTGTGCAATAGCGTCAGTACCACCACCAGCAACAGCGTCAGTGGCAGCAGTCACTGTTTCTACAACTTCAGCTGGTGTTGCAGCTGAACCAGCATCTCCTGTGGGAACACCTGCTATTGCATTAATAGTGCTTACAACCTTAGGACTTTCTAACCAACCTTCGCCTACCTTTACGATACCTTCAACAAGCCACATATAACCTAACCATAATCTTAAAGGTAGTTTCCAAATGTTTTTAGACGATGTAGATAAGAGTCCACCAAGAATGCTTCTTTTATTGTTAACATGAAAAAATTCATGTCGTAAGTAGTTCCATATTTGTCTTAAACCACCAACCATAAATTGGTAGTATAAGTTTACAAAATGTTTAATAAATACTGCTATAAATCCAGAAGAATTAAAACCTGTCTCTGCTACTGCATACTTAGAACCTACAGAAACCATAAATCCATGATAATTTTGTTTGTGTTTGTGTAGAGATTCGCATTTAATTAATGATGCTACATTCATAGCAGCAGTATGTCCTGATTGCTCAGCAGCTTCAACTGTCTGTGGCATTGGCCCTTGATCATCTTGGTAAGAAGCACTATCTCCTACAATAAATATACTACTAATAATTTTGTTTTCTTTAGATGGTTGCATAAACTCATTAACATTAATTCTTGCACATCTACCTAAATCAAATCCTAAGCTACTAGCTGCTGAGTTATTTTGAATGCCTGCAGTCCAAATTAGTGTGTAAGTAGGGATAATTGTACCGTCTTTTAATGTAAATGAATCATTATCTATTTTACAAATAGCAGAATCTTTTAATAATTTTACTCCAAGTTTTTTATATCTCTTTTCTACTTTTTCAACTTGTTTTTCATTTTTTAACATATTGAGGATTCTACTCATAGCTTCGATATTATAGATAGTCACTTCTCGTACATCTATATCGTACTTCTTAGCTAAGTGAAGTTTGGCTTCTCCAAGCTCACCAACCATTTCAACACCAGTAAAGCCGCCACCACATACTGCAAAAGTAAGCAATTTTTTTCTTTCCTCGGTACTTTTTTCTCCAGCAGCTTTTTCAAACATACTTTCAATATGGTGTCTGAGATTTACCGCATCTTCATAGGCCCATAATGTATGAGAGTTCTCTTTTGCACCCTCAATACCAAAGAAATTTGGTTCATTACCCATACCCATGATTAGGTAATCATATGAATATGTTGATTTTTCAGATTTAAGTTGTTTTTTATCAAAATCAAATTCTGTAATATTGTCGACAACTACATTAACTTTTCTGCCAGCAAATATCTTAAATAAATCGATTTTAACAGATTCAGGTTCAGTTCTAAAACCGGCTACTTCATGTAATTCTGTCATAAGAGTATGAAAGTTATTCCTATCAATTAAGGTTATCTCAACATGTTCATCCTTCTTAAAGGCTTTGTGAAGTGTTTTAGCTGCTTTAACACCAGCATAACTACCGCCTAGTATAATTACTTTTTTAGACATTTTATTCCTCCTATATTATATTGCTATTATTTTACACTAAATACCCTAATATAATGAAATATAATTACTTCCAATGATACAATTTTTAAGAAAATATGTAAAGTTAGAATATATAACGTAAAATACCTCTTATATCTTATAATATTGTTAATAATAATTCAACAAATAATGATGATTGTAATCGATATCTGATAAATTCTTTTTTAAAAATTCTGTAAAAGTACCCACAAAAAGAATGTTATTTTTTTCACCTATTAATAAAATAATAAAAAATATCTCATGTACAGGAAAACATGTTGACTATCTCTAGATGACAGTGTTAAAATTAAGACGTCTAAAAAACATAATTTGGAGGGAGAAAAATATGAAAAAAATAATACTATTGTTGTTATCATTGACACTTATAGCATCTTTTGCAATAGGTTGTGCAAGTGGAGGTTCAGACGAACCAACAAGTGGCGAAGGTGTTACATACAAAGATGGAGTATATTATGCAGAAGAGGAAACTTTTGCAGATGGAAACGGATACAAATATTTTGTTGTAGTGACAGTAGCTGACGGTAAAATTTCTGACGCTGAGTGGGGTGGAACTAACGTTCAAGTTCTTGGTAACAAGAAAACACTTTCAGAAGAGGGTAAATATGGAATGGAATGGCATCCTCAAGCAGAAGCAGCAGAAGCTTGGTTAATAGAAAATCAAGATCCAGCAGCATTTGATGAGCTATATACAACTGACGAAGGACATACTGACGCTCTTAAAACAGATGCAGGAACTTCAGTTTCCATTCATGTTGTAGAATTTTTTGACCTAGCAAAGAAAGCTTTAGCTAGCGAGCCAGTAGCAGAAGGTGCTTATACTACTCCAAGTGATTTTGTTGCAACTGCAACTCTACCTTTAGAAGAAGAAGACGTTTGGGAATATAGAGCTGACTTCACAGTAGTAAACGGAACAATTGTTGCTTCTAACTTTAACTCAGTATTTGTTGGAGAAAAATCTGATGATACTGAAAAATATTTTGATGGCGACAAAGCACTAAGCAAGAAAGAACTAGGAGTAGATTACGGTATGGATTGGGCATCAAATGCAGAAAAATCTGATGCATTTCTACTAGAAACTCAAGGTTTCACAGTGAACTATATAGACGATAAAGGTCATACAGATACAATTGCAGGAGTATCTATACATGTAAATGAATTTGAAGACTTATTTAATTCTGCTCTAGGAAATTAATTGACAGTTTAAAAAATAAGATATAAAATATAAAAGCTTTAGGATTATCCTAAAGCTTTTATATTGCGCCAAATTAACCCGCATTAACAGGCTCACTATATCATATAATTTGCATGGACATGGTATATAAAAAGGGGGTGTAATAAAGTGAAAAAAATATGTTGTATTTTAATTACAACAATACTAATGCTTTACGTAACAAGTTGTAATAGTGTTGAAGTTAAGCCTAATGAATTTGTATCAAAGAATGATTTTTACTTAGACACTATTGTAGATATAAAGATATATGATTCTTCTATTAGTACCCAAGAAGCTGAAAATATAATTGATAAAGCTTTTTCTAGAATAGAAGAGTTAGAGGATTTATTAAGTTTGCATATTGAGGGTAGTGATTTGTATAAAATTAAGGAAAATGCAGGGCTTGATCATGTAAAAGTATCTGAAGAAACAATTCATGTTATTAAAAGTAGTCTAGAGTATTCACAGTTATCAAATGGACATTTTGACATAACCACGGGTATACTTGTGGGATTATGGGTAATAGACCCTCCAAATGGATATATACCTACAAATAGTGAATTAGATGATGCACTTCCTAAAATTGATTATAAAAAAATACAAATAGATGAAGAAAACTCAACTGTAAAATTAGAAGATGAAGGCATGATTGCAGATTTAGGAGCTATTGCAAAAGGCTATATTGCAGATGAAGTGAAAGAAGTGTTAGTTGATAATGGAGTAAAACACGCAATTATCTACCTTGGAGGGAATATACTCTTAGTAGGTAATAAAGAAAATAATGTAGATTTTAAAATTGGAATTCAAGAACCTTCAGCAAATAGAGGAGCATACTTAGGTTTAATAAGTGGAAATGATATCTCAGTAGTATCATCAGGTGATTATGAGAGATACTTTGAAGTTGATGGAAAAAGATATCATCATATACTTGACCCACAAACAGGTTACCCTGCTGATAATGAATTAAGGCAAGTGACAATTATATCTAAAGAGTCTATGGATGGTGACGGGTTATCTACATCAGCATTTTTATTAGGGCTAGAAGATGGTATTGATTTAATAGAGAGCTTAATAGATACTGAGGCTATTTTTGTAACAAAGGATTATAAAATATATATAACTTCAGGCATTGGAGATGTATTTGAATTTGACGAACAAAATTATGGTGATGATTATGAAGTAATTAGACCGTAAAATAATAAAAGATACAAGTAAATCGGTCACAGAATATTTTTCTATGGCCGATTATTTTGTATTTAAACTAATTTTAGCACTACATCTAATTTATTTATGCACTCATCAATATTTTCCTTGCAAATAACTAGTGGTGGTTGAAAAGCTAATACATTTCGTGATAAACCATTTTTACCTATTAGTATACCATTATCTTTCATGCTTTCTAAAATTTTATCTGTTTTTTCTATTGCGGGACTTATGCCTTCAACTAATTCAGCGCCTTGCATTAAACCTATTCCTCTAATATCTCTAATAATGTTATGACGATTTTGCAAGTATTGTAATCCCTGTGTCAAGTAATCGCCCATTTTACTTGCATGTTCGCATAATGAATGATTTTCTATATAGTTTAATACAGAAATGGCTGTAGTACTGGAAACAGGGTTTCCACCAAGAGTAGAGGCAGATGGTCGTGTGAAAGATGCAGCTATTTCATTAGTTGTACAAAAAGCCGAAATTGGTTGACCATTACCCAGTGCTTTAGCTATTGTCATAATATCGGGAGTGATCCCAAAGTTTTCGATAGCAAACATCTTTCCTGTTCTTGCAAATCCAGTTTGAACCTCATCGACAATTAGTAGTACATTATGTTTTATTAGCAATGATTTTAACTTTATAAAATACTCTTTATGTGGAGTAAGAATTCCACCATTTCCTTGAATGGGTTCAATTATAAGAGCTGCAATTTTATTATTTTGTTTTATTAAAATTTCTTCTATACTAGAAATAGATTTATTCATAGCTAACTCAAGATCAAAGTCATTTTGCGCTACATTAGGATAGAATCCCGTAGCCCTATGTGTACCTAATTCTGGATTTGGAGATGCTCTCCACATGTCGATTCCAGTAACTGACATAGTTAAGTGAGTTCTTCCATGCAATCCTGCATCTAAGTAAATAAATTCATTATTGCCTGTGTAAAGTTTCGCAAGAAGCATAGCACCTTCATTAGCTTCCGAACCTGAAAGACAAAAAAAACTTTTATTTAAATCACCTGGCAATACTTTTGATAATTTTTCTGCTAAATCTACTATTGGTTGTGTTAAATAAATCGTAGTAGTATGTTGTAGTGTTTTCATTTGTTCTATAGAATCTTTAATAATTGTATCATTGCTATGCCCACAGTTCATTACTGAAACTCCAGCAAAAAAATCTAAATATTTTCCCCCGACATAATCGTCGTAGAGGTATTGCATTTTACCTCGAGTTATCTGAGGTGGGTTTTGGTAAAAATGAAAAGAACAGGGCATTTGATAATTATGTTTTTTTTCTAATACTTTGTCTGTACCAATAAAATTCAAATTTACACCTCCTAATAGTATAATGCACCTAAGCTATAATCCATGTGATTAGGTTTTAAGTTGTGATAAATATCAAGAGTATCTTTTGGATGTGATATGGCTTTTTTATAGGCTTTAATTACTTTTTCAAAATCATTAATATTATAATGACCGATTTCTAATCTTAATATAGAAATACCTAATGTACTTAGTTCGTTATGAATGGGTAGTAAGCAAATGTCTTTATAGAGTAGCAAATGATTTTTATTGTGATTGTCTCTATAGATTGGATGTTCAAATCCATTGTCGTCAACTAATACTAAGACTTCATTTTCAAAGTAAAGATTATCCGCTGGATAAGCAGGCTTTTTAACCTTAATATGTTCATACAAATCTAAATCCATATACATAATACTGGGAGATCCATGAGCTACTATCTCTACATTAGTATTTTCACTTGCATCCATATATGATTTTAGGTTGTTCAAATTCATCTCCAAAGATAAAACTATATTTTTTAGGCCGTATTCAGCATATAGTTTACTTGTATTTGTATTACCTATGTTCATAGTTACGTCACTGTACAATGGCAAATTGAAGTCTTTATAATGTGCTAAAGCCCCAAGGTTACAAATCATTAGACCATCAATAGCATTAAATAATCCATTATTATTTAGAAGAGCGTCATATTTATAAAAATCATTATCAAAGGTCATTTTAGGTAAGGAAAGTACAAGTTTGCTATTACCTTTTATTTTACTCATATTAATAATTGAAGCTACAGATAATTTATGGTCTTTCCTAAAGTTTTCTGTACTAATGTAAATTATGTCAATTTCATTGACTATTGCACTTTCTACTTGTGCCAAAGTATCACATTTAACACTTAATAATGGAATTGAGGCTTCATTATTAAGTGTCGTATCTTTTAACAGCGCCATTTTAGCGTTAGTTATATGTTTATCGTCGATTGAATGTTCTTGAACTGGTTTGCTAAAAACTTTACCTGTAGAATAAAAGTGACCAGTACCCTCATACCGTCTATTAATAAATTCTAATTTTGGATTACCAAAGGCAAAAGAGGTTGAAAGATCTCTATTTCTGGAATCATACAATATTTCCATGTGTTTATCTCTATCGTAAAAACATGGGTCTTCAAGAAAACTATCAATTGTATCACCGTATGCATTAATAATTCTATGTAAATAGGAAGACTCTCTCATCCTACCTTCTATTTTAAAAGAATTAACACCAGAGTAGATTAGTTCCGGAATATATTGGTACATGCACATATCTTTTACAGCCATAGGAAACTCTGTATTGTAGAATGATCCGTTGTATTTTATCTTATAGTCCCATCTACATGGCTTCATACATAATCCTCTATTACCACTATTTCCAAATAGCATAGTAGAATAATAGCACTGAGAACCGTGTGTTGAACACATATCACCATGAATAAAGTATTCGAATTCCATAGAACTTTGACTATTCCAATATTTTATAGTTTGCAAGTCTATTTCTCTGGAAGTTACAACCCGTGTTACTCCAAGAGAAGATAATTCTTTTACCATTTCTAAATTGTGAACATTCATCATTACCGATGAATGCATTGGAAGGCTTAAGTTATTATCCCTAATTAAAGATATAATTGCTAAATCTTGAATGATGAGACCGTCAGGAGAAAGTTCTTCTAAGTAATATAGGTAATCTAAACAGGGTGCAATTTCATTATTAAACATTAAATTATTGACGGTTATATAAATTTTTTTACCCTTTTCATGGGCTAATTCTATTGAGTCTTTTATTTCTTGTCTAGAAAAATTAAAGTTGCTCCTATGCATACGCATATTAAATTCTTTGCCACCGAGATAAAATGCATCACTTTTAGAATTTATTAATTCGTTAAGAATTAATAAATTTCCTGCAGGTGCCAATAGTTCAATTTCATTACCATTAAAATTTCTCATATTATTCTCCAGTCTAAACGGTTATAAGTATTTAATAATTCTTGCTAGTCAAAGTCATAAGTAAGTTCGTCAAAGCTGTATATTTTGCTAATTAATTCTTTTTGATAAAGCCAATTCATTGCTGAAGATATATCATCTTCTCTTGGAAGACTTAAATAGGAGAATTTTATATCTTTAAAAGTATCAAATCCTTCTTCTGAAAAACTAAGTTTATCTTTAATTTGTGGACCAAGATCTTGAATTCCATTATCATTGATAAAATCAACAGCTTTATTGTATGCAATTTTAAAGCTTTCCATTGTCGATGGATTATCTTCTAAAAAATTTGATTCAAATAGCAATACCCCCGGGAATAAATCGATATCGATATTACTAGCAAAAATTTTAGAACCTTGTTGTTCTGAAAGAGAAGCTAAAGGCTCAGGTAAAATTGCTGCATGGATTTGATTATTGCTTAGCATCTCTAATCGAGTAGGCATTTTAGGTATATTTACTTTCTCAATATCTAATAAGTTGTATTTTTCTATGGTAGAATCAACAAGAAATTCCATTAGAGTATTAGTAGATAATCCTATTTTTTTATTGTGAAAATTATCTAGCGTATTATTACTTTCTTCTGGAGAAGATAGAAGTTTATATTCAGTCTCAGTTTTTGATATTACTTGAAATGAACTTCCAGCTTCTTTTAATAACCCAACAGAAATTAAATCTGAAGATGTAGAATTTAATTCATTAGCTTGTAAGGCTGAGTCGCGATCGACAGCACTAAAGAAAATATGTGTGTTAACAGTTACATTTTCTTCTTTAAAGAATCCTAACGCATCTGCTACTACAATTGGTATAGCGGCAGTGTCGCTCATTAGACCTAAGTTAATTGTTTCATTTTCTGACTCGTTTTTTTGATTACATCCGCTAGTCGCTATTATAAGAGAAAAAGCTATAGCAATTACAATAAGTTTTTTAAATTTCATATTATCGTGCTCCTTTTAATTATTCCATAATAATATTAATACAAAAAAGTACGTATGTCTACTTCACAAAAGATATCTTGAGTCGATATCGTGTTTTTTTTAGAATAATAGTATAATAATGTTTTTATGCATAAAAATATTAAAAGATTGCTAACAATTTGTGTAAACCTGTAGTTGTTATAGTATAATAAATGTATATATCTAAAATATTGGAAGTTATATGTTTTTGGGTTATACAGGAGGGCTTAAATTGGAAAGTTTTAACATGGTAGCTAATCATGCAATTAGACAGGTAGCTGAAGACGCAATTTTTGGTGCGAATACACAAGCACAAAAGGCTATTAGTGAATATGGTTTTAATAATGTTATAAATGGAACTATAGGTGTGTTTTTAGATGATGAAGGAATACTAGTTACCTTTGATTCTGTTTTTAATGCATTAAGGGAATTGAAAGATGAAAGTTTTGCAGCATATGCTCCACTAAATGGTATTAATGAATACTTAGATACTGCCATTAAAACTACATTTGGAGATTATAAACCAGATGGGTTTATTGAAGCTGTAGCGACACCAGGTGGAACAGGAGCTATAAGACATGCTGTATGGAATTATTCCAGTTGGGGAGAGGAAATTTTAACTTCTGATTGGTATTGGGATCCATATAATACAATTGCTACAGAACATGGTAGGAAAATTTCCACATATAAATTATTTGATGAAAAAATGAACTTTAACTTTGAAGATTTTGAGTCAAAGGTGGAGCTATTATTAGATAAACAAAAGAGATTAATAATTATTATAAATTCACCAGCTCATAATCCTACAGGATTTAGTTTAAGTTATGACGAGTGGTTAGGCATAATAGAGATGCTTAAGAGAAAAGCATCTTCTAATCAAAATAAGATTGTACTGTTTATTGATATAGCCTATATAGATTTTTGTGAAGATGAATCTCGAAGGTTTTTATCTTTATTGAGTAACTTGCCTAAGAATATATTAAGTATAGTGTCTTATAGTATGTCTAAGGGATACACTTTTTATGGACTTAGAAGTGGTGCAATAATTGGAGTATCATCTAATAAAGATGTGGCAATAGAGTTTAAAAATGCTTGCTCACATTCAAATAGAGGTGTATGGTCCAATGGTACACGATGTGCTATGGAGGTATTGACAAAGATATATAGAGATGAGAGTTTGTTGGAAAAGGTTGAGAAAGAAAGAAATCATTATAAAGAAATGTTAAAGATTAGGGCAAATTCTTTTATGAAAGCTTCAGAAGAAGTGGGATTAGAAATTTGTCCATATAAAGATGGGTTTTTCATCTCTATTCCATCTAATGATCCAATAGGTTTAGCGAAAGAGTTAAGTAAAGAAAAAGTTTTCTTGGTACCATTAGAAATGGGTTTGAGATTTGCAGTATGCTCAGTATCTCAAGAAAAATGCAAAATTACCCCTAGGTTAATTAAGGAAGCAATGAAGAGAATATGAAAAGAATAGGTATTGTTATTTTATTCTTGTTGTTTCTTACCCCAAATGCAGTCTCGGCTGAAACATTGTATGATCAATACAAAACAGATTTAGGGCTAACAATAAATAGCTACTCGGAAAATTGGACAGGTTATAAATTAATTGAAGTATATGAAGAATTTAAGAAAAACACTTATGGTGATGAAATAAAATATCTTAAAGAAATAAATCTTTATAGTGATAACCCAAGTGGTGGTCAAGAAGAAGGAGTATACAATGCATCTTATAACAGATTAAAGATTTTGGGGAACGAGAAGATTATTTTAAGTAAAGAAAATACTATTGATTTATATAATTTGAGTAATAAACAAACAGTAGAAGACTTTGCAAGAACTCTCTCTCACGAATATGGTCATCACTTTACTTTGTACTATTTAATACAATATGAAAATAAAACTTTTGATGATTGGAGAGATACAAAACTTTATCAAGTTAGAAAACTTGAAGGGTATGACAAAGTTACGAATAATTATATTAACGGACATGAATGGAGTATTATCGAGATATGTGCTGAGGATTATGTTCAGTTGTACGGATCATCAACTGGAAAAGAGGCGTACTACTTTGAAGATATTGAACAGCGATATTACTCAGGTTCCATAAATAAAAGTGCTAGTTATCAGTATTCAATTTATAATATTAATCCACAAGAAAATAATAATATACCACTTGTGCTAGAAGTACCGCAGGTCAAAGAATATTGGCAGAACGCATCTGGTATGGAAAGCAAAGTAAAGGCTCCAACAAAACCAACCATTGCATTAGTAGACACTGAAGATTTAGGATATGACAAGATACAATACAAACTGCAATGGACGAAAAGTATAGATATAGATGAACAAGAAGTACAGTACTATACCGTAGTAGCCACAGATTTGCAAGGTGAGGATATTATACCTATAAAGACTGTAAGCCAAGGAGAACCGTTAGAGGCAGTAGTAGGTAGTATAAGGGTAACTAATGATAAAAACATAATGTTTTATACTGACAGTTTCATCGATAACCCTAAGTTGTTTAAAGTATATGCTATGAGTTCTATTGGTGGTATCGTTTCATCTGATACACTTAAAGTAGATTTTAATAACCCAAGTGTAACGACGTTAAAATCATTAGCTGTATCAAATATGCCAATAGAAGATGAAAAAGAGCTTGCTCCAATTATCGTAAATAGAAAAGGCAACAAATATATAGACAAAGTTTTAGATATGATACTATTAATTGTAGAGAAGATTAAGAATTTTTCAAATTAAAATATAATCTGGAGGAAAAATATGAATGTTAAAATAAAAGATGTTGCAAGAGAGGCTAACGTTTCAGTTGCCACAGTTTCAAGGGTATTAAATAATATACCATTAGTAAATGATGAAACGAAAAAAAGAGTACAAGATGCTATAGATAGAACAGGGTACAAGCCTAATGCAATTGCAAGAAGTCTAAAAATGCAAAGAACCAATACTTTTGGGATTATGATACCAGATATTACTCAAGCCTATTATACACAGGTTGTTCGAGGTGTAGAAGATGTATGCAATATCTATGATTATAATATTATCTTATGTAATACAGATTCTGACCCTATAAAAGAACATACTTATCTAAATGTTTTTCTTGAAAAACAGTGTGATGGTATTCTATTTATAGGTAAATCTCTAAGTGAAGATTTAATCTTGGCTATAACGAATAGTAGGGTACCTATAGTTTTAGGAGCATTGAGTGATAGCGAAGAAAGAGTACCAAGTGTATCTATAAATAATGATGAAGCAGCTTATGACATTACAAAATATTTAATAGATAATGGCCATAAAAAAATTGGTTTTTTAACAGATGAAGATGAAATATCGTATGTAGGTATAGAAAGAAAAAAAGGTTATATAAGAGCACTCGAATCTGTAGGAATAGAGGTAAATAATGACTACGAACTTAAAGGTAAGTATACTATTAAAGGTGGTTATGATTTGATGGATAAGATGCTTAAGCTTAAAGATAGACCTACAGCAGTAGTAGCACTTAATGATGAAATGGCTTTGGGCGCGATTAGAAAAGCTGAAGATGTAGGACTGAAAGTGCCAGAAGACATGAGTGTAATTGGATTTAACAATTTTTCTATATCAGAATGGGTGAAACCAACTATTACTACAGTAGCACAGCCGATGTACGATATTGGAGCAATTAGCGCTAGAATGCTAATTAAAACTATTAACAATAAACAAGATGAAAATAAAAGTATTTTTGTTCCACACGAAATTATTATCCGAGATTCTGTGAAGAATATAGAATAAATTTTTAGTTTAGAAGTAATGGGGGATATTGTATGCAAGTAATTGATAAGGCAGTTGAAGTACTACAATTAATGGCCAATGATCCAAGCAAAAAGTTTTGGAGGGTAACTGATGTTAGCAATGGATTAGACATGAATGTTTCTACGACTCACCGATTGATGCAATCTTTAAGAAATAGCGGTATAATTCATCAAGATAACTCGACAAAAAAGTATTCACTAGGAATTAATTTTATTTATTATGGCGGAATAGTTAGAGAAATGAATATTCCTGGTATCGTAATATATCCTTTAATGCAAAGATTATACGATGAGTTAGGGGAGACGGTTTTTGTCACAATAAAAGATAGAGATAATTGTGTAGTGTTAGAAAGAATTAATAGTTACCATCAACTACGTTTTGTAAAAAGAATTGGAGAAACTCTGAAATTACATGAAGGTGCTTGTGGTAAGGTGATTTTAGCATACCTACCTGTTAGTATACTTGATCGAACTATTGAAAGGATTGTTGAGGGCGAGGAACACTACGATATTGAGAAACTCAAAAAAACTATTAGTGAAGTGAGAGAAAAGGGGTATTTAGTAGAAGAAGTTCCAAAGATGGATTCGACTACCTTTTCAGCACCTGTTTTCTCAGTAGAAGGTAACTATGTAGCTAGTCTATCAGTTGTTATACCAAAATGTAGATTAACAGAAAGTAAAACTAGTGAAACAATAAGAGTTTTAAAAGAAATTGTAGCGGGTTTTATGGTAGATACAGTGTAGTTCAAGCATGAGATTCTAAGACTAAGTTTATTTTAATAATATTTCATAAAACATGTTGACAAAAGGTATAATAGTATCTATAATAGAAAAAGTCGAAACAAGACAAGCAGTCAATAAAACAAAACACTAAGCAATAATTTATAATTATAACATTACAAAACAAGTTAAAAAAACATAATAAAGTAGTTGACAAAACAATCGACACGTAATATAATAATTAAGCTGCTTCAAACGAGACAGACAATAAAAATTAACAACAAAACAAGCGATAAGCTTTAAACACAAGTAACAACATAGGTATTTGAAAATAGAATAGTGCACACAACCTAAACAAAATAGTATAAGACTTACGATGAAAGTTGTAAGCAACAAAGTAACAAAAGTAATGCCAGCAAAATTAGTTTTAATTTGAGAGTTTGATCCTGGCTCAGGACGAACGCTGGCGGCGTGCCTAACACATGCAAGTCGAACGAG